>NZ_JBQLIX010000020.1:0-92967 GCF_052156495.1 Pseudomonas sp. NCHU5216 | reverse complement strand
TTGGTGGAGCTAAACGGGATCGAACCGTTGACCTCTTGCATGCCATGCAAGCGCTCTCCCAGCTGAGCTATAGCCCCATCTCGAGGACGGGGCGCATGTTAAGAGCGCCCCGAGTGCCTGTCAACAATATTTTTCTTACGGCCCCAAATTTTTTGCCACTAGAACAATTACTTAGAGCCGGCCTTACAGTAGGGTGCGCCATGCGCACCGATGCTCAACAACTCGGCACGCGGCGCGCACAGCGCACCCTACACAGCCTTCAACCGATGCTGGCCAGCAGCTTCTCCCACTCCTTGGTCTCTTTCTTCGAGGTACCGCCGAGCAGCTCCAGCGCCTGGCGCAGGCGGAAGCGGGTAAGATCCGGGCCGAGGATTTCCATGGCATCGAGCACGGACACCGAGCTGGCCTGGCCGGTGATGGCAGCGAACATCAGCGGCATGGCATCACGCAGCTTCAGCTCCAGGTGTTCCACCACCGCCTGGATGCAGCCGGTGATGCGATCTTTCTCCCACTGGCGCAGCGCTTCGAGCTTCCACAGGATCAATTGCATCAACTGGCGAACCTGGTCGGGCGACAGCTTCTTGTGCTCGAACAGCTTGGCATCCAGGTTCAGCGCGCCGGAGAAGAAGAAGCCGGCCAGCGGTGCGATCTGGCTGAAGGTCTCCACCCTGCCCTGCACGTGCGGCGCGATCTTCATCAGGTACTCGGGATTGAGCGCCCACTTCTGCACCTCGGCGGCGAAGGTTTCTACCGGCAGCTCACGCAGCCACTGACCGTTGAGCCAGGACAGCTTCTCCCGATCGAAGATCGGCCCGCCCAGCGACACGCGGTTGATGTCGAAGTGCTCGATCATCTCGGCCAGGGAGAACTTCTCGCGCTCGTCCGGCATCGACCAGCCCATGCGCCCCAGATAATTGAGCATGGCCTGCGGCAGGTAGCCCATGCGCTCGTAGAAGGTGATGCTGGTGGGGTTCTTGCGCTTGGACAGCTTGCTCTTGTCCGGATTGCGCAGCAGTGGCATGTAGCACAGCGCCGGCTGCTCCCAGCCGAAGTACTCGTAAAGCTTGATCAGCTTGGGCGCCGACGGCAGCCATTCCTCGCCGCGCAGCACGTGGGTGATGCCCATCAGGTGGTCGTCGACCACGTTGGCCAGGAAGTAGGTGGGCAGGCCATCGGCCTTCATCAGCACCTGCATGTCCATGCGATCCCAGGGGATCTCGACGTCGCCACGGAGCATGTCCGGCACCACGCAGACGCCCTCGCTGGGCACCTTCATGCGCACCACGTGCGACTCGCCGGCGGCGATACGGCGCTGCGCCTCGGCCGGGTCAAGATGCATGCAGTGACCGTCGTAACGTGGGGTTTCCTTGTTGGCCATCTGCTGCGCGCGCACCTGATCGAGGCGCTCGGCGGAGCAGAAGCAGGGGAAGGCGTGGCCTTTGCCGACCAGTTCGTCCGAATACTTCTTGTAGATCTCGCCACGCTCGCTCTGCCGGTACGGGCCATGCGGGCCGCCGACGTCCGGGCCTTCGTCCCATTCGATACCCAGCCAGCGCAGGGCGTCGAAGATCTGCTGCTCGGACTCACGAGTGGAGCGCAACTGGTCGGTGTCTTCGATGCGCAAGATGAACTGGCCACCGTGCTGACGGGCGAAGCACAGGTTGAACAGCGCGATATAGGCGGTGCCGACATGGGGATCGCCGGTCGGCGATGGCGCGATACGGGTACGAACGGTGGTCATGAATGCTCTCGGAAGGAAGACACGAGGGTGAATCAAGCGGGCGATGTTAGCAGGCTGACCGGCCCCGGCTCCAGCAACCCACCACGGGTGATGGGCAAGGCGGCGATGAGGAAGTCGAGGAAGGCCTTGACCTTCATCGCCTGGAAACGCCGCGATGGGTAGATCGCGTAGATTTCCCCCACCGGCAGCCGCGCATCGGGCAGCAGCTCGATCAGGCGTCCGCTGCGCACCGCTTCTTCACTGATCATCACCGGCAGGCCGGCGATGCCCGCCCCAGCCACCGCCGCCTCACGGGCAAAGGTGATGTTGTTGCAGGTCAGTACCCGCTGGCAGGGCACGCTTGCATCCAGCAGCGGCCAGTAACGCGGCGCGTCGTGTTGCAAGAGGATGGCCCGGTGCCCCTCCAGCTCCGCCACGCTGCGCGGCGTACCATGGGCGGCGAGGTAGGCCGGGCTGGCGCAGAGACGTCGAGCGCTCTCGAACAGCTTGCGCGCGATCAGGCTGGAGTCCTGCGGCTGGCCGACCAGGATGGCGATATCCACCCCCTCCTCCAGCGGATCCACCAGGCGCGAGGTCAGTTCCACTTCGGCATTGATCTGCGGGTACTGGCGCATGAACTCGCCCAGCACGCGGCCGAGGAACAACTGGCCGAACTCGATGGGCGCACTGATGCGCAACAGGCCCGATGGCTCGTGCTGCAACTGCATCACGGCCTGCTCGGCCTCGGCGAAATCGAGCATGATCTGCCGACACCGCTCGTAATAGGCCTGGCCCACTTCGGTCAGGCGCAGCTTGCGCGTGGTGCGATTGAGCAGGCGTACACCGAGGCGCTCCTCGAGCAGGACGATGCGCCGACTCACGGTGGATTTCTGCATGCCCAGGCTGACCGCCGCCTGGGTGAAGCTGTGGCACTCCACTACGCGGGTGAAGATCAATGCGTCATCCAGCCCCATTATTGTTCCCCATAAGCAACAAAGCATGCCCAGTCTAGCCTCTACTAGCGCCAGCGGAACACTGTTAAATTTGCTTACATTCCCTCCGTTTGCCTTCGAGCCTCATGCATGCCCGCCCAATTGCAACGTCGTCTTCTCATCTTCGTGACCCTGCTGGTATTGATAATCGCAACCCTGTTCGGCCACTGGCTGCTGGTCGGGCGCTACCACGAGAGTACCGATAACGCTTACGTTCAGGGCGAGATCACGCGTATTTCCAGCCAGTTGAATGCACGCATCGAACAAGTGCTGGTGCGCGATAACCAGCACGTAGAAGCCGGCGAACTGCTGGTCACCCTGGAGGATGCCGACTTTCGCCTGGCACGCCAGCGCGCCGTCGCCGCTCTGCAAACCCACCAGGCCGAACGCGCCCAGGCGCAGAGCAAGCTCGACCAGCAGGCCAGCCTGATCGCCGCCAGCCAGGCCGATGTCGCTGCCAGCCAGGCCACCCTGGAGCGCGCCCAGCTGGATCTGAACCGCGCCCAGACCCTACGCAAGCCTGGTTATGTCTCCGAAGAGCGCGTCACCACCCTGGCTGCCGACAACCGCGTGGCCCGTTCGCAAGTCTCCAAGGCCCAGGCCGATCTGCAGGCGCAGCGTCAGCAGGTGGCCAGCCTGGAGGCCGAGATCAAGCGCCTGGATGCCCAGATCCTCTCCGCTCGGGCCGACCTGGAACAGGCCGATCTCAACCTCTCACGCACGCAGATCCATGCGCCGATCAGCGGCTTCGTTGGCCAGCGCTCGGCGCGCGAAGGCCAGGTGGTACAAGGCGGCGCCTACCTGCTGTCGCTGGTGCCGGATCAGGAAATCTGGGTGCAGGCCAACTTCAAGGAAACCCAGATCGGCCAGATGCGCCCGGGGCAGAAAGCCGAGCTGCGCTTCGACAGCTACCCCGACACCCCCATCGAGGGCCGCATCGACAGCCTGTTCGCCGCCTCCGGCGCGCAGTTCAGCCTGCTGCCGCCGGACAACGCCACCGGCAACTTCACCAAGGTGGTGCAGCGCATTCCGGTGAAGCTGACCTTCGCCGCCGACAACCCGCTGCACGGTCTGATCCGCCCCGGCATGTCGGTGGAAGTCAGCGTCGACCTGCGCAGCGACCAACGCCATGACGGGTGATGCGCTGATCCGGGCGACGGCAGAACCCAGCCGCCGCGACTGGATCGCCGTGATGAGCGCCATGCTCGGCGCCTTCATGGCGGTGCTGGACATCCAGATCACCAACTCCTCACTCAAGGACATCCAGGGTGCGCTGTCCGCCACACTGGAAGAAGGCTCGTGGATCTCCACCTCCTATCTGGTGGCCGAGATCATCATGATTCCGCTCACCGCCTGGCTGGTGCAGCTCCTTTCTGCGCGGCGCCTGGCGGTGTGGGTATCGGTGGGCTTTTTGATCGCCTCGCTGCTGTGCTCCATGGCCTGGAGCCTGGAGAGCATGATCGTGTTTCGCGCCCTGCAGGGCTTCACCGGCGGCGCGCTGATCCCGCTGGCGTTCACCATGACGCTGATCAAGCTGCCCGAGCATCACCGCGCCAAGGGCATGGCGCTGTTCGCCATCACCGCTACCTTCGCGCCCTCCATCGGCCCCACGCTAGGCGGCTGGCTGACCGAAAACTGGGGCTGGGAATACATCTTCTACATCAACGTGCCGCCCGGCCTGATCATGATTGCCGGCCTGCTCTACGGCCTGGAGAAGAAGGCGCCGCACTGGGAGCTGCTGAAGACCACCGACTACGCCGGCATCGCCACTCTGGGCCTGGGCCTGGGCTGCCTGCAAGTGTTTCTCGAAGAAGGCCACCGCAAGGACTGGCTGGAGTCGCAACTGATCGTCGGCCTGGGCAGCGTGGCGCTGGTCAGCCTGATTCTGTTCGTCATCCTGCAGATTTCCCGCCCAAACCCGCTGATCAACCTTGGCGTACTGCGCGAGCGCAACTTCGGCCTGTCCAGCATTTCCAGCCTGGGCCTCGGCGTGGGGCTGTACGGTTCGATCTACGTGCTGCCGCTGTACCTGGCGCAGATTCAGGGTTACAACGCCATGCAGATCGGCGAAGTGATCATGTGGATGGGCATACCGCAGTTGTTCCTGATCCCGCTGGTGCCCAAGCTGATGAAGATCATCTCGCCAAAGTGGCTATGCGCCCTGGGCTTCGCCCTGTTCGGCGCGGCGAGTTTCTTCTCCGGCGTGCTCAACCCGGACTTCGCCGGGCCGCAGTTCAACCATATCCAGATCGTCCGCGCACTCGGCCAACCACTGGTGATGGTCACCGTGTCGCTGATCGCCACGGCCTACATCCTGCCCCAGGATGCCGGCTCGGCCTCCAGCCTGTTCAACATCCTGCGCAATCTCGGCGGTGCCATCGGCATCGCCCTGCTGGCCACCCTGCTGGACGCACGCACCAAGGTCTATTTCGACTACCTGCGCGAATCCATCGTGCCGACCAACCCGCAGGTGGACGAACGCCTGCACCTGCTGACACAGACCCTGGGTAGCGAACAGGCGGCATTGGCCAGGCTGAGCCAGATCGCCCATGAACAGGCCACCATCATGGCCTACAACGATGCCTTCCATGCCATCGGCATCGCCCTGGCCGTGAGCATGCTGGCGATCCTGCTGACGCGAAAGCTGCCGCAGAACATGGCCGGGGCCAACGCGGCGCATTGAGTCCGGTCGTAGGGTGGATGCCGCTTTTTGCATCCACCAAGGCGGTGGATCGGTAAAGCGTGATCCACCCTACAGAACTGCATGGACGCAGGATGTAGCCCGGATGCAATCCGGGAATGGGATTATTGGCTGCGCTACACCTGCAACAAGCGATCACGCAGCTTCTGGATCTCGTCGCGCAACTGCGCTGCAGCCTCGAACTCCAGGTCGCGGGCGAGTTGGTACATCTTCTCTTCCAACTGGCGAATACGCTTGGTGATCTCGCTCGGCGAGCGCAGCTCGCTCTCGTAACGCGCGCTCTCCTCTGCGGCCTTGGCCATGCCCTTGCGCTTGTTGCTGCGCGCCCCCGGTACCACGGCGCCTTCGAGGATGTCCTTGATGTCCTTCTGCACGCCCTTGGGCACGATGCCGTTGGCCTCGTTGAAGGCCATCTGCTTGGCACGGCGGCGCTCGGTCTCCTCGATGGCTCGACGCATCGAGCCGGTGATGTTGTCCGCGTAGAGAATCGCCTTGCCGTTGAGGTTACGCGCCGCGCGGCCGATGGTCTGGATCAGCGAGCGCTCGCTGCGCAGGAAGCCTTCCTTGTCCGCATCGAGGATGGCCACCAGCGCCACTTCGGGCATGTCCAGGCCCTCGCGCAGCAGGTTGATGCCCACCAGCACGTCGAAGGTACCCAGGCGCAGGTCGCGGATGATCTCCACCCGCTCCACCGTGTCGATGTCCGAGTGCAGGTAGCGCACCTTGACGTCGTGGTCGCCCAGGTAGTCGGTCAAATCCTCGGCCATGCGCTTGGTCAGGGTGGTGACCAGCACGCGCTCGCCCACCGCGACACGCAGACGAATCTCCGACAGCAGGTCGTCGACCTGGGTGCGCGCCGGGCGCACTTCCACCTCGGGGTCGACCAGGCCGGTGGGGCGCACCACCTGCTCGATCACCCGCCCGGCATGCTCACCCTCGTATGGCCCGGGCGTGGCGGAGACGAAGATGGTCTGCGGGCAGGCCGACTCCCATTCCTCGAAGCGCATCGGCCGGTTGTCCAGTGCCGAAGGCAGGCGGAAGCCATACTCCACCAGGGTTTCCTTGCGCGAACGGTCGCCCTTGTACATGGCGCCAACCTGCGGCACCGAGACGTGGGATTCGTCGATCACCAGCAGCGCCTCGTCCGGCAGGTAGTCGTACAGGGTGGGTGGCGGCGCGCCGGCCGGGCGACCGGACAGGTAGCGCGAGTAGTTCTCGATGCCGTTGCAATACCCCAACTCGAGGATCATCTCCAGGTCGAAGCGGGTGCGCTGCTCCAGGCGCTGCGCCTCCACCAGCTTGTTGGCGCCACGCAGGTATTCCAGACGCTGCTGCAGCTCGGCCTTGATGTGCTCCACCGCCTCCAGCAGGGTTTCGCGCGGCGTGACGTAGTGGCTCTTGGGGTAGAAGGTGAAGCGCGGCAGCTTCTGGATCACCTCGCCGGTCAGCGGGTCGAAGGCGCTGATGCTCTCCACCTCGTCGTCGAACAGCTCGACACGGATGGCTTCCAGATCCGATTCCGCCGGGAAGATGTCGATCACGTCGCCACGCACACGGAAAGTGGCGCGGGCGAAGTCCATGTCATTGCGCGTGTACTGCAGCTCGGCCAGTCGGCGCAGCAGCGCGCGCTGATCCATCTTGTCGCCCCGGTCGAGGTGCAGCACCATCTTCAGGTACTCCTCGGGGCTACCCAAGCCGTAGATCGAGGACACGGTGCAGACCACGATGACGTCCTTACGCTCGATCAGCGCCTTGGTCGCCGACAGGCGCATCTGCTCGATATGGTCGTTGATCGAGGCATCCTTCTCGATGAAGGTGTCCGACGACGGCACATAGGCTTCCGGCTGGTAGTAGTCGTAGTAGGAGACGAAATACTCCACCGCGTTGTTCGGGAAGAAGGCCTTGAACTCGCCGTAGAGCTGCGCAGCCAGGGTCTTGTTTGGCGCCAGCACCAGGGTCGGGCGCTGCACCTGGGCGATGACATTGGCCACGGAAAAGGTCTTGCCCGAGCCGGTCACACCCAGCAGGGTCTGGTGCGACAGACCGGCCTCCAGCCCCTCGACCATCTGCCGGATCGCCTCGGGCTGATCGCCGGCAGGCTTGAAGCGGGTCACCAACTGAAACTCGGACATGCAGTACCTCGACGAATGACTGTGACGCTTCTCTTCGGACTGCGTCAAAAGCCATGAATTGCAGGGCGAGTTGGCAATAGCACCAGGTAGAGTCGAATCACCTGGCAAAAGGCCTTAATTCAGGGCTTTGCGCTGTCGCCCCCTGGATTCAGGGTCGTTATACTAACGCCCCGATTACGCGCCCCCTAGCGCTTTTGTCGGGGACGCCTGGCCTCCCACCCCTCACTCGAGTTGCCGCACCCATCATGAGTCTCTTCTCCGCCGTCGAAATGGCTCCGCGCGATCCCATCCTGGGCCTCAACGAAGCATTCAACGCCGACACCCGCAGCACCAAGGTCAACCTTGGCGTGGGCGTCTACTACAACGAGGAGGGGCGAATTCCGCTGCTGCGCGCCGTCGCAGAAGCCGAAAAGGCACGCATCGAGGCCCATGCACCGCGTGGTTACCTGCCGATCGAAGGCATCGCCGCCTATGACAAGGCCGTGCAGGAACTGCTGTTCGGCAAGGGCGCAGCCCTGATCGAAGCCGGCCGTGTGATCACCACCCAGGCTCTGGGCGGCACTGGCGCCCTGAAGATCGGCGCCGACTTCCTCAAACGCCTGCTGCCCGATGCCACCGTGGCCATCAGCGACCCGAGCTGGGAGAACCACCGCGCGCTGTTCGAGGCGGCTGGCTTCCCGGTGCAGAACTACCGCTACTACGATCCGTTCAGCAACGGCGTGAACCGTGGCGGTCTGCTCGAAGACCTGCGCAACCTGCCGGCGCGCTCCATCGTCGTGCTGCATGCCTGCTGCCACAACCCCACCGGCGTCGACCTGCAGATGGAAGACTGGAAAGCCGTGCTGGAAGTGTTGCGCGAGCGTGAACACGTGCCCTTCCTCGACATCGCCTACCAGGGCTTCGGTGACGGCATCGATCAGGACGCCGAAGCCGTGCGCCTGTTCGCCGATTCGGGTCTGGAGTTCTTCATCTCCAGCTCCTTCTCCAAGTCGTTCTCGCTGTATGGCGAGCGTGTTGGCGCGCTGTCGCTGGTCACTGGCAGCCGTGAAGAGTCGGCTCGCGTACTGTCGCAGCTCAAGCGCGTGATCCGCACCAACTACTCCAACCCACCGACCCACGGCGCCACCGTGGTCGCCAGCGTGCTCAACAGCCCAGAACTGCGCGCCATGTGGGAAGCCGAACTGGGCGAGATGCGCGAGCGAATTCGCAGCATGCGCCTGGCCATGGTCGAGCAACTGACCGCACTGGGTGCCAAGCGCGACTTCGGCTTTGTCGCTGAGCAGCGCGGCATGTTCTCCTACTCCGGCCTCACTGTGGAGCAGGTCGAGCGCCTCAAGGAAGAGTTCGGTATCTACGCCGTCGGCACCGGCCGTATCTGCGTCGCCGCCCTGAACAACGGCAACCTGGACAGCGTCACCCGCGCGATTCATGCGGTGCTCTGAGGCTTAGTAGAAACCAACAAAAACGCCGGCATTCATGCCGGCGTTTTTGCATGCAAAATGACTGATGACATGCCCTCGGACAAAATCATTTTCTGCTGCGGACATAAAAAAAATTCTTCCTCAGTCAGCATGTCGACAAGGGTCAACTTGCCATCAGGAAATGAACAGCCGGTATCTATGTAGACGACGTTGCCTAAATGCAACACCTCGGAAACCGTCGAGTGCCCGACATAGAGCCTATGAAGCCCCTCCACCGGACGACAGTCACGCGCCATGATTCGATTCCTAGCGTAAAGAGCCTGAACAAAGGCGTGATGCCGCTGTTCAGGATCAGCAACAGCTAACAACGCCAGTGCCTGCCTCCAATTGAAACCGCATTCCCAACCAGGCATTTCAGAATGGATGATTCCGGCATAATTGCCATTCATCAGTCGGACTTCAATAGCTATAGGCAAGAGCGCTAGGCGCTCAGCGATACGAAGCCGCTCTGAAAGCTCACACTCGTAAAACCATCGCCCCCCATTGCGCGCATGTCGTGGCGGATCTCCTACGCCAGCAACACTGTCGATTATCATCTGCTCATGATTGCCTCTGACCGCATAAAGCCAGGGCTTATCCAGCCACTCCAAAATCAGATGAGAGCACGGGCCGCGATCAATGAGATCACCCGTTACGAACAAGCGGTCTACAGACTCGTCAAAACCGACCTTGGACAGCAAGGCCTCAAGCATCTCAAAATGCCCATGGACATCCCCAACGACGAAATCACGCCCACGATCATTGACAGTGAAGTAGTGCGTAAGGATGGTTCCTGGCTGCATTTGCAAAACCGAGTCTACGAGATAATCAAGTCTGCAAGGCTACCAGCTCCGAAGCACGATGGAAAATAATCACTAGCTCAATGATGAGTAGCTGAATCGCTTGCACTCCATGGGCAACTAGATCACCACAAAGTGTTGACTTCCCTTTTTTAATCAGTAACATACGCGCCGTTGTTCCGCGATAGCTCAGTCGGTAGAGCAAATGACTGTTAATCATTGGGTCCCTGGTTCGAGTCCAGGTCGCGGAGCCAAATTCAAAGCCTCGGTTCATACCGGGGCTTTTTCGTTTTTGGCGGACTCTCAACAGGGACTGCGTCCCAGGTTATTCGCTTCGCTCACCCCTTCGGGGCCGCGCTAAAGCGCGTTCAGCTTCGCTGTCGAGTCCAGGTCGCGGAGCCAGATTCAAAGCCTTGGTTCATACCGCAACGCTGTTCACATGAGGTCGTGTGCGCTTTGCTCCCCTCTCCCATTTATGGGAGAGGGGCTGGGGGAGAGGGCTGAAAACGCCGCAAGTCTGCCGGCCCCCTCTCCTAACGCGGCCCACCCTAACCCTCTCCCCAGAGGGGCGAGGGGGGACTGCTCGCGCTAGGGTGTGCCTTGGTGAGAGTCCACCGAAAACGAAAAGCCCCAGCATGAACCGTAACGCTGTTCACTTAAGCTGCAGCCTACCCCTAACAACGAAAAAGGCCGGTCAAAAGACCGGCCTCAAGCAGCGTAATGCCGCCAAGCGTCAGTTCACGCTCAACTTGTCGCGATTCTTCTCCAGGGTTGCCTCGCCAATCCCCTTGACTTCCAACAGCTCGTCGACCGATGCGAATTTACCGTGCTGCTCACGGTACGCAACGATCGCCTGCGCCTTGGTCTCACCGATACCCGCCAGCTCACGCTGCAAGGTCGCAGCATCGGCGGTATTGAGATTGACCATGGTGGCCGGCGCCACCTGAGCGGCAACGGGCTTGGCGGCATCGGCCTTGGAGGTTTCGGCTGCAGAAACAGCCAGGGAGAAGGAAGCCAGAGCGGCGAATAGCAGAGAAGCAAGACGAACGTTCATCATGATATGTATCCTTACGTCAGTTGATCCATGTGAGGGCACCTAGCCCACATGGATCAACATACACACTGATGAATATCTGTCAACTCTCCGTGCGCTTCTGCAAGTAAAGCCAGTCGACGATCTCCCCCTCGGGACGATAACCGGAGACCACCTCGCGCAAAAGCTGCCGCACGCGCTCGTAGTCCTCACGCGCCACCGCCTCATGGAGTGCCTGCAGCACTTGCCTGTATTGCGCCCAGGGCAACATCTCTTCGTTGGCACGCATGATCATCGAATGCTCGGTGGGGCTGACATTGTCACCGATCAATAGCTCTTCGTAGAGCTTCTCACCGGGGCGCAACCCCGAAAACTCCACGGAAATATCTCCATGGGGGTTATCGACCGAGCGCACGCTCAAACCACTGAGCTGAATCATCTTTTCCGCCAGGTCGGCAATCTTCACGGGCTGCCCCATGTCCAAAACGAAGACGTCACCGCCCTCCCCCATGGAGCCAGCCTGAATCACCAGTTGCGCCGCTTCGGGAATGGTCATGAAGTAACGCGTGATATTGGGGTGCGTCACCGTCACTGGGCCACCACGCCGAATCTGCTCGTGGAACAGCGGAATCACCGAACCAGAAGAACCCAGCACATTACCGAAGCGCACCATGGTGAAACGGGTCTTGTTCACCCGATGCACTTTCTCTTCGCGCCCCCAGAGCACAGGCGCCGGTTCACCACTGAGTGCCTGCAATACCATTTCGGCCAAACGCTTGGTGCTGCCCATCACATTGGTCGGTCGCACCGCCTTGTCCGTGGAAATCAGGACGAAATGCGCAACCCCGGCCTTGACTGCAGCCTGGGCGGTGAACAGGGTGCCGAACACGTTGTTCAGCACGCCTTCGGCAATATTGTGCTCCACCATCGGCACATGCTTGTACGCTGCGGCGTGATAGACCGTATCCACCGCCCAGCTCGACATCACCTCCTCGAGCCGCTCCGGGTTGCGAATGGAGCCCAGAATGGGGATCAACTGAACGGCCAGGGACTCACGCTTGATCCGACCCAGCAACTCGGCATGGATGCTGTAGAGGTTGAACTCGCTGTGCTCGAACAACAGCAGGGTCTTAGGCTCACTGGAAAGAATCTGCCGGCAGAGCTCCGAGCCAATCGACCCACCCGCCCCGGTGACCATGACCACCTGGTTACGAATGCAGCGCTCGAACAAGGCCTTCTGCGGCGGCACCGGATCACGCCCCAGCAGGTCGGCGATGTCAACCTCCTGCACGTCATCCACCTTCACCCGGCCACTGGCCAGATCCATGAAGCCAGGCACGCTGCGAACATGCAGATTGTACTGACCGAGCAGCTCGAGAATCTCTCGCCGGCGAGCCCGCGAGGCGGAAGGCACCGCAAGGAGAATTTCCTGGGCGCCGGTTTCCTCGATCATCTGCTGGATATGCTTGGGCTTGTAGACCCTGAGCCCTGCAATCACGCGCTTGGCAATGGAAGAATCATCATCGATGAAAGCCACTGGCGTCAGCGTACGCCCCATGCGAAGAGCTGCCAGTAACTGGTTACCGGCTGCGCCAGCGCCGTAGATGGCCACTCGCGGCAAGCCCTGATCACGTATCTGCAGTCGATTGGGGCGATCGGCAGAAAACCAGTCCCCCATGAAGTACTGACGCATCAACAGGCGCAGCCCGCCAATCATCATCAGGCTCAACCACCAATAATTGAGCACCATGGAACGCGGGATCACTGCCGGTGCATCGCGGTACCAGTAAACCGCCAGAGCCAGTAGCAAGGCAGAAAGTGAAACGGCTTTGAAAATGCTCTTCAGCGCATCATTGCCGAAGTAACGCATCACCGCCCGATACATCCCCATGCGGATGAAAATAGGCACAGAAAGAAGAGGTGCCAGGGCAAAAAGCCAAGCGTGATGACCAAAAGGGTGGGCAGCATCCAGCTCCCCCATGCGCACTACGAAAGCCAACCACAGCGCGCACCAGACCAGCACGACATCCGTCATGACCTGAAGCATGCGCTTGGAGCGTCGAGACAACCCAATCAAACGCTCACGCAGGCGATCAGCAGCCTTTAACATCACGACCTCTCAACTTTTCATATCCCTTGAACGTGCACTAGCAGAACCTGTGAATGCGCAACACGCTGAGCATCGCCACTTCTGGCTCACGACGAAGAACGCACGCGATCACCAGCTCCCTTACCCAGCACCGTCATGAAGATGTACTTGAAATAATGCGCCAATGTCAGCTCACGGATCATCCGCTGATCGGTTTCCGCCAGCAATTGCGGTGTCGACATATCAATATCGCTCACCTGAGCCAAGCCAGTGATACCCGGCCGTACATCGAACACGCCACGACTGTCGCGCTCCGCTGTCAGCTCCTGCTGATTGGACAGCCCTGGGCGTGGCCCTACCAGACTCATTTCCCCTTTCAACACGTTCCAAAGCTGCGGCAATTCGTCAAGCTTGGTTTTACGCAAAAAAGCACCGAGGCGCGTGATGGAAGCACTGGAAGCCAGATGGCTGGCCACAGAGGCCGTATCGACCGTCATGGTGCGAAACTTGACCAGGATGAAAGGCTTCTGGTTGCGCCCTACGCGCTCCTGACGGAACAACGGCGAGCCGGTATCGAAAAGGCCCAACACATAGATCAACAGCAGTACGGGAAAACCGAACACCAACCCCAGCGAAGCAAACAGAACATCAAACAGACGAATCACGAACACACCTTCTCAAACCTTCTTTGACGGAAACGGGAGGCTCCCAACCTAACAACTCCCTTGTTTTGCTGATATCCACCTGCAGTGACCCCAGCAAGCGCTGAGCGACGGCACGCTTGCCCAATAGCGTTGCACCCAGGCTGAGCAAAGCAGCGGGCACAGGAATCAAACGCGCGGGCCTCCCCATGGCTTCAGCCACGCCACGCAGCAGCTCGGTCGTTGACAGATCCTCACCATCTCCAGCAAGAAAGACCTGATTGATAGCTGCCGGATGGTCGATGCAACGGACGATCAGGTCAACCAGATTGTCTATACCCACCAGAGAGCGTTTGTTATGAATAGCCCCTAATGGCAGCGGCAACCCTTTGCTCACGAGCTTGATCAGGCTGGCAAAGTTGCCCTTGACGCCCGGCCCATAAACCAAGGGCGGTCGGATGATGACGATCTCCAACCCGGTCTCGCTTGCCAGCTTCATAAGACCCTGTTCGGCCTCTAGCTTGGACAAGCCATATGGATCGTCGGGCATCAGGGTGTCAGAAGCTCGGTAAGGGGAACCTAAAGCAGTCTCCTCACCATGAACCTTTATAGAACTGATGAAAATAAAACGTCGCACACCTGCCGCGACAGCCGCCTTGGCCAAGTTCAGAGTAATCTCAGTATTGACGCGACGATACTCTGTAATAGGGTCGCTAACGGAATCTTGCATCACGTGAGCGCGCGCAGCAACGTGGATGACCACCGAATAACCGTTCAAAACAGCTTTCATAGCCTCCATATCGCCCAAAGAAGAAATTGTAAGACTGGAATAACCTGTAGAAGTGCCTGTTCGAGAAAGTGCCAAGAAGTCGACGCCTCGACGCTGTAAAACACCAACCAAATGACGCCCTACAAAACCGTTAGCCCCAGTCACCACAACTCTTGGCTCAAGAGCCATAACTAGCCCCCAAAACAATAGAGTCGAGCCTGGAAACGAAGGAATCGAAATTCAGCCTTTTCTTGAGCCCATGTCTTTCCATATCGATATCCAAGAAAGAGTAATTTGATCGTTCGACTTCTTGAAATGCAGAGACAACAGAATCGACATTGGGCGGCACAGCAATCCCCAGCCTATTATCTACAACCCAACGAGAAACACTGGTCTCGCTGCCACTGATCGCAAGAATTTTCGCCCCGGAAAAAACGTATGAAGACGATTTGCTGGGGAACGCATACTGCGTCACTTCATCCACGATAGGCAAGATTGCCCACTCATAGTCAGCGTTAATTTGCGCAGCCTCCCTAGCGCTCACCAGACCATAATAGTCGACATTCGCATGTTTCTCAGAGAGTGCTTTTAGCTGACCACTGAAAACACCACCGCCAGCGAACGCGAATTTCAAAGATCCACCGCCCGACAAATACTTTTCTATAGCATTGATCAGAAGCGGGATCCGCTGAAGCCTTCCCGCATTACCACAGAAAGAAAAACCAGGTGTTTTTTTGCTTTTCAACTCGATAGAGTCAAAGGAAACGGCAGGATTCTCGAGCACATGAACAGGGGCCTGGGTGGATGAACGCATACGGATGTATCCCGCCATCTGCTCGGTTATAGTAATAAGCCGAGTGGCTTTTCTCATGACCAGCACATCGGCCCACTTGAGTAATTTAAAAACCCATCGCTGAACAGGCACAACTACATCTGCAGCCTCCGGATGAATATCCTGAAGATGATATATATATTCAGCTCTAAAAATCTTGCAATAAATCATCACAATGAAGGGAACCACGACAGGAGGGTCAGTTGAAATATAAACTCTATTAGGCCGCAATTTCAAAAGCATCCCGAACACCCAGAGCATGAAGAAAATGGCATCAACAACTCGTGCCAGTACCGTACTGGAAGAACTTGTCCATGCTTTTACCGGAAAAAAGCAGACTCCTTTGCCGCGATTTTCTTCTGCCAGTCTGGAGCGAATGTCCGCATGATCTTGCAGGATTACCGACACCGAAACGTTATTGGCAGCGGCCTGCTCAGCGAAGCGCAGTAGCGCTTCACCGATCACAGGGTATACCGGCCAGAAGCTTCGATTGATAATGACCAATTTTTCGCCAGGCATCAGTACCGCTTCCAAACCGTACGCATAACGTAGTCGCGATAGCTGTGAACGATCCGCACTACCTTGTCCGCCACGTTGGGCATGCTGTAATCGTCCACCAAGCGCAAGCTGCGCTGGTCGCCACGACCTTGGGTTTCGATCACCTGGAGCGCCTGCATCACTCGCTCAACCTCGAGCCCTACCATCATCACGGCAGCTTCTTCCATGCCCTCGGGACGCTCATGCGCCTCACGTATATTCAGCGCCGGGAAGTTCAGGATCGAAGACTCTTCCGAGATGGTGCCACTGTCGGACAAAACCGCCTTGGCGCAGGCCTGCAGCTTGTTGTAGTCCTTAAAGCCCAGCGGCTTGAGCAACCGCACATTGGGGTGAAAGGTCACGCCCAGTGCATCCACACGCTTTTGGGTTCGCGGGTGAGTGGACACGATCACCGGCAGATTGTAGTGCGCGGCGACCTGATTCAAGGTTTCGGCCAGCTTGCGGAAGTTTTTCTCGGAATCGATGTTCTCTTCACGGTGTGCACTGACCACGAAGAACCTACCCTCCTCCAGCCCAAGGCGCTGAAGGACGTCGGAGGCGTCGATGCCTTCACGATAATAGGTCAGCACCTCGAACATCGGACTGCCGGTCTTGATCACCATATCCGGCGACAGCCCTTCACGCAGCAGGTAGTCGCGGGCGATGGTGCTATAGGTCAAGTTGATATCCGCCGTGTGATCGACGATGCGGCGGTTGATCTCCTCCGGCACTCGCATGTCGAAACAACGGTTACCTGCTTCCATATGGAAGGTAGGAATCTTGCGTCGCTTGGCCGGTATCACCGCCATGCAACTATTGGTATCGCCCAGCACCAACAATGCATCCGGCTGGACTTCAGCCAACACCTTGTCGACCGCGATGATCACATTACCAATGGTCTCGGCGCCCGTGGCACCTGCAGCATTGAGAAAATGATCCGGGCGGCGAATACCTAAATCGTCGAAAAAGATCTCGTTGAGTTCGTAATCGTAATTTTGTCCGGTATGGATCAATACGTGATCGCAGTGCTCGTCCAGCTTGGCCATCACTCGTGCCAGGCGGATGATTTCGGGGCGGGTGCCAACGACCGTGGCAACTTTCAGTTTTTTCATGGTTTCACCTGGCAAGCGTAGGTATCAGGATGCGCACGGTCGAAGATCTCGTTGGCCCAGAGCATCACGATCATTTCATCGTCGCCAATATTGGTGATGTCATGTGTCCAGCCGGGTACGGTTTCGACGATCTGTGGTTTATCGCCCTCAGTGACGACCTCATGGAGCTCACCCGAGGTCATATGGCGAAACCCAAAGCGGGCGCGCCCCTTGATGACCAGAAACTTCTCGGTCTTGGTGTGGTGATAATGGCTGCCACGGGTGATACCTGGGTGCGCGGTGAAAAACGAGAACTGCCCGCTATCGGGGGTTTTCAACATCTCGACGAACACACCACGTGGATCGCCGTACTTCGGCACCTCGTAGGTGAATCGATCGGGCGGCAGATAACTCAAGTAGGTCGAGTACAAGGCACGCACAAAGCCTTCACCCACCCGATCCGTGATCAGCGTACTGCGGCTTTGCTTGAAACCATGGAGGCGCTCGGCTATCTCGCCCACGCTCACCCGATATTGCGGCTGCACTCCGACACCGACCTCATCTCCCGCCAACAAGGCGAGGAAATGGCCAATCACGTCATCGATATACACCAGGGTGACGATGGCAGCCGGATCGTTGATCTGGATGGGCAAATCCCGGGCAATATTGTGACAGAAGGTGGCCACTGCCGAGTTGTAGTTAGGCTTGGCCCATTTGCCGAATACATTCGGCAGGCGCAGAATATGCACCGGGCTACCATGCTCCCGCGAGAGCGCCTGCAGGGCCTCTTCGGCGCCGCGTTTGCTCGCTCCGTAAGGGTTATCCAGCGCGGCCTGGCTCGACGACGTATACACGACCGGGATCTGCCGGCCACTGGCCACGATGGCCTTGCAAAGCTCAATGGTCAGTTCGGTATTGCCCTGACCGAATTCCGCAGGATCCTGGGGGCGATTTACCCCTGCCAGATGGAAAATAAAATCTGCCTGGGCAACACGCGCAGCAAGCGCCTCTAAATCGTCGGAACGACCGAACGTGAGAATCTCGACATCCGCACGCTCCCCTAGATGAACGATCAGATTCTTGCCAACGAAACCATTAGCTCCGGTGATCAGTACCTTCATGCTCACTCCTCGGGCGCTGCGTCTTCGCCACGCTGAATGGCGCGCATGAAATTCAACTTGAGCAACAGCTCCTGCATGCCCTGTACGTCAAGGCGCTCGGTGTTGTGCGAGTTGTAATCCTGCATATGAGAAATACGCTCTTCGCCCTGTTCCACGAACTTGCTGTAGTTCAGGTCGCGCAGATCCGGCGGCACGCGGTAGTATTCGCCATGATCCTCGGCGCAGGCCATCTCCTCACGGCTCAGCAACGCCTCGTAAAGTTTCTCACCATGACGTGTACCGATGACCTGAATTGGGTGTTCTGGCTTGCCCAACAAAGAGGTCAGCGCTTGCGCAAGCACTTCTACGGTCGCCGCAGGCGCTTTCTGCACGAACAGATCACCATTGCGACCATGCTCGAACGCATAGAGCACCAGGTCGACCGCATCGGCCAGGGTCATCATGAAGCGGGTCATGTTCGGATCAGTGATCGACAGCGGCTTACCCGCCCGGATCTGATCGATGAACAATGGAATCACCGAGCCGCGAGACGCCATTACGTTGCCATAGCGGGTGCCGCAGATGACCGTGCCGGAGTCGTCGAGGTTACGGGACTTGGCCACCATGACCTTTTCCATCATAGCCTTGGATATACCCATAGCGTTGATTGGGTAAACGGCCTTATCAGTACTCAGGCACACAACTCGCTTGACGCGATTCTGGATGGCCGCCTCAAGCAGATTTTCGGTACCTACCACATTGGTCTTGACCGCTTCCATAGGGTGAAATTCACAAGACGGAACCTGCTTGAGCGCAGCCGCATGAAATATGTAATCGACACCCCGGGTCGCATTCAAAATGCTCTGGTAATCACGCACGTCACCGATGTAGAACTTCAGCTTGGGACTGGCGTAATGCTTGCGCATGTCATCCTGCTTCTTCTCATCCCGGCTGAAGATGCGAATCTCAGCGATATCAGTATCGAGGAAGCGCTTGAGTACGGCATTGCCGAAGGAACCCGTGCCGCCGGAGATGAGCAGCTTCTTTCCATTGAACATATGCAATCCTGAAATCTGAATGCGAGACAGCCTAGCGGCGGCCTTGCAAGGCTGAATAAATAGAGTCACGTTTCTGCTGTGCGGTGGGGTAGCTGATCAACACAGCGCGATAAGGGCCTTTGAAGACGAAGAAGCTCCCCGCCGCCACGCCCACCACACCGCAGGCAGCGACCACCTTGTGCATGTCATCGAGGCAACCACCCCCGCCGAGCACTGTAAGTGGCACCGTAAGGGTCTCACGCAACTGAGCAGCCAGGGCCACATCATAGCCCTTCATCTTGCCGTCGTTATCAATGGAATTGATTACGATCTCGCCCGCCCCGAGCTTTTCCATTTCCAGCGCTACTTCGATGACGTTGCGCTTGGTATTGCGCGTGCCGTTATGCGTCCAGACATCCTGCGTTTTCCCCAGCAACCGCTGCTTGTGATCCAGAACCACCACAACACTTTGCCGACCGATCTCAGCGGCGATTTCGCTGATCAGCACGGGGTTGGCCAACGCAGCCGAACTGATTGCTACCTTCTCGACGCCCAGGGCGATGATGCGCTTGGCCTGCTCGGCGGTACGCACGCCCCCACCGTAACACAGCGGCATTCTGCACTCGGAAGCAAGGTGAGCGATCTTCTGATAGTCCGGCTCACGGTCATGGGCACTGGCATCGATATCGATGACGATCAGCTCGTCCGCTTCCTTCTCGTTGAAAATCTTCACGGCGTTGATCGGATCGCCGACATACTTGGGATCCTTGAAGCGTACGGTCTTCACCAGACCGCTATCCTGGATCAACAAACAGGGGATGATGCGTGGTCTCAACATTTCACAATTCCGCGAAGTTCTTCAGCAAGGCGACACCGCAGTGGTGACTCTTCTCGGGATGGAACTGCACCCCATACACATTCTTCGAAGCAACGGAGCAACTGAAGCTGGCGCCATAAGTCGCCGTCGCCGCGATATGCGCAGGGTCAGCGCACTCGAAAAAGTAGGAGTGAAGGAAGTAGAACAGCCAGCTCTCCTGTTGCCCCTGAAACAACGGGCTACCGGCGGCAGGCAGCACATCGTTCCAGCCCATGTGCGGCAGAGCCAGCTCGCTGGACTCAGCTACGGAATGGAAATTGCGCACGCGGCCCGGAATCCAGCCTAGGCCCGGCAGCACACCCTCATCACTGGAGTCGGCGAGCATTTGCATGCCCACGCAGATGCCGAGCACGGGAATACCCTGGCCAAGAACCATGTCATCGAGCGTTTGTCGCATTCCAGACGCATTCAGGCGCTGCATGGCATGGTCGAAGGCGCCCACGCCTGGCAGGATTAGTCTGCTGGCACCAGCGAGCTGATCAGCGCTGCTCGCTACCGTGACCGGTATATGCAGGCGTTTGTAAACGTTCACGAAGGCCTGAATGTTACCCAGACCGTAATCGATGATGGTGATCATCTGAAAAGTCTTCTCTCCAATCCGAGGGCGCTCATTACACGCGAACCGATGCCGATTAGAAAGCGCTTGTTCTTGTAATCCCGATACGTCTTGTTTTCGCCCTCGAAAATCGCCTGCAACTCATCGACCGAAAGCCCCAGTTTGTTGGCAACGAACTCGAATTCAGTTTTCAGGAATTGCTCGTCCATCTCGGGCTTGGCGATACGTTCCAGCGCTTCGTCGCGAGTCATCTGTCCCGTCATGATCAGGCTGGAGAAATGCGCACGGCGCTTCTCATAGCCGAATTTGCGAGGCATCCAATAATCCTCGTAGAAGCGCGTGAAGCGCGACTCGTGATGCTTGTGCTGGAACTTCTGCCAACCGAAACGCTGCTCCAGCTCTGCCTCCGCGTCTTTCTTGACGTAAGGCACCAGGTTGAGCGGCTTGACGATCTCCATCCCCAGCACCCGCTGATAGAGGATCTTGTAGGTCATGATATCGACCAGAGGGAAGGTTTTCAGCGGCCGCTTGCCGAAGCGTTTGTGAATATCCGCGAACAGGGTCTTGTCGATGCCCGGGTAGCCGCCCCACTCCTCAGGCTCGCGGCAGCACTCGGTGGAATAGTTACCCCCGGTCAGCACGTACTTGATGCCATGCTTGCGTGCGAACTTGTACAGGCCGGAGAAAAAGGCAGCATCCTGAGGCAAGTCCTGATCCGCAATCTGCGAACGCAAGAATGCCACCTGCAGATCCTTCATTTCTTCCCAGTTGATGACCTCGGTGTAAAGATCAAGGCCGAGGCCATCTACCAGTTTCTCGATATTACCTACGGCCTGGTCGGTATTCCAACCGGCATCGACATGGAAAAGCAACGGGCGCAGTCCCATCTTCTCCTTCGCAATATAAGCCGCGTAAGAACTGTCGAGGCCGCCGCTCAAGCCAATGATGCAGTCGAAATCCTTGCCCTCACCCTGCTTCTTGATCTTTGCGGCGAGTGCTGCAAGCTCAGCCTCCCCGCGCGCATCAGGATGCCAATTGGGGGCAATTTCTGATTTGAAGTTATTGCAGAAATCACAAACGCCGCCGGCATCAAAACTAATGCCTGGATCAGTGCTATCCATAATACAGGACGTACAAACTTGATACTCCACAACCACCTCTTCAGTCAAAAACTTAAGAGCAGTGCAATCATTATCACCACCACTCACCAATCATTGAGATCCGGTTTACGACACCAGTTAGCCAAAGCCTATCACAACAACAAAGAGCCATTCTATGCATCGAATAAAAACCACACAGCCACTTATTCATTGTATCGTACAAACTCTCAAACCCTTAGACCAGGCCGATAAAAGCCCAGCACTCGAATCTAAGCCCCCTCAAAAAATCCCTCTACCGAGCTCTCGTCCTTAAGAAAAACAACCTTCTTTCCCAGCGCCCTATATTCATAGCCAAGGAAAGAGTCATAAGAGACCATACATTCGCAGTCTGGAAAACATGACGCACCCAGCACTTCGTCAGCAAGAGCCAAAAGCTGCTCAACCGAACTATCGTACACATGCCTAGGATGGAGCTTGACAACAACAAAATACTCAAGGCCGTTTTTGACGCGCCGAATAAAATCAATCTCGAATTGAAGATAAGGGGCTGAGGACGCGAGGAATAGCACCCTCTTTCCCTCACCCACTTGCTGCAAATCGAACTTGGGCCGAATGATTGCCGAAGTACTGAATTTATAATAGCGTGCAAATACCGCCTCGAACCCTGAATCGAATACATACAAGCAATCCACCGTACCAAAGGGATTGGCAAACTCGATGTCACCATGGATATATGCGTGCTGGATAATCGAGCAACGATCCGTCAGCTTCGTGGCGATATAGTCCCAGCGCTGCAGGTTGCAATCGGTGACCAAGGCTTTCCCGGCACGCCCGGTCTTTTCTACAAACAGAGTGAACCAGGTGAGCTGCACTACGTCCACCGCGTGGAAGATCAGGTCACCGCGACGCACCCCACGCTGTTCTCGATAGCAGCTAATGGCAATTAACACACGCCAGACAATCACTATCGCGCGCAGGTAGTCAACAGCAGAAAGGTAGGGCAGCATGGCCCAAGGGCTCTTGCAACGAAAGCTAACTCGCTGATCGAAATCATCAAACAGGTAATGAAACAGCTTGAGATAGTCACTGTTGGGCAGGCTGATGCTATCCGGTAAATCAGCTATCGACAGTCGTTTGCGCAAGAGAGCAGCGAAAGCAAGAGCCAGGTTGCAAAGAGCAACGACAGACAAGGCAGGTAACAGCAGCAGGCGCATGACCTGTAAAATCAACAGAAACTTCCCGCCGTGTCGCTTCCACAAAGAAAACAGCGGCAAGATCTTGTACTGAGGTAAGGCATCAGCAGCCGCTTCATTAGCCAGAAATTTTTTCTTGAGTGAGCGATCGAGACAAACCTCGTTCACATAAGACTCAACGATAATCCGGGGCAGCGAGGAAACAGCACTAGCGCGCATCAATATTCTCTTTGAAAAAAAGCAAACGACTTCCACCCAGGATCATCAGATAGAAGAGCATATTGAACAAAACGATCCATTGCAGCATACTGCCTCGGAACATACTAAAGAAAAACAGCAACTCACAAGTAAAGACAAACAAGAACACCGGCCCCAAACTATAACGCAGGGAATACAGGAAGCAGATATAAAAAGAGTACAAAAACACAGGAACCACCCAAAAAATATAGCTCCCATAATTCAGATAAAGCTCTGTCTCGATTGGCCATTGCTGAGTAGCCGAACCTTCAAACCACTGTTTCGGGAAGTAGATCGAGGTCAGCCAGCGACTGATATCGTGCATGTACTCTTCAGAAGGTATGCCAAAGAACGTCAGCCATTTGTTCAGCGGATAATCCATGGTCAACAGGAACCCCGGCTGCATGTCTCGCAGAACCATGTCGTGCAGAAAAATGGTATTGAAATAGCTGAGGAAATATTCAAGCAGCATTTCCGGGGTACTGTAGAAACCATTGGAGCGAAAATACATGGCGAAGCTGAAAGTGAAGAGGAAGCCGACGAAGATGACGCCCCCCCTGACCAGGGTCAGGCGAGCCATGGTGACCCAGGGAATGCTGAAGAAGATGGCAAAGTAGAAGATCCGGCTCTTCACGCCCTGGATAAAGGCGCATAACACCAGCGCCGCCAGCACGAAGAGCACCAGGACCAGGCTTTTCCTGGGCTGGGTTTTCCAATAGAAACCCAGGACGAAGGCAAGAAAATTCGAGCTCATGATCAGAAGGAAATTGAGCAGGCCATAACCCTTCTTGTTTTCCAGGTAGGTATCGCTGTAGTTGCCGAACCAGGCCTCGACGCCCCCCGTTACCTGGAAGAAGAACAGCCCCCCCGCCAGCACCAGCGCAGTGAAGGTAAACAGCATGAAGGGGTTTACCCGATACTGCTCGAAGAGGCTCGCGGCCGACGTGCGTGCCAGGAGCACTTCGAGCAAGCGGGTAAAGAGGAAGAACAGCGTGAATACGTACGCATAGGAAAGCAGTGCTTCCTCGGAAAGCCGTAACCAGTCGTTGGTCTTGCCCCACGGCAGCACATACACCCAGTCAACCCACTCAAGAACGTAGAAGAGGGTGCTGGGGAAAATGAAGTACAGAAAATAGCTGCCAAACACCACGTTCGACGGACACAGTACCTCCCTGTTCCTGAACAGGAGGAAGACCGCCAGCATGAATACCACGATGAGAAATATCATACGCCTTGAGCCTCGTTATCGATCGGCTTCAAGGGCGTCGAGCTGCTTTTTTACGGCCTCGAAAACCAGGTCGTTTCCAGCAGCATTCAAGTGATGGTTGTCACTTAGGAATATCGTTGCAGCAGCACCTTGCGGATAGCACTCGTGGAGAAAACTTCCGGGAAATTGGCTGCGTAACAAGACATTGTACTCGTCGATCGATGAGGCAATACGCGGGTTCTTTGACTGATAAGCCTGGGAAGGCGGAGCGATGGGTACAACCATTATCCGTGCGCCCTCGAATATCTTGCTTAATGCCTGCAGATTCGCGCGAAAGATGGCCGGCTGTACATAACGGATATCACGCAAAACAATCAGCCTCGCATAAAAGCGCTTGACCAGGCGATGGACAGTACGATTTATCACAGATGGCAAGCGTAGGAGAATGGAAAGCTCAGCCTTCTTGATAGCACGTGGATAGCAGTCAACGATGCCCACCTGGAGCACGACGACATCGGGCTTTATCGCGGCGTAATAGTCCCTAGCCAATGACAGTAACTGGTTGCTGTCCATTCCTGGAACACTAACGCTTCGAAATTTGAAGCGGCCAGCGCAGTGATCCGCCAGGCGATAGGTCCAGCATTGATCATCGCGGATCACCGACGGGCTCATTCGTGGCAACCCAAGGGAGTCAGTTAGTACAAGCACTTTTTTCATGGGCGCCTTGAGTATGGATTTTTTTGAAAAAAGCCACGACCAATGCCCCAACCAGCAAAGCATTGAGCAAAGGCAGGAAGACAATTGCCGACGTGCCCGTATATAGGTAACCGAAACCAAATGACAGGCCGAGTCCCACCGCCATCAATGCCAGGTAGGCGATTGCCAGAAGACGCTCCAGACGCTGCGCAAGATAGAAGTTACAAATGAACCCAAGACAGATCAGCATCGTCTTGAGCAACAGCATCGATATGAGGATCTCGAAGATCGGCCATTCAAAACGGCCTATCACCAAGAGGAATACGCTGATCGCAGCAGTGAAGAACACAACCACGGCGGCCAGGAAGCTAGCGCACTTGACCATCATCGCCTTGAACACACCATGCTCGACGTCGTCGCCGCTGAACTGCTTCAACAAGCCGGGTGTGAAGTAATACAGGACGGACGTCATGCCGAGAAAATAGATGTTGGTTAACACATCGACGTACTGGAAGTCCGCCCTGACCTTTTCCGCTGCACCCAGTGTATTGAGGACCAAACGGTCGAGGGTCAACACCACCACAAGACCACTCGCCATCAGGAACATGTAGCGTGACGAGCCCAGGATCTTCCAGAACAACCGGGCACGCTCATCACGCCCCTCGTTGGCCAGCCCCAGCTTTACCCAGCAATAGACAAAGAACGATCCCACCACCGCAAAGGCCGCAAAAGCCCAAGCACCGAAGAAACGGATCTCCAGCGTGCCATCGGTGAACAACCAGAAGGTCAGGCCGAAACTGACGAAGAATGCACAGGCCCAGGAAACGTTCAGCACATTCAGATGAAGATCCATGCCCAATAAACGGAAAACCGTCTGACAAGCAGTTTTCAGATGGTTGACGCCGCCAATGAACAAACCTGCCATGAGGAAGAAGCGCTCATGGCAGATAACCGCTGCAAGTATCAGCAACAGGGCAATCAACAGCGAAAAACGGATTTCCAGGCGCAGGATACGCTCTTTTTCCTCGACACAAGGACTGATGGCCCCGTCGCGAATCGCGCCGTTATGGAAGCCCAGAGCCAGGAAGGTACTATAGGAAATCACGATGAACGCGATACTGGAGTCCGCCAGTGCCTGCTGGCTCGCCATATTGGTGAAATACAGCGTCAGCAATGCTATCAGCGAGAACTCGCTGTAGGTTGCCAACACGTACCTGAGCGCCCCGATCATGCCTTCATGCCTCATCGAACGGCAACTCCCGCATGACTCGACAGACCATCATGCATAACCGGCAATACGAGCATACAGACGGCTGTTCTCCAGGTGCTCGGACAACGAGCAAAGGCCTTCCTGGTCGGCCTTGAGGAAATGCTCGACCTGCAGGTAGAGCCCCGGTTTGTATTGGCTGTCCAGGCTCGCATCGATGTCGACTGGCGCCACGGCAACACTGTTGATCAATTGCACCTGGAGTTTTTCCAGCGGCTTGAAGATGAAGCGGCGCTTCTTCGTCAATACTTCAACGGCCCAGCGCCCCGGCGCCTCCCAATCCCCCGAATAGGAGAACAATGCACCTGCGCCCGTCACTCCAGCGCCGGCGAAACGCGCAGCGCGTTCGTGCCATGACAAGGCCCCGGCGTTGAAAGTGCTCAACTGGGCTGGGCGTCCGCCTAGGTAGAACGCCAGGTCAGTGACATGAGTGGTGTTGGCGAAGAACCAGTTTTCCTTGACGCCTTCGGCCTTGTGGATGGACTTGATGGTGTCCGACCACTCGGTAATTTCAAAGTTGAAGCTGGTGACCCCACCGTCTTCGGTGATCAGTTCTCGCGCCTTGAGGACCGACGCGAGGAAACGACGGTTGTACGCGATATAGACGGACGCGCCTAACCCTTCGGCTTTCTGCTGCAAGCGCTCGATCGACGCCAGGGTCAGGCCGCCCGGTTTCTCGATCAATAGCTGCTTGACGCCCTGCTCCAGAAGATACGCACTGGTGTACTCCAGTTGCTCGACGCCGACTGCCACGATCGCGTAATCAACCGAGGGGGGATCACCATCGAAGTACGCTTCGATCCCGCCGACGACAGGTTGGACACCGACAGCGGCGAAAAACGTTTCGGCAGATTGCGCACTGCGCCCTACGACCTGGAAGGGTTTGTCCATGCCCTTGAGGACATTGGCATACTGCACGGCCATGGGGCCGGCACCGACTAATAGAATCATACTCAATCCGTTCGTGTAATCAGGTAATGGGGCACAGCGTGTAGTTGCCGCAGTCATGCTCGTTGAAGAACGCCAGCAACGCGCGCAGGAACGGCGCGTGCAAGGCCGCCGACTCCTCGAAGGAGGTCAGCTGGCAAGGCGTTCCGCGGAAGACCGACTCGGCCACATGCTGGGTCAACTGGCTCTGGTACAACACCTGGAACGGCAGCGACTCGAGCGCCCCGCTCGCCTTGTCGAGAAGCTCACACTGGCCGGCGCCCTCATTGAGCATCACCCGATAGTCTTCGGTCTCGATCTCGACGCGCAGTGGCGCCTGGGTGGAACTGGCAAGACAGGTGAGGGAGAACGTGCTCTCGTTCCAACGACCGCTGAGCGTTCCGTTGATTTCCTTGTAACCCGGGCGTTTGCTGTCGACGACCTGTCGGTCCACGGAGGAAAGATCCGGAACATAGGAATCTGCACCGCAGAGGAACGCCCAGATATCGATGAAATGGATCGCGTTGCAGGCCAGGCCCCACTGCTCTCCCGTCACGCGTAGGGCGAGCGAGCCTTTGCCGCCCAGACGCCCGCGCAGCACCGAGTATCCCTGAAACATGCGGCGCGGGCAGTTGACCCAGACCTTGCAGCCGACCCGGGCAAACAACTGCGCTGCTGCCTTCAACTGTGCCTCGGACTGGAAAAGCACCTTTTCCAGCAGCAGATTTTTCACCGTCAAGCGTGCCAACATGTCCTCAAGCAATTGCAGCCGGCAGTCGGCATTGGTCGCGACAACGCAAAAATCGATATCGCCCTGAACCTGGCCGATATCGGCGAGGAAATCGATCGAGCGAATGGACGGCGAATGCTCGACCTGCGCCCAACGCTCCCGGGCACGCTCCAGGGATGCGGCGAACGGATCTACCACCTGAATGGTGATGTCAGAGAAATCGGCCAGGGCAAGGGCCTGCAGGTGACGGCTGCCTAGCTGCCCGGCACCCACCAGAAGAATATTGAACATGCTAACTCACTTTGTCCGAGAGCAAGCCTACAGGCTGAAGCCGTCGTCAACGACGATGTTTTGGCCGTTGACGTAGGTGGAGTGATCGGAGAGCAGGAACAGGATCGACCCCGTGACATCCTTGATGTCGAGCATGCCCTTGCCCAGCGTGTACTGCTTGTACGCCTCCAGGAAGCGCTCGGGCTGATGATCGAAGATCCCGCCCGGGCTTACACAGTTGGAGCGGAAATCGCTGTTGCCAACATAGCTGGCGAGGTACTTGCTCAGGTGGATCAACGCCGACTTGATCGCCGCATATTCCACCGGCATGGTCATTGGCGTGTCGTCGTAGACGTCGAAGCGCGGCGCGAGCACGCCATAGATCGAGGAAATATTGACCAGGGAAAACGGACGACGGCTGCGTTCAAAGTACTTCGCGCACTGTTGCATGAACAGGAACGAAGAGCCCAGATGCAGGGAGACGTTCTCGTTGAAGTCAGCGAGGGTCACGTTCTCGAACCTGGCGCCATAGCGCTTATTGCGCGGATAAGTGCAGTTTACCGCGCCGCCCAGGTCGTCTAGGGAGGCGAACAGCGCATCGACGGATGCGACGTCATTCAGGTCAAGGGTGACCCGGGTCACATCCGCATGCCGCGGATCGATGCCTTGCTGCTGGAGACGCTCGTTCATCAGCGGCAGGTTGATATCGGCGACGAGCACCTTCGCCCCTTGCGCCAGCAATGCTGCGCTGAGGGTGCTGCCCAACAGGCCGCCGGCACCGGCGACCAGAATTTTCTTACCCTTCAGCATGCCCTTTCTCTCTATCCATGTACAGCATTTCGGCCATTTTGAAATCGTAGATATCATCGATGTCGACAGCCCGCTCCCGCGGCACTACCACCGACCGGACACGGCCAGAAAAGATCCGCGATTGCTCCAGCACAAAGGCTGGACGGGTCACGTAGGCCACCGTGGTCATATCGAACACCGCCGGCGCGTCCTGCCGACGATGTACCGAATCACCAGAGCAGACCAACTGGCTGTTACCAGCCTCATCGCGTACGACCATGTTGAAATAGGGGCTGCGCGCGGCCGGAGTCACAGTCACCACGACATCGGTATCCTGCTCGAGTGCAGCTAGGCAGCTACGGACATCGTCAGTATTGCGCAGCGGACTGGTGGCAGGCAGGCTAATGAAGGTATCGAAATCGTCGCCACCCTCTTTGAGGTAATTGACGGCATGTCGCCATGCCAACCACTCCGCAGCGGTATCGGTTGCCAGCTCCTCCGGCCGCAGGATGACTTGCGCGCCATACCTGCTCGCCACCTCGGCGATTGCTGGCGAGTCGGTTGAAACGAAAACCTTATCAATATCTTCCACCTGTCGTGCAACGAGAATGGAATGGCCGATCAGGGGGATCCCCCCCAATGACCTGATGTTCTTCCCTGGCAGCCCTTTCGAATTGCCCCGGGCGAAGATGAACGCGTAGGTGCTCACGCTTTGATGCCTCCAATAGGAACAACCTGGCGCGCTGCAGCGGAGCGTTTCATGGCCTCGATCAGATGCAGCGTGGCCAGTGCATCCTCAACCCCCACCGCCGGTTGCGCGATCCCGCTTGCAACGCTGGCGAAGTGTCGTAACTGGTCAAGGTACATGTTATTGCGATCATAGAGCGGATCATCGAACAACACCGCTTGCTCATCATGCGCGCTGTGCAGGGAAACGCGGTTGTTCAGGATGTCCCATACCAGGGTGCCGACCTGACCGACGACCTTGCAGGTACGTACCGGTGCGCGCTGCAAGAAATCCATGTGCACATTAGCGACCAGCCCGTCTCTACGCACCAGCAAAGCGTCGACGGTATCCTCGACGTCGATCTCTAGCGCCCCGGAATTGCGCGCCGAACAATAGACGGTTTCAAACCGACCAAATATCCAGCCAAGGTAATCCAGCTCGTGGCTAAGCTCCAGCAAAACGCCCCCACCCAACTCACGGCGAGCAGACACGTTCTTGCGATAATCGCTGGCAGGACGCCAGTCGGGAAGGTACTGGCCGACTTCGATACTGACACTGCGCAGCGCCCCAATACGTCCCTCTTCGATAAGCGCCTTGAACGCCACAGCGGAACTCATATAACGAAGGTTGTAAGCCACGTCTACAACCGGGGAATACCCTATAAGTCGGTCGTTGACACCACTCAAGCGCTGCAGACTATCGGCGATCGGTTTCTCGATCAGCACTGGCACCCCCGCCTCCAACAATTGCAGGCTGTGTTCGATGTGCCACGGCGCCGGGGACGCGATGATCGCGAAGATTGGCTGTTCAGCCAGTGCCAGTGCGATCGAAGACAGGGTTAGGACACCCTCTCCCACATCCTCGGAGCTAAGCGCACGGCCAGAAGCGGAAACGCAGGCGACCCTGGCCGGAGCGAACAGCTTCTTCAGGTTACCGATATGACGTTTGGCAATACTGCCGCCCCCCACTACCAGATAAGTGCCTGGCTGACTCATAGACTGCCGAACTCTTGCTGGGCACGCTGGAAGTCTTCCATGCGGCCGATATCCAGCCAGTACTCATGTACCGGAAACATGTTGACATCACGACCAGCGGAAATCTCGTTCTCCAACAGGGTCGGCATGTCGACTCGGGTGCCTGCCGATACGCTCCTTACCAGCTCGGGGGACAGCAAGTAGATACCGGCATTGATGAAGAAACGCTGCACGGGCTTTTCCACCATCGATTGAATTCGATGGCCATCACTCTGGATCACACCGTAGGGTACGCAGTATTCGTACTCACGTACGCACATGGTGGCGGCACCGGAATGGGCTTCGTGGAACTCGAGCAGGTTTTTAAAATCCAGAGTCGTCAGCAGGTCACCATTCATCAGAAACATCGGTAGATCGATTTCATCGTGCGGTAACAAGCCGAGAGCCCCCCCTGTACCTAGTGGCGAGTCTTCATGGATATAACGAATACTCACCCCCCAACGACTGCCATCGCCAAAATGCTCACGGATCATTTCCGGCATGTAGTGAGTGGAAATGAAGAAACGATGAAATCCGGAGTTGATGAAGCGCTCCAGGATCAGTTCGAGAATCGGCTTTTCGCCGACTTTCAACAAAGGCTTTGGGCAGTTGTGGGTCAACGGGCGCAAACGAGTACCGAAACCTCCAGCCATGAGAAACACAGGATTGTCCCGTCGGGGCTTGTTTAGTAGGTCATGTAAGGTTTCCAGACCAATTACCACACCTCCGCGATCCAGCACCGGCAGTTGTAGCAACTGATAGCGCTCCATTACCGCCAGAATGCGCTCCTTAGCCCAGTCGCGCTCGGCCGTTCTCGGGGTCGAACACATCACCTCGCTGACGGGCGTACTCAGCGGCCGCTGTTTCAACAAAGCACGTCGCACATCCCCGTCGGTCAGTGTTCCCAACAGCCGGCGCTCCTGATCCACGACCATGACGATTCTCACTGCGACCTGATCCAGCGTCGCAATGGCCTGTTCCATAGAGCACTCAGGATCGACGAGCGTTAGTTCCCACTGCTTCATTGCATACCTTCTTTATTTTTCACGACCTACACGCGTCCCTGGCGCGGGGCGACGGCCCCATCAGAACAACTTGGGCGGGAACATCGCGCACAACAACGGTTCCAGCACCGATCAAGGCTCTCTCGCCTACGGTGATTCCCTGGGTAATCGTGGCCCCACTTCCAATAAATGCGCCTTCGGCAATCGTCACACCACCACACAGCACCACACCCGGAGCGACATGTACATGAGCAGCGATATGGCAATCGTGGTCAATCCCAACCTTGGTATTAACTATGCTACCGCAACCGATGAATACATCGGGTTGTAGTACAGCACCAGCCATCACTTGGGCTCCCTCCTCTAGCACAACCGAATCATCGACCCAGGCTGCTGGATGAAGCAGCGCGGGGAAACGGAAGCCCATGGCGCATGCTTTCTCGTGCACGCGCCGGCGCAGGTTACCGCCCACGACCTGACCTATGCCATTGACCAGCTCAACCTGATCTGGAGCATATCCCTCCAGCGCATCATCCGCGCCGAGCACCTCAAGGCCTCGCCAGTAATTGATACCTTGCTCGGCTAGGCCAGGATCACATACACCGAGCATTTCGTAACCACAAGCGCGGACTAGTGAAAGCAGGACTTTTGCGTGACCTCCAGCCCCCAGCAGAATCAATGGCAAAGGGCGTTGCGCAGTTACTGTCATTTCTCGATGATCTCGCCTGCATCGAACCCGCGACGGCTGGTGCTACCCACCAGCTCCCACAATGTGGTTGGTGATAGGCCGCTGCCACTGCGGGCGGTGGTGAGATCGTCACGGGTAATGATTGCCCCTGCAGCAATTTCCCGGGACGCAACAACCTGCTGCCGTGCAGCCGTTCGCGTATCCCACTCACTGGGCTGCGGCGCTTTGCAAGGATCGCCGAACGCGAGCTGAAGTGTTCGGATCTGGGCGACCATGGACTTGAGCTCCTCCGGTTCCAAGGACGCCTTGTGATCTGGACCAGGCATGGAGCGATCCAAGGTAAAGTGTTTTTCAATGACAGTGGCGCCACGAGCAACCGCAGCTACCGGAATCAGGCAACCTTCTGTGTGGTCGGAATAGCCGACCGCCAGCCCGAATGCCTTCAGCGTATCCATGGCCAGTAGATTGACCTCATGGGGCGGTGTCGGGTACTGAGAGGTGCAATGCAATAGGGTGACATGGCCTTGCAGACGACCACGGCTGAGCGGATCACTCCAGCATTTCCAGACATCATCCATGCTCGTGGGCTCGCACGAGGATGTCAGAGCATGAGCGACAATAGCAAGGCCCTGCTCCACTTCACTCATGGTTGCCATCCCGGTCGAAAGTACAAGGGGCTTGCCAGTATGCGCAAATTGCCAAAGCAGCGGGCCATTGGTCAGCTCACCCGACGGCACCTTGAAGAATGGTAAATTCATCTTGCAGAGAAATTGCAGGCTGCTGCTATCGAATGCCGTTGACAGGAACTCAATGCCCTTATTGTGTGCATAGGCCTGCAACTCGAAGTGCAATTCACGCGGCAATTCGAGCTTCTTGAGCATGGCAAGCTGGCTCTCCTGCACGTCGGTGTTCTGCTTCTGGTAACTCGCCTTCGGGGCGGCCTTCAAGGCCAGTCGCTCGGCATCGAAGGTCTGGAACTTAACGGCGTCGGCACCAGCGTCAGCAGCAATATCGACCAATTCAAAGGCTAGATCGCGCTCACCATTATGGTTAACACCCGCCTCCGCGATGATATATACCGCACCTGCATCGGATAATTTCATGGCTCAGCCTATATCATGAAACGACTTATGATGATTCAGATCGCAGCTTTCGAGAATGGCTACGATTCTTTGCGAAGCATTGCCCGCGCCATAGGGATTCACTGCGCTCCGGCAGACCGTGGCAAATTCACTGGAAAGTGCCATGCGCAAAGCCCGCTCAATGTCCTCGTCCCGGGCAGCACAATGCAGAACCGACTCCGCAGCCAGACGCCCATCCTGGCGGACCCCGATATTGACGGTGGGCACAGCGAATGCCGGTACTTCAATTATCCCGCTGGAAGAATTGCCTACCACCGCATCCGCCAGCGCGACAGCGCTCAGGTAGCGCTTGAAGCCGAGAGAAGGAATCGCCTTGATCCGTTCAGGCGACTTTTTTGCATAGGCTTCGAGCAGCGGGATAATGGCCCGCCCGCCATTATCAGCATTCGGATAAGTGATAATCACCTTGTGTTCCGGGAACCGGTCGAGTGCGGACAATAGCGCCTCGAAACTGCGCAGCGGATCTTCCTCTGCAAGTGTCACTGGATGGTAGGTTACCAATAGAAAAGGCGAGTTAAGGTCAAAGGCAAGGCTCTGTGAAAGCTCCGCACTGGTCATGCGCTCGCTGCGCAGCAGATGATCCAAGCCCACGGCACCAACATTGAAGACCCGCTCTGGCGCCTCACCTAGCTGGATGACTCGCTGCCTGTAGGCTTGCGCTGCGACGAAATGCAGATACGACATCTTGGTGATCGCGTGCCGAATGGCATCATCATAGGCGCCCTCGGTGATTTCACCACCGTGAAGATGAGCTACGGGAATCTTCATCACCAATGCGGCCTGAACCACAGCCAGCGCCTCGAAACGATCACCCAATACCACCAGCACATCAGGTCGCAGGCGATCCAGCGCGTCAGCGAAACCAAGGATGCCAAGCCCCATGGACTTGACCACCCCCACATCGCTGTCGGACGACAGTAACATTTCGACCTTGGCGTCAATAGTAAAGCCGTCGCTTTCCACCACCTTCCAGGTATCGCCAAATTCGGGAGACAGGTGCATGCCGCTGACGATTACTTGCAACTCCAGGGCCGTGCTGGCCTGGATGTCCTTCATCAGCCAATACAGTAGGCCATATTCAGCACGGGTACCGGTAAAGACTGCGACCTTGCGCTTCAAGCCGAGCTCCCCAACCGAACGCTGCTGGGCAGGTTCACCACACGGTCTTCGAGCCATAAGGCGTTGGCAAGGTCGCCGCGCAGCGCACTAGAAAACGCTGGCAGATGAGTCATCAGTTTCCAGATAGGACGAGTCATCACCCCTGCGTGATTGCTTTCCTGCAGCAGCGCATCACGCTGCCCCAAGTCCTCGCACACCACCGCGTTCAGCCAGTAGTTGGAACGACAGCCTTCCGGCTCGCGGAAGAACTGGATCGACTGCCCCTCAAAGAAATGCTCGTAGCTCGCCGCCAGCTCGCGCTTGCTGGCAACAAAGGCCTCCAAGTTTTCAAGTTGGGCGCAGCCTAGAGCGGCGTTCAAGTTGGGCAGGCGGTAGTTGTAACCAACCTCGTCATGAACATACTCGTAGGCGTGCGCTTTCTTGGCAGTAGTCGTAATGTGCTTGGCACGTGCGCCTAGAGTCTCTCCAGCCAGAATCATGCCTCCACCACCCGTGGTTATGATTTTGTTTCCATTGAAACTCAGCGTTCCAACGCAACCGAATGTCCCAGTGTGGCGCCCCTTATAGAGGCTACCCAAGGATTCTGCCGCGTCCTCCACCAGCGCAACATTCCAGCGCGCGCACACTACAAGTAGGCCGTCGATATCGGCAGGGTGCCCGAAGGTATGCATGGGCAGACAGGCTCGAAGCACACGATCTGTTTCTCTAACACGGCAAACACCATCGCCATCGAGGCGAGCATTTTCTTCCAGCCAGGCGTCAAGGGCCCGCGGGGAAAGCCCCATGGTGTGCCGATCGACGTCGATGAAAACTGGCTCGGCGCCGCAATAGGCAATAGCGTTGCAGGTTGCAACGAAGGTCAGCGGCTGGGTCAGAACCAGATCGCCTGACTTGACCCCCGCGAGCAACAGGGATACATGTAGCGCCGCAGTACCGTTCACCGTCGCGACAGCGCGAGGTGAGCCGGTATAGGCCGCCATGTCAGCTTCAAATCGGTCAACAAACGTGCCGACACTTGAGACGAACGTCGAATCGACGGTCTCCAGCACATACTGCTTTTCATTCCCGGGGAAAACAGGTGCATGCAGCGGGATGAACTGATCAGTACGGTATTGCTCACGAATGAAACCGATTAGCGCTTTGAACATGACGAGAACTCAGACGTTATAGAGATCAGCTTTGTATTTAGCCAAGTTTTCCACAACGGAAAACCAATTGATCGTTTCTTGCAAGCCCTGACGGATTGAATAGGCTGGTTTGAATCCGGTCAGACCATTGATCTTGGTGTTATCGCACCACAGTCGGAATACCTCCGACTTTTCGGGACGTAGGCGTTGGTCATCAGTTAGAAACTCGACGTCGCTACCCATCAGCTCACGAATCAGCGCCAGAGTGTCACCAACGGAAATCTCGTAGTTGGAGCCGATATTTACTGTTTCACCGATGGCCTTGTCGCAACGAGCAAGCTCCAAAAAGCCCCGACATGTATCAGTTACGTAGTTGAAATCTCGGGTGGGCGAAACATCTCCCAGCTTGATCTGCTTCTTGCCACTCGCGATCTGAGTAATAATTGTAGGAATTACTGCACGAGCAGACTGACGCGGGCCATAAGTATTGAATGGTCGCGCCGTAGTCAGAGGCAAGTCGAAGGCATTATAGAAACTCATCGCCATGGCATCTGCAGCAATTTTTGAGGCACTGTAAGGTGACTGGGGCTGCAAAGGGTGTTTTTCGTCAATAGGCACATACTGCGCAGTACCATAAACTTCGCTGGTAGAAGTGTGAATTACGCGCTGAATACCATTATCCAAAGCAGCCTGACAAATATTAAGCGTACCTTTTACGTTAGTATCAACATAGCTATCAGGCGCAACATAGGAGTAAGGGATTGCGATTAGCGCAGCAAGATGAAACACAGCATCAACCCCCTTAGTAATATGCTTGCAATAATGTGGATCACGAATATCACCACTCAAGACCTCAATATCCTTCAGGCACGAAACATCTTCAAGCCAGCCCCAGTAATTAAATGAATTATACTGAGAAAGGGCCTTAACCTCGTAACCCTCGAGAACAAGCAACTCCGTCAAGTGCGAACCAATAAACCCATCGGCCCCTGTCACTAATACTTTCTTCATAAAGCAGCACCTTAAGTTTCACACACAAAGAACAGAAGCAAACACATAAACTGAAGCTCTTCACTCAAAGCTATCGAGGAAAATTATATTTATCACGCACGACAAATATAAGCACAACCAAAACTCCGAGCAAAGCCCCTAACACCCCGCCAAGTACGATAATTAACCCTTTCTTCGGCTTGATCGGGTTCAACGGCTTGACCGCTGGCCGATCAACCCTCACCAGGTTCAACTGATCAAGATCCAGATTGATGCTGCGCAAGCGCGCCGCCTCTTCGCGCATCTCGGAAAGCTTGGCCAGAAACAGATCCTCATTCTCGCGGCTTTGCATCATTTCAACCTGGCGGTTGTGCTCAAGCATCTGCAGCTTGTTCTGGATCTTGGCGATCTTCGGTTCGGTATAGTCATCTGATTTTCGCTTGAGCAATGCCGCGCGCTCGGCTTCCAATGCCTCAGTTCCCATGAACTGCAAGGGGAACTGCTGATTGATGACCTCGGCACGAAATACACTGCCCTGCCCTTCCACTGTCGAATCGCTACCGCTCAACGATGTCGGGTTGGTTGGCTTGGTGATGCCCAAGGCTTTGGCGATGGTAATCGCTTCATCGAGCTGTGCGATACGGTTCTGCCGACGTGTGCGCAGTTCTGTTCTCAGCGCCTTGAGCTCATCCTGCAGGATGGCGCGCTGCAGCTTGTCATCTTCTTTGAGTTTGGCGATTGTGGCTTCTTTCTGTGCTTCATAGCTCGCACGCGCAGCCGCCATTTGCCGCTCGATCTTGTTCAGCCGGTTCTGAATCACACCTTCCATATCCAGCGCCACACGCTGCCGTTCGTCGATGATGGCTTGCTGGACGATGCCATTGAGAATTGCGACGCCATCCAGGGTTTCGGGGTAAACCAGTTTCAACCCGACGTATGCACTCAGGTTGTCCGTGCGCTTCGGATCCGGCTGCAACAGGGTGAAACTTTCGGCGTTGAAGGTCTCAAAACGCTGTTCCAGGCTCTTGTTGAGGCCTTTCAGATTGGCGAACAGCTCTGGATTATTGCGAAAGAACTCGGCTCGCGTGCTGTAGGAGTCTAGCGCAGCGCCAACCCGCTTCAATGCATCCTCAGGGGTCAGGCTGTATACACCTGTGCTGTTGAGCTCATCGAGTTCCTTGAGCGGCGCCGGGCGAAGGACGCTCTGCACCTGATAGTAAGGCGTCGCAAGAACGGCATAGGCGGCTGCACAGAGCGTCACGGCCAGGGTGCAGCCGATGATCAGAAACTTCTGCTGCCATAGCTTATGGAAGAGCTCGACCAGGTCGATCTCATCCGATCTGGTTTCACGGGGTATTACAGGCTGGATACTCACAGACACTCCAAAGTCGTTTACTGCGTTGAATCATTGGCACAAGCAGCACTGCCAGCATGGCGAATTTCAAAGCTGGGCAAGGCTGTCACAAGGGAATCTGCACGTCTACCTCATGGTCTATCGACATACAGTGAGCCAGCAACGCGCAGGCAAGCTCGCGCTTAGCTTCGGGGTCGCCATGCACGATGCGAATTTCTGCGGGCAAGTGACGCATTGCGCTGATGAAGCGAAGCAATCCTGCCTTGTCCGCATGCGCCGAGTAACCTCCGATGGTATGGATTTGTGCATGGATGGGATAACGCTGACCGTCGATATCGACGTATCCATTGCCCGGGCCGAAACGCTGTATCTGTTTACCCACAGAACCTTCTGCCTGATATCCCACGAACAGCACATCGTGGCGCTCATCCCCGAGCATTGCTTTGAAGTAATTGACGATACGCCCATTGGAGCACATACCACTGCCGGCAATGACAATGGCCGGCTGAGCGGTCTGCGCCAGGCGATTGACCATCGCCATATGTGCCTTGTGACTATCGACCGTGAGCAGGTTGCGAAAGGCCAGTGGGTTACGCCCCTTGGTCAAACGCGCCCTCGCCTCTGCATCCCAGAAGTGATCGAGCTCGCGATACACCGCAGTAAAACGACTGGCCAGCGGGGAGTCGAGGATAATCGGCAGGTTGGCCCAGTCCAATGCCGGAGCTTTACCTGATCTGGAGTCGTCAGACTTGACTGAGTCAGCCTTGGCCATCCCCTTCAGTACCCTGCGATGAATGATGTCCTCGAGCTCGTAGAGCAGTTCCTGAGTGCGACCAATACTGAAAGCCGGAACCAGAACCGTGCCCTGGTTGCTCAAGGCATGCTCCAGCACTTTTTCGAGACGCTGACGACGTGTGCGGCGATCTTCGTGCAGACGGTCGCCATAGGTGCTTTCGATGACCAGCACATCGGCTTTATAGGGTGCTTTGGGAGTAGGCAGGATCGGCGCATGGGGCGCACCGAGATCACCAGAGAAAACGATGCGCTTCTTTATGCCCGTCTCGGGGTAGAGCACATCCACCTCGACGTAAGCCGAGCCGAGGATATGGCCGGCACGCTGTAGACGAATGCGGGCTTGCAACTGCTTGTTGCCGACCAGGGTGAACCACTGCTTGTAGGGTAGCGCGACGATGCGCTGTTCGATCAGCCTGAGGTAGCGCTCGACCTGCTTCTGATCACGGCTGATACCAAGTTTGAAGGCATCTTCGAGCACTATGGGCAGCAACTTGGCCGATGGTTCGCTGCAGAGAATTGGCCCCTTGAAACCGGCCGCCAGCAGATAGGGAATACGGCCTACATGGTCGATGTGAACATGCGTAGCGACCAGGGCCTTGATGCCCTTTATGGGGAAGTCGATAGCGAGCTGCCCGGCACTGGCACTACCATCGGGAGAGGCTTCAGCCCCTTGAAAGAGACCGCAATCGATCATCAATGAAAATCCATCATCCATCATCAATTGATGGCAAGAGCCCGTCACGCCCGTGACAGCGCCGTGATGAACGATAGAGGGGTACCGCACGACTCAATCCCTTAGCACTTGTGAAACCTGAAGGGACTCAGCCCCAGCGGTACGGATCCAATTTCACTGAGAAACAAATGGCGGAAAGCCTGTGGACGGCTAACACTGTGAAACGCCTCACATTTTGCCGTTTTTTAAAGATTTGGCAAGCGAAGCAAAGAGACTTTAAAAAGCACGAACGTGCCGCATCAGCAGGTTAAAACCTCGCTTCACTCATCTTCATTGACCCGATCACGCAGCTCCTTGCCAGGCTTGAAGTGCGGCACGAACTTACCATCCAGGCGCACGGACTGCCCAGTCTTGGGGTTGCGCCCAACGCGCGGCGCGCGGTAATGAAGCGAAAAACTACCGAAGCCACGAATCTCGATCCGATCGCCCGTAGCCAAGGCCTGGGACATCTGCTCCAGCATGGTCTTGATGGCCAGCTCGACATCCTTGGAGGAAAGCTGCCCCTGGTGGGTGACGATTCTTTCGATCAACTCCGACTTGGTCATGGTTTTCCCTTCTTTTTCAAGCGGCTAGAAGATTCGGCGAATTGGTTTTAGCACGCTGATCACCTTTTGAACAGCCCTAAAAACAATGCCTTAGCACGCTTACCTGGCAAACCTCACAGCGATGGCTAAACGACGGCGACGCCCTGGAAGCCAGCGGCAACAACCGACGCGATGGCAAGGCAAGCCGAGCGTGTCCTCGAACGACAGCAAAAAGAAGAAGAGCAAGAGATAGAGCCGCCACAGAGATAAAGCACAGCGCATGCTCCAGAAACAAAAAAGCCTGATCATCTCTGACCAGGCTTTGATGTAGGGATTTTTTGGTCGGGACGGAGTGATCCAACGACACCGAGAAGCCAGAGCCATGCTTGCGAAACGCGCAGTAGCTGCGGCCCAACCTCAATAGCCAGCCTCTTTTTGATGACGGAAAGCCAAGACATAGGCAGTGTCATTTGCTCGCTCATAGCGGTACAGCGCAACGTAGCCAGACTCACCAAACTCGATGACAAGCTCGCGCAACTCCGGCAGATCTGCGAATGGACGCCCCACCTCCGGGTTTTCCTCCAAACGGGCCAACTGGTGCTTGATCACCTGGGCAGCACGCCGTGAAACCAGCGGATCTTTATCGGCAAGAAATCGCCTGCAACGCTCCAAGCCTTCTGCGGCGCCCTCAGTGACAATCAGTCGTGACACTTGGGAAGCTCTGCCTCAGCCTCTGTTCCCCAACCTTCAAGCCAAGTACGAGTCTCTTGAGCCGTCAGATGCCGACCGGTTTCCTGATAGGCAGCCCAAGATGCCAGCGCTTCCTGCTTGAAACCCTCTCGGGCCTCCTCACGCTCGACGTACTGAACGATAGCCTCACGCATGATCCAGTGCGATGAGCGCTGGCGCAGACTGGCCAAATGCTGAATACGACCTTTCAGCTCGTCATCAATCTTGATGGAAGTGGCCATGGCCTCCCCCCGTTATCTAAAGGTATTACCTTTGAACAAGGTAGCAGCGAAGAGGCATCGCTGTCCATGAACACACCAGTTGGCGATCAGAACAGCCAGCCCCCCCCCCCCACAACAGCAGACGAAAACATTCAGGCATAAAAAAATCCAGTCACCTGACGGTGACTGGATTTTTAGGGTTTTTTGGTCGGGACGGAGTGATTCGAACACTCGACCCCTTGCACCCCATGCAAGTGCGCTACCGGGCTGCGCTACGCCCCGACGATGCTTCCGGGTGACCGAAAGCGGGAGGAACTATACATTAAGCTTTTGAAATAAGGCAAGTTTTTCTTTGTCTTACTTTTTCAAAACGTGCAGAACGTCTTCGAGCTCGGCGATCATCTGCTTGATCAGTTGACGATACTGGGTGGTGTCGTCCTTGGCTTCATCGCCGGACAAGCGCTGACGCGCGCCACCGATGGTGAAGCCCTGATCGTACAGCAACGCCCGAATCTGCCGGATCATCAGCACATCCTGACGCTGGTAATAGCGACGGTTACCCCGTCGCTTCACCGGGTTCAATTGTGGGAATTCCTGCTCCCAGTAACGCAGAACATGGGGTTTGACCGCGCAGAGTTCGCTGACTTCACCGATGGTGAAGTAGCGTTTGCCGGGGATTGCCGGTAGTTCGTCGTTATGACTTGGTTCCAGCATAGGCCTCGACCCTGGCTTTCAGTTTTTGCCCTGGACGAAAAGTGACCACACGGCGAGCCGTGATCGGAATCTCTTCCCCTGTTTTCGGGTTACGGCCCGGTCGCTGGCGCTTGTCGCGCAAGTCGAAGTTGCCAAAACCCGAAAGCTTGACCTGTTCGTTCAGTTCAAGAGCCTGGCGGATCTCTTCAAAAAACAGCTCCACCAGTTCCTTGGCTTCCCGTTTGTTCAGGCCGAGCTCTTCGTACAGACGTTCGGCCATCTCAGCTTTCGTCAGAGCCCCCATACGCTACTTCCTTAACGTGGCGTTGAACCTTTGTTCGAGGGAGGTGAGGATATCCTGCGTGGTTGCACTCACCTCATCGTCGTTAAGAGTGCGCGATGGATGTTGCCAGGTCAAGCCAACCGCAAGGCTTTTTCTAAGCGGATCAATACCTTTACCCTGATAGACGTCAAATAGCTTGAGGTCTGTCAGCCACTCGCCCGCCGCTTCACGGATGGCAGCCAGCACGGCTTCTGCCGGCTGCTCACGATCGACCAGCAGCGCCAGATCGCGACGCACTTCAGGGAAGCGCGACAGCTCACGGAAGGCAGGCAGGCGCCCCGTCGCCACTTCGGCCAACAGCAGCTCGAAGAGGAACACCGGTTGATCCAGCCCCAGGGTCTTGGCCAACTCGGGATGCAAGGCCCCCATGAAGCCGACCAGGTGCCCTTCCCGCTCGATGCGTGCGGTCTGCCCCGGATGCAGGACGGCATGCTCGCCCGGCACGAAGCTGAACGCATCGGCTGCGCCGGCGTAACCCAGCAGCGCCTCGACATCGGCTTTCAGGTCGTAGAAGTCGACGCCCTCACGGCTGTTGGCCCAGCCTTCCGGCAGGCGACTGCCGGTGATCACGCCCGCCAGCATGGCCTCCTGCTTGAGCTCACCTAGCTGGCCGACGAAACGCAGGCCGCTCTCGAACAGGCGCACGCGCGACTGCTGGCGATTGAGATTGTGCTGCAGCGCCTTGACCAGCCCCGACCACAGCGAGGAACGCATGGCCGCCATGTCGGCGGAAATCGGGTTGGCCAGTTGCAGCGGCTCGACGCCCGGCGCGAACAGCTCGAACAGTTTGGGATCGATGAAGCTGTAGGTGATCGCTTCCTGGTAGCCACGGGCGACCAGCAGACGGCGCAGCGCCGGCAGCTCGGCACGCGCTTCTGCGCGCGCCTGCGGCGCGAGACGCGCTTGCGGGTAGCGCACCGGCAGGCGGTTGTAGCCATACAGACGGCCCAGCTCTTCGATCAGATCCACTTCCAGGCTGATATCAAAGCGGTGACTGGGCACACTGACCAGCCACTGTCCGGCCGCCTGGGCACTGACGCCCAGACCCAGCGAGGTCAGCAGGCGCTCGACCTCGGCGCCGTCCATATCCATGCCCAGCATCTGGCTGATGCGCTCGGCACGCAGGGTAATCGGAGCCACCTTGGGCAAATCGGCCTCGCTGATGGCCTCGATGATCGGCCCCGCTTCACCGCCGGCGATTTCCAGCAGCAGCGCGGTCGCGCGCTCCATGGCCTGGCGTGCCAGTTGCGAGTCCACACCACGCTCGAAGCGGTGCGAGGAGTCGGTGTGCAGGCCATAGGAACGCGCCTTGCCGGCCACGGCAATGGTGTCGAAGAAGGCGCTTTCCAGGAACAGGTCGCGGGTCTTGTCACTCACGCCGCTGTGCTCACCACCCATTACGCCGGCTATGGCCAGAGCCCGGCCGTGATCGGCGATCACCAGGGTGTCGGCGCGCAGGCTGACTTCCTGGCCGTCGAGCAGCACTAGCTTCTCGCCCTCTTCCGCCATACGCACGCGAATGCCGCCGTTGATTTCGGCGAGATCGAAGGCATGCATCGGCTGACCCAGCTCGAGCATCACGTAGTTGGTGATGTCCACTGCCGCATCGATGCTGCGGATGTCGGAACGACGCAGGCGCTCGACCATCCACAGCGGGGTCGGACGAGACAGGTCGACGTTGCGCACAACGCGACCGAGGTAACGCGGACAGGCCTTGGGCGCCAGCACTTCGACCGAGCGCACTTCGTCATGGGCAGGCGCGACGGCGTCGATAACCACCGGCGACACTGCGGCGCCATACATGGCACCGACTTCACGGGCCAGACCAGCGAGCGACAGGCAGTCACCCCGGTTCGGGGTCAGGCCGATCTCGATGCTGACATCGTCCAGATTCAGGTAGGCACGAATGTCCTGCCCGACCGACGCGTCGGCTGCCAGCTCCATCAGGCCGCTGTTATCTTCACTGATCTGCAGTTCGGAGGCCGAGCACAGCATGCCCTGGGACTCGACGCCACGCAGCTTGGCCTTCTTGATCTTGAAGTCGCCCGGCAGCTCGGCGCCGATCATGGCGAATGGAATCTTGATGCCGGCACGCGCATTGGGCGCGCCGCAAACGACCTGGAAGGTCTCGGCGCCGTTGCTCACCTGGCATACGCGCAGCTTGTCGGCGTCCGGGTGCTGTTCGGCACTGACAATCTCACCGACCACCACGCCACTGAAGGCACCGGCCACCGGCTGCACGGCATCGACCTCGAGGCCGACCATGGACAGGCGCGCGACCAGATCCTCACGGGATACGTCGGGGTTCACCCAACCACGCAGCCATTGTTCACTGAATTTCATGTTGTCTGTTCTCCTTAAACGAATTCGATACGTGCAATGCGGTCGCTAGCGAAATTGCGCCAGGAATCGCAGGTCGTTATCGAAGAACAGGCGCAAGTCATTGACGCCATAACGCAGCATGGCTAAGCGCTCGGCGCCCATGCCGAAGGCGAAGCCGGAGTATTTTTCCGGGTCGATGCCACTCATGCGCAGCACGTTCGGATGCACCATGCCGCAGCCCATCACTTCCAGCCAGCCGGTCTGCTTGCACACGCGGCAGCCTTTGCCACTGCACATCACGCACTGCATATCGACTTCAGCCGAGGGCTCGGTGAAGGGGAAGAAGGACGGACGGAAACGCACGCCCAGCGGCTTCTCGAAGAACACGCGGAGGAACTCTTCGATGGTGCCCTTGAGGTCGGCAAAGCTGATGCCCTCGTCGACCAGCAGGCCTTCGACCTGGTGGAACATCGGCGAGTGAGTGATATCCGAGTCGCAGCGATAAACACGGCCCGGGCAGACGATGCGGATCGGCGGTTGCTGCGACTCCATGGTGCGCACCTGTACCGGCGAGGTATGGGTACGCAGCAACATGTTGGCGTTGAAATAGAAGGTGTCGTGCATCGCCCGTGCCGGGTGGTGGCCGGGGATGTTGAGCGCCTCGAAGTTGTGGTAGTCGTCTTCGACTTCCGGCCCCTCGGCCACGCTGAAGCCGATATGGGTGAAGAACTGCTCGACACGCTCGAGCGTGCGCGTGACCGGATGCAGGCCACCAGAGGCCTGGCCGCGGCCCGGCAGGGTCACGTCGATACGCTCGGAAGCCAACTTCTCGGCGAGCAGAGCCTGCTCGAGCACGGATTTGCGGGCGTTCAGCGCATCCTGAACCTGCGTCTTGGCGGCGTTGATCAGGGCGCCGGCCTGCGGGCGCTCCTCTGCCGACAGCTTGCCCAGGGTCTGCATCAGGGCAGTCAGTTCGCCCTTCTTGCCCAGGTACTGAACCCGGAGCTGCTCCAGGGCGTTGACATCTTCGCTTCGTTGCACGGCCTCGAGCGCTTGGGAGACCAATGCATCCAGATTTTCCATGTACAGACTCCAGATACGAAATAGGGGAAGAGCTGTTAAGGCTCTTCCCCTATCTTTGACGTTGCCACCGGGCGAACCCGGTGATTGTCGGGGGACTTAAGCCAGAACGGCCTTGGCCTTCTCGACAATCGCAGCAAACGCCGCTTTTTCGTTCACTGCCAGATCGGCCAGAACCTTGCGGTCGATCTCGATCGACGCCTTTTTCAGGCCAGCGATCAGACGGCTGTAGGACAGACCGTTGACGCGAGCACCAGCGTTGATACGAGCGATCCACAGTGCGCGGAACTGACGCTTGCGCTGACGACGGTCACGGTAGGCGTATTGGCCTGCCTTGATCACCGCCTGCTTGGCGACGCGGAACACGCGCGAACGCGCGCCGTAGTAGCCCTTGGCGAGCTTCAGGATTTTCTTGTGACGAGCACGAGCGATGACGCCACGCTTAACACGAGCCATGAGTAATTACCTCTAAGTATCTTGACCGATTAACGAACGCGCAGCATGCGCTCGACTTTTGCCTTGTCCGACGGATGCATCAGCTGGCTACCGCGCAGTTGACGCTTACGCTTGGTGGACATCTTGGTCAGGATGTGGCTCTTGAAAGCGTGCTTGTGCTTGTAGCCCGAAGCAGTCTTCAGGAAGCGCTTTGCAGCACCGCTCTTGGTTTTCATCTTTGGCATGTTTAGTACTCCGCATTCATTAACAACTGATAACCATCAGGCCTGCCAGTGCCCGGGAGGTTATTTACGCTTCTTGGGAGCGATGACCATCATCAGCTGGCGTCCTTCCAGCTTGGGATGCTGTTCGACGGTGCCGAGCTCGATCAGGTCTTGTTCGACCCGCTTGAGCAGCTCCATCCCCAGCTCCTGGTGGGCCATCTCACGACCGCGGAATCGAAGCGATACCTTGGCCTTGTCCCCATCTTCAAGGAAACGTATCAGGTTGCGTAGTTTTACCTGATAATCCCCTTCTTCCGTCCCTGGACGAAACTTGATCTCTTTGATCTGCTGCTGGTGCTGGTTCTTCTTGGCAATAGCAGCCTGCTTTTTCTTCTCGAACAGGTGCTTGCCGTAGTCCATGATGCGGCAAACCGGAGGCACCGCATCAGCGGAGATTTCCACCAGATCCAGCTTGGCTTCCTCGGCGGCGTTCAGCGCCTCATCGATGGAAACCACACCAATCTGCTGACCGTCCGGCCCAATCAGGCGAACCTCACGCGCGGTGATGTTCTCGTTGATAGGCGCCTTGGGGGCGGCCCGCTTGTCCTGTCTCATATCACGCTTAATAGTTCTTACTCCAAATCTTGGCGACCACGCCGGGAAACCGCTTGCTGCAACTGCGCGGCGAACTGCTCGACAGGCATTGACCCCAGGTCAACGCCTTCGCGGGTGCGCACAGCAACGGATCGTGTCTCAACCTCCCGATCTCCAATAACCAAGAGATAGGGAACCTTGAGCAAAGTATGCTCACGGATTTTAAAGCCGATCTTCTCGTTTCTCAAGTCGGCCTTGGCACGGAATCCGCTTTGATTGAGGGTTTTCTCCACCTCACGGGCGAAATCGGCCTGTTTGTCGGTGATATTCATGATCACCGCCTGAGTCGGCGCCAGCCAGGCCGGGAAGGAACCGGCGTAGTGCTCGATCAGCATGCCGATGAAGCGCTCGAAGGAGCCGAGGATCGCGCGATGCAGCATGACCGGGCGCTTGCGGTTGTTGTCTTCGGCGATGTAGCTGGCCTCCAGACGCTCCGGCAGATTCGGGTCGTACTGCAGCGTACCGCATTGCCAGTTGCGCCCCAGGCAGTCCTTGAGGGTGAACTCGATCTTAGGCCCGTAGAAGGCGCCCTCGCCCGGTTGATATTCCCAGGCCAGGCCCGACTCGTTGAGCGCGTCGGCCAGCGCCCCTTCGGCACGATCCCACAGCTCTTCGGAACCCACGCGCTTGGCCGGACGGGTCGACAGTTTCATGGATACGTCGGTGAAGCCGAAGTCCGCATAGACCTGTAGGGTCAGCTTGATGAAGTCGGCCGCTTCCTTCTTCACCTGCTCTTCGGTGCAGAAGATGTGCGCATCGTCCTGCACGAAACCACGCACACGCATGATGCCGTGCAGCGCACCGGACGGCTCATTGCGGTGGCAGGCGCCGAACTCGGCCAGGCGCAGCGGCAGGTCGCGATAAGACTTGAGGCCCTGATTGAAGATCTGCACATGGCACGGGCAGTTCATCGGCTTGACCGCGTAATCGCGATTCTCCGACGACGTGGTAAACATGTTCTCGGCATAGTTGGACCAGTGCCCGGAACGCTCCCAGAGGATGCGATCGACCACCTGCGGCGTGCGCACTTCCACATAGCCATTGTCACGCTGCACCTGGCGCATGTACTGCTCCAGCACCTGGTAGACGGTCCAGCCATTGGGATGCCAGAACACCATGCCCGGCGCCTCTTCCTGCAGATGGAACAGATCGAGCTGCTTGCCGATGCGCCGGTGATCGCGCTTCTCGGCCTCCTCGATACGCTGAACGTAGGCCGCAAGTTGCTTCTTATCCGCCCAGGCAGTGCCATAGATGCGCTGCAATTGCTCGTTCTTCGAGTCACCGCGCCAGTAGGCACCGGAAATGCGGGTCAGCTTGAATGCCTTGAGGAAGCGAGTGTTGGGCACGTGCGGGCCACGGCACATGTCCACGTATTCTTCGTGGTAGTACAGACCCATGGCCTGCTCGTCCGGCATGTCGTCGATCAGGCGCAGCTTGTACTCTTCGCCACGCGCCTTGAACACCTCGATGACCTCGGCCCGCGGCGTCATCTTCTTGATGACGTCGTAGTCCTTGTCGATCAGCTCCTTCATGCGCTGCTCGATGGCGGCCATGTCCTCGGGAGTGAAAGGCCGCCCGATGGCGATGTCGTAATAGAAGCCTTCTTCGATGACGGGACCAATCACCATCTTGGCATCCGGGTAGAGCTGCTTGACCGCGTGCCCAACCAGGTGTGCGCAGGAGTGGCGGATGATTTCCAGCCCCTCTTCGTCCTTCGGCGTGATGATCTGCAGGGTCGCGTCACTGTCGATCACATCGCAGGCATCGACCTGCTTGCCGTTCACCTTGCCAGCCAGGGTGGCCTTGGCCAGGCCTGCGCCGATGGATTGGGCGACCTCCAGCACGGATACCGGATGATCGAACGAACGCTGACTGCCGTCGGGAAGAGTAATGGTGGGCATGGCGCCTCCTCTCCTAGTGGTGACCCCTACCAAAGGTCACGTGGGTTGGGATGAGCCAGGAAGCGATTCGGCGGTATACCCACCTAACGATGGCAGGAGCCCTAAGGCCAACCAGACCGAACCAGAGTCACTGGGGAAGTAAAGAGAGCGGATGCTTCCAGAAAGCCGCCACGCTGGCAAGCGCAACGACGCTCATGGTAGCTCGCCCCTGCACCGGGAAAATCCGGACAATAAAAAAAGGGGTCGCCTGGCGACCCCTTTTTATCGATTTGGTAGGCACAATTGGACTCGAACCAACGACCCCCACCATGTCAAGGTGGTGCTCTAACCAACTGAGCTATGTGCCTTCGATGGGTGCGCATTCTACGCAGATCTTTTTGGCCGTCAACAGGTTTTTTCGCTAACCCACTGAAATAGGCCAATTTTTTTACCAGACACCCTTGTTGGATATTTTGCACAGGCACTAGCCGGCCATTTTCAACTCAGGTAGCATCGGGCCATTCGTAAAAAATAAAGAACAGAGGTTCAAGATGGCGCACACTGCATACCCGCAATCCTATTACGCCGCGTCAGCCAACCCCGTCCCGCAGCGCTCTGCCCTGCAAGGCGAGGTGGAAACCGATGTGTGCATCATCGGCGCTGGCTATACCGGCCTGTCCACCGCGCTGTTCCTCCTGGAGAACGGCTTCAAGGTGAGCGTCGTCGAGGCGGCCAAGGTCGGCTTCGGCGCCTCGGGCCGCAACGGCGGGCAGATCGTCAACAGCTACAGTCGCGATATCGATGTGATCGAGCGCAGCGTCGGCCCCAAGCAGGCGCAACTGCTCGGGCAGATGGCCTTCGAGGGCGGTCGCATCATCCGTGAGCGCATCGCCAAGTACGACATCCAGTGCGACCTCAAGGACGGTGGCGTATTCGCCGCGCTGACCGGCAAGCAGATGGGCCATCTGGAGTCGCAGAAGAAGCTGTGGGAGCGCTACGGCCATACCCAACTGGAGCTGATGGATGCACAGCGCATCCGCGAGGTGGTGGCCACCGACAACTATGTCGGCGGTATGCTGGACATGAGCGGCGGCCATATCCATCCGCTTAACCTGGCGCTCGGCGAAGCCGCTGCCGTGGAATCGCTCGGCGGCGTGATCTACGAACAATCCCCGGCAACCCGTATCGAGCGTGGTGCCAACCCGGTGGTGCATACCCCGGAAGGCCGCATCAAGGCCAAGTTCGTGGTAGTCGCCGGCAACGCCTACCTGGGCAATCTGGTGCCGGAGCTGGCATCCAAGTCGATGCCGTGCGGCACTCAGGTGATCACCACCGAACCCCTGAGCGATGAAGTGGCGGCCAGTCTGCTACCGCAGGATTACTGCGTCGAAGACTGCAACTACCTGCTCGACTACTACCGTCTCTCCGGTGACAAGCGTCTGATTTACGGTGGCGGTGTGGTCTACGGTGCGCGCAACCCGGCCAATATCGAAGCGATCATCCGCCCGAAGATGCTCAAGACCTTCCCCCAGCTCAAGGATGTGAAGATCGACTTCGCCTGGACCGGCAACTTCCTGCTGACCCTGTCGCGCCTGCCCCAGGTCGGCCGCATCGGCGACAACATCTACTACTCGCAAGGCTGCAGCGGCCATGGCGTGACCTACACGCACCTGGCCGGCAAGGTGCTGGCCGAGGCCCTGCGTGGCCAGGCCGAGCGCTTCGACGCCTTCGCCGACCTGCCGCACTACCCCTTCCCGGGTGGCCGCCTGTTCCAGGTGCCGTTCAGCGCCATCGGCGCCTGGTACTACACGCTGCGTGACAAGTTGGGCGTCTGATCCTGCCCCAAACGAGAACGGCTCCTGCGGGCGCCGTTTTCGTTGGTTTCATGGACAAGCCGGCAAGGCCTGGCACTGCCCACCTGAACCACTGGTTTTCAGCGGCGCGGCGAAGCGCGAATCCTTCGGTGCCAAACGTTGCGCACAGGCCTGGGCCTGCTGCGCCTCATGGGCGCAGCCCTGGTCGCCCAGCACCTGCGACAGGTTGAACCAGCCAGCCGCGAAATCCGGCTCGCGCTTGAGGCTCTCGCGCAGGGCCTGCTCGGCGCCCTTGCGATCCCCCTCGGCATAACGGCTGTTGCTCAGGGCGAACCAGGGCAGCGATGCCTTCGGCCAGGCCTCGCTCGCCGTGCGATAGGCGCGCCGCGCGGCAGCGGCCTGGCCGGTCTGCTCCAGATCGCTGGCGGCCTTCATCCAGGTGTGCATATCGGCCTGTGCGGGCAAACGATCGGGCGACAGCGTCACCATCGCCCAGCGCCCACCTCGGGCCCAGGTTCTGTCGAAGGTGGTGAAGCTGGTTTCCAGCCGGCGCGTGGTGCCGGAACGCAGCATCAGCGTGCGCTCGCGGCGGTCATAGCCCATCACCACAGCGAAATGCCACTGCGGATACCAGTCGAAGGCCAGGTTCTGCAGCACCAGCACCGGGTTGCCAGCCGCCACCTCGGCCAGTATGGCGTCCAGCTTGGGCGCGAGCGGGTAGACCAGCATTTCGTGGCTGCGCGCGGCGGCCACCATTTCCACCTGCAGGCTGCCTTCGCGACCGGGGATGTACACCTTGTCCTTGAGCAGGCCGGGCGACGTCATCACGCCACGCTGGGTGAGCATGGTGGCCAAGGCCGCCGGCCCACACTGGTAGGCTTCCTGGGGGAAGAAGGGAACGTCGCTCAGCTCGACCCGCTCAGGCAAGCGCTCGCCCTCCGGTGACAGCACCGGGGAGCGAGCGCAAGCAGCGAGTAAAGCGAGAGAAAGGATGCAGCAGAGACGAATCAGCGATTGATACATTTGACGAAACTGAAGATGTTGGTGGCGCACAGCATATCAGTGATGATGAAGATCACCAGAAACAACACGATGATGCCCACCACGCCGGCACCTGCAGGGGCCTGATCCAGTTGCTGGTTGAACTGCGCCAGTTCTGCCGGCGTCAGGCTGGCGATGCGCGCCTCCACCTGCTGGCGATCCACGCCCATGGCGACCAGTTTGTCCTTGACCTGCTGATCGTCGAGCATGGCCAGCAGTTGCTGCTGATCGACCTGGTGCTGCTGCTCGGCGATGACCTCGGGCGTACCGATCATGGCCGCATGGGCCGCGGGAACCTGCACCACCAGTAGCAACTGCAGCAGTGCGGTGAAGGTGGCCAGACGACGCATGAAGGGGTTCATGGATATTGTCATTGTAGTGATCTCCTGAGGGACGAACTAGCCAATAGACAGCATCGTATCGATGGAGGTTCAGCCCTCACAGCGCCCTGCTCAAGCCCCCTGGAGCAGTTGGCTAAGCACCGCACGCAGCTTGCCGGGCTTGACCGGTTTGTTCAGCAACGGCACACCCAGGGCCTGCAACGCATGGCGGCAGGCATCGCTGCGGTCGGCACTGATGACCAGCGCTGGAATCGGCTGAGCGAAACGCTCGCGCAATTGCTCGATCAGTTGCGAACCGAGCGCACCGTGATCGAGATGGAAGTCGGCGACTATCACCTCCGGCGCCCTGCCCTGCAGCCGCTGCACGGCCTCGGGAAGATCAACCGCGGTGATCACCTCGCAGCCCCACTGCCCGAGCAAGGCCGCCATGCTGTGCAGAATCGCCGCCTCGTTGTCCACCACCAGCAGGCGCCGGCCCGGCAGGGGGTTGCCGAGCAGCGCCTGCGCAACGGGCTGCGCCTGGCGCTGCGGACGCTCCTCGGCCAGCGGCACGCGAATGCTGAACAACGAACCGCGCCCAGGCTGCGAGCGCACCTGCAGCGGATAACCGAGCATGCGCGCGATGCGCTCGACGATGGCCAGGCCCAGGCCAACGCCCTTGCGCTCGGCGGCGCGGCCGACATCGAGCTGGTTGAACTCGAGGAAAATCTTGTCCAGTTGGTCGCTGGCGATGCCTCGCCCGCTGTCCCACACCTGTATATCGAGAAAGGCGCCGCGCCGCCGCGCGCCGAGCAACACGCCGCCGCGCTCGGTGTAGCGGCAGGCATTGCTGAGAAAGTTGCGCAGGATGCGCGTCAGCAGGCGGAAATCGGTACGCACCGCACAGTCGGCGATGTGCACGCGCAAACGCAGGCCACTAGCCGCTGCCACGCCCTCGAACTCCGAGGCCAGTGGCGCCAGCAACTCTTCCAGGCGGTAGACGTCTACATCCGGCTTGATCGCGGCCTGATCCAGCTTGGAGATGTCCAGCAGGTCGGTGAGCAGATCCTCCGCCCCTTCCAGCGCCAGGTGGCTGCGCTCCACCAGATTGTGCTCGGCGCTCGGCAGCTCGCGCTCGCGCAGGGTAGAAATCAGCAGGCGTGCGGCATTGAGCGGCTGCAACAGGTCGTGGCTGGCCGCCGCCAGGTACTTGTCCTTGCTGCGATTGGCCGCTTCGGCGGCATCGCGCGCTTCGCGCAGGGCCTGCTCGATGCGCTCGCGCTCGGCAATCTGCTGCTGTAGGTTGTGGTTGGACTCGAGCAGCTCGAAGGTACGCGCCGCCACCCGTCGCTCCAGTTCGTCGTTGAGTTGCTGCAGGCGCTGCTGGGCCTGCTTGCGCTCGGTGATATCGGCGACGAAGCCCTCGAACACGCCATTGCCTTCGGGCTTGAGCAGCAGGTTCATCAGCACGTCGATGGTGCTGCCATCGCGCCGCCGCAGGCGCGTCTCGTAGCCCAGCAGTGCTTGCCCCTGGTTCAGCCGCTCACGGATCAGCGCCAGCTCGTCGAAACCACCGACGAACAGATGCCGGGCCAGGTCGCCCGGCGACCACAGCACCTGCTGCGGGTCGTCGTAGCCGAGCATGCGCGCCATGGCCGGGTTGGCCGCCAGCACGCCGTCCTGCAGGCTGGCCTGGATGATGCCGTGCACCGCATGCTCGAACAGCCATTTGTAGCGGTTGCGCTCGGTTTCCAGCTCCTCCAGACGCGCCAGCAGCTCCGGGTAATGACTCTTGCGTGCCGACTGGCTGCCCAGGCCCAGCAGCCCGGCCAGCGCCTCGTCAGAGCGCCTCGCCATAGACCACCTCGACATCGCGCTGGGTCGACTCGCGCGGGTTGGTGAGGATGCACGGGTCGTCCATGGCATGGCTGGAGAGGAAGGGGATGTCCGAGCTGCCAACGCCATGCAGACCCAGGGTTTCGCGAAAGCCCATGGCATGCTTGAAGGCGATCAGGTGCTCCACCAGGCGCTGGCGGATCTGGCTATGGTTGAGCCCCCGGCAGTCGATACCCAGGGTCTCGGCGATCACCTTGAAACGCTCCGGTGCGGCGCTGTAGTTGAAGGCCACCACATGCTCGATCAACACCGCATTGCACAGACCATGAGGCAGGTCGAGGAAACCGCCCAGGCTGTGGCTCATGGCATGCACCGCGCCGAGAATGGCGTTGGAGAAAGCCAGGCCGGCCTGCATGCTGCCGAGCATGATCTTCTCGCGCAGGGCGATGTCCTGCGGGTTGGCGATCATCTGCACCAGGTTGCCATTGATCAGGCGCATGGCCTCCAGCGCGTGGGGGTCGGTGAGCGGGCCGTGGCCGGTGGAGACGAAGGCCTCGATGGCATGCACCATGGCGTCGATGCCGGTACAGGCACTGAGGAAGGGATCCATGCTCAGGGTGGTTTCCGGGTCGATCAGCGACACATCCGGCACCACCGCCTTGCTGACGATGGAGAACTTCATCCGCTCCTGCTGGTTGGAGATGATCACGAACTGCGACACGTCCGCCGAGGTGCCCGCCGTGGTGGGAATCAGGATCAGCGGCGGGCTGGGCACGCTGATGGTATCCACCCCCTCGAACTCGAGAATGCTGCGGCCGTGGGCGACGACGATGCCGACACCCTTGGCGCAGTCCATGGGGCTGCCGCCGCCGACCGCGACGATGACGTTGCAGCCCTCGCTGCGATACAGCTCGGCGCCCTCCATCACCTCTTCCACACGCGGATTGGGCGAAACCTTGGTATAGAGGCAGTAGGCGATGCCCAGAGCCTGCAGGCTGGCTTCGACATCCCCGGCCCAGCCGGCGGCGACCACACCGGGGTCGGAAACGATCAGCACCTTGCGAGCACCGAAGGTTCGGGCGTAATTGCCAACATTGTGCCGGGAACCGGCGCCGAAAATGATCTCGGGGGAAACGAACTTACGCAGTTGCCTCAAATCGTGGCTCATACAACGGCCTGAATCTTGTTGTTATGGACTGGCCATCAGCCTAATGCATTGCCCGGTTTATGCAATGCGACCTAGGTCAGGCGCTGGTAGAAGGCGTGCTCGGCGCGTAGCGCTGCGGCCAGATGGGCGGCCTGGCGAAAGCCATGGCGCTCACCGGGGAAGAGGTGGTATTCGACGGCCAGGCCGCGCTCACGCAGCGCCTCGACCATGGACTCCGTCTGGCTCGGCACCACCACGGCGTCCAGCTCACCCTGGAAGAAGATCACCGGCACCTGGATGCGCCCGGCCTGCTGCAGGGGCGTGCGGCACCGATAGCGCTCGGCATCCGCTTCGGGGTCGCCGATCAGCCAGTCCAGATAATCGCCCTCGAACTTGTGGGTCGCCTGGCGCAGCGCCAGGGGATCACTGACGCCGTAGAGGCTGGCGCCACCGCGTAGAAACGGCAGTTCCACCAATGCCCGCAGCGCGCTGAAACCACCGGCACTGCCGCCGCGCACGAACACCCGTTGCGCATCGATACGGCCACTGCTGGCGAGCGCCTCGATGGCGGCGCGAATGTCCTCCACCTCCAGCTCGCCCCACCGCCCGGCCAGGCGCAGGCGATAGGCCCGGCCATAGCCGCTGCTGCCCCGGTAGTTGAGATCGAGCACGGCGTAGCCACGCAACGTCCAGAAGGCGATGCGCGGGTCGAACACCGGGTAGCAGGCCGAGGTAGGGCCGCCATGCAGAAAGACCACCAGCGGCGGGCATGCTGCGGATGAAACCGGGGCGTAGAAGAAGCCATGGCAGTGCTCGCCCTGCCCCACTTCGCAGCTCAAGGGCTCCGGCCGGGAAAGCTGTGCGCTGGACAAGGGCTGTTCGCCGCCGGCCAGCCTGCGCACCTCGCCATCGCTGCGACCAATAGCGAGCACCGCAGGCAGGCGATCCGGCGCAGCGGCAATGCAGTAGAAGTGTTCGTCATCGGCGGCAAGCGCGCGAAAACGGGAAAATTCCCCCGCCAGCTTCCGTTCGTAGGCTGCGCTGTGCGCACCGATTGTTTTGCCGTCGAGATCGCTGGTGCGCACGGCGCACCCTACCAACACGCCAACACCCTGCTCGAACCGCGTCAGCAGCAGCTCGTCGTTCGCCAGCGGCAGATAGGTACAGCCACCCAGTTGCCAGGGCGCCGGGGCATGATCGCCAGGCGCCCCCAGGGGCTGTGCCTCGCTGTCGACACACCAGGGCTGCCACCAGCCAGCCTGGTCGCTCAGCACCCATAACCGGCCCTGAACATCGAAGCGCGGCTGCTGCAAGGAGCGATCCCCCGCCTCACCAGCCAGTACGCAGGTAGGCTCGCCGGATTTGCGCTGGCACAGGCGCGTGGCGACCCAGGGCTGGTTCGGCCTGTCCCACTCGATCCAGGCCAGGCGCTGAGCTTCGGCATCGGCCACCGGCGCGGCATAGAAATCGGCGCCCTCGACCAGCACGTCGCGCCGGCCAGCGAGGCCGATACGCACCAGGCGATGCAGCACCGCGCCACTCTCATGACGTTCCTCCACCGCCAGCAACGCCTGCCAGGCGGGCACGAAACTCAGGTCGCCATAACGGCAGTGCGGCTGATCGGTGATCAGGTAGGGTGCGCCGTGCGCACCGCCGTCCAGGCCAATATCGATGCGATAGACCTGCTGGTCGCTCTCGTTGACGAAGGCCACACCCTGATCGGTAGCGCAGCAGGCACCGCCACCGTATTCGTAGACCCGGCTGCGCACGGAAAACCCTGGCGGCGTCAGCTCACGCACGACGCCGTCACGGCAGAAGAACAGCCCGCAACGCGCCAGCCCAGGGTCGAACGCCACCCACAGCACACCACCATGGGCCGCGTGCAGCTCGGCGAAGTCGGCGCTGGCGGCTGCGGCCTGTTCGGCGCTCCAGATGCTGTCGGGATCGGTGCGCACGGCGCACCCTACGCCTTGCATATGATCCGCGAGGCCTTGTCGTTGCGGTATTGCAGGGCATCCAGGCCCAGCGGCGCCTCGTCGGCCTGCCGCCGCGCGGCAAGAATCACCTCATGGTGCGCCGACTTGCTGCAAACCGGGTCGGCGTTGCTGGCGTCGCCGGTGAGCATGAAGGCCTGGCAGCGACAGCCGCCGAAGTCCTTGTGCTTCTCGTCGCAGCTCCGGCAGGGCTCGGGCATCCAGTCGTCACCACGAAAGCGGTTGAAGCCGAAGGAATGCCGCCAGATGTGTTCGAGGCTGTGCTCGCGCACGTTGGGAAATTGCACCGGCAACTGCCGCGCACTGTGACAAGGCAGCGCCGTGCCGTCCGGGGTGATGTCGAGGAACAGGCTGCCCCAGCCGTTCATGCAGGCCTTGGGGCGCTCCTCGTAGTAATCCGGGGTGACGAAGATCAGCTTGCACGGGTGCTTCTCGGCCGCCAGCTTGTCGCGCCACTGGTTGGTGATACGCTCGGCCCGCTCCAACTGCGCGCGGGTTGACAACAGCCCGGCACGGTTGAGCTCGGCCCAGCCGTAGAACTGGCAGGTGGCGAGCTCGACGAAGTCCGCCTCCAGCTCCAGGCACAGCTCGATGATGCGCTCGATATTGTCGATGTTGTGCCGATGGGTGACGAAGTTGAGCACCATCGGGTAACCGTGGGCCTTGACCGCGCGGGCCATGGCCAGTTTCTGCGCGAAGGCCTTCTTCGAGCCGGCCAGCAGGTTGTTCACCTCCTCGTCGGCGGCCTGGAAGCTGATCTGGATATGATCCAGCCCGGCCTCGGCGAACTCGGCGATACGCGGCTCGGTCAGGCCGATGCCGGAGGTGATCAGGTTGGTGTAGTAACCCAGGCCGCGCGCCGCCGCGATCAGCTCGGCGAGATCCTGACGCACCAGCGGCTCGCCGCCGGAAAAGCCCAACTGCGCCGCCCCCAGCTCACGGGCCTGGCGGAACACCTCGACCCACTCGGCGGTGGACAGCTCGGCGCCCTGCTGAGCGAAGTCCAGCGGATTGGAACAGTACGGGCATTGCAGCGGGCAGCGGTAGGTCAGCTCGGCCAGCAGCCAAAGCGGCTGACCAATCGGCACGCCCGGCTTAGCGAAGCTCGATCCAGAACTGTGCATGGGCCACCTCGATAAAGGCCAGGATGTCTTCGTCGATGCCCGGCACATCGGGGAAACGCTGCTGCAGGTTGGCGATGATCTCACCCACCGAGCGCGTGCCGTCGACCTGCTGGAGAATCTCGCTGGCGCTGTCGTTGAGCTTGATCATGCCCTCCGGGTAGAGCAGCACATGGCAGTCCTGAGCGGGCTCGAATTGCAGGCGGAAACCGCGGCGAATGGCGGGCACGCTGGGCAGAATGGTCGAGGTCATGGTTTCAGCTCCGTCGTGGTGCGCACGGCGCACCCTACGCAGGGCGCGGCCGTAGGGTGCGCCATGCGCACCGATGTCTTGCGGCTCATAGCGCGATCCCCCGGTGCCAGACGCGCTCGTTGGTCACCGTGTGATACGGCGGGCGCTGCAGTTCGTAAGCCATGCTCATGGCGTCGAGCATGCTCCACAGCACGTCCAGCTTGAACTGCAGGATCTGCAGCATACGCTCCTGGGCCTCACGGCTGCGGTAGTGTTCGAGGGTGATGCGCAGGCCATGCTCGACATCCCGGCGCGCCTCCTTCAGGCGCTTGCGGAAGTAGTCGTAGCCGGCGGCATCGATCCACGGATAGTGCTGCGGCCAGGCATCCAGGCGCGACTGGTGGATCTGCGGGGCGAACAGCTCGGTCAGCGAGCTGCTGGCCGCTTCCTGCCAACTGGCGCGGCGGGCGAAGTTGACATAGGCATCGACGGCGAAGCGCACGCCGGGCAGCACCAGCTCTTGCGACAGCACCTGTTCACGGTCAAGACCGACCGCCTCGGCCAGGCGCAGCCAGGCCTCGATACCACCCTCCTCGCCAGGTGCGCCATCGTGGTCGAGGATGCGCTGAACCCACTCGCGGCGGGTATCGCGATCCGGGCAATTGGCGAGAATCGCCGCATCCTTGAGCGGGATATTGATCTGGTAGTAGAAGCGGTTGGCCACCCAGCCCTGGATCTGCTCGCGAGTGGCACGCCCTTCGTACATCGCGCGATGGAACGGATGGTGAATGTGATACAGCGCACCCTTGGCGCGCAGCGCCTGCTCGAATTCGGCAGGGGTCATGGCAGGTTGGCTCATAGGCTCTCCGTTCTTCTTATTGGCCCGTCACAGGTGGATGCTCATGCCATCGAATGCGACCTCGATGCCGTGGGCGTCCAGTTCGGCGCGCTCGGGCGAGTCCAGGTCGAGAATCGGGTTGGTGTTGTTGATATGAATGAGGATCTTGCGTGCCGACGGCAGGCCGTCGAGCACTTCGATCATGCCGCCCGGGCCGCTCTGGCACAGGTGGCCCATCTCACTGCCGAGTTTGTCGCCCACCTCGCATACGCGCATCTCGTCGTCACGCCAGAGCGTGCCGTCCACCAGCAGGCAATCGGCGCGGCGCATCCAGCTCAGCAAGTGCTCGTCCACCTGGCCGAGGCCAGGTGCATAGAACAGGCTGCGACCGCTGCGCTTGTCCTCGATGAACAGGCCGATGTTGTCGCCGGGATGCGGGTTACCGCGATGAGGCGAATAGGGCGGCGCGCTGCTGCGCAGGGCGATGGCGGTGATGCTCAAGGCCGAGCAGGCCGGGATGCAGAAAGGCTCGGCATCCAGCGCGATCAACCGATGCTGCAGGCCGCCGTTCCAGTGGCCGAGCATGTTGAACAACGGAAAGCCCGTGGTCAGATCCTGATGCACCATCTCGGTACACCAGACCTGATGCGGGCAGCCTTCGCGCAGGGTCAACAGGCCGGTGCAGTGGTCGATCTGGCTGTCGAGCAGGACGATGCCGGCAATCGCCGTGTCGCGCAGCTTGCGCGCCGGCTGCAGCGCCGGGAAGGCCTCGATCTGCGCGCGGATGTCCGGCGAGGCGTTGCACAGGATCCACTGTTCACCGTCATCGGAGATGGCAATGGACGATTGCGTGCGTGGCTGCGCGCGCAGGGTGCCAGCGCGCACGCCACGACAGTTGCGGCAGTTGCAGTTCCATTGGGGAAAGCCACCGCCGGCGGCGGAGCCAAGAATCTGGATATGCATGGAAGTCACCAGCGGGATGCCCCGGACGGGCCGGGGCCAGGGGCAATCAGCGGTTGGCGAAGTACATGGTCACTTCGAAGCCAATACGCAGATCGGTGTAGGCGGGTTTAGTCCACATGATGCGGTCCTCTTGTTATGGCGCCGGGGCATTCCGGCACCCTCATTAAGCCCCCGCCAGGCAAGAGGCCAAATGGTACTTTGGGATGAGTCGGCACTGGCATTGGTAGGTGAATCCACTTAGTAGGAATGGATCGTGCCATGAAGGTTCCGGCGATTGCGCGAGCTGAAACATGCACCAATACAAAAGCGCCTGGCGGAATGTGGGTGGGGATCAGGAATTCATTCGCGATCATGGCCATGCGCAGAGCCCCCCATCGCCAATAAAAAACGCGGCCGAAGCCGCGTCGCGATAAGGTTCTGCTGCCGCGCATCAGGCAGGGTGCGCTGCGCGCACCAAACGATCACCTGGGCATCAGCCAGCGGTGCGCACAGCGCACCCTACGCTTCAGGAAGGCCGCACGCCGGAGCGAGCGTGCGACCTCAGGGGTTGGTGAATCAGAAGAAGCCCAGCGGATTGATGTCGTAGCTGACCAGCAGGTTCTTGGTCTGCTGGTAGTGGTCGAGCATCATCTTGTGGGTTTCGCGACCGACCCCGGACTTCTTGTAGCCGCCGAAGGCAGCGTGCGCCGGGTACAGGTGGTAGCAGTTGGTCCACACGCGACCGGCCTTGATCGCGCGGCCCATGCGGTAGGCGACGTTCATGTCGCGGCTCCACACGCCGGCGCCCAGGCCGAACTCGGTGTCGTTGGCGATCGCCAGGGCTTCGGCTTCGTCCTTGAAGGTGGTCACGCCGATCACCGGGCCGAAGATTTCCTCCTGGAACACGCGCATCTTGTTGCTGCCCTTGAGCAGGGTCGGCTGGATGTAGTAACCGCTGGCCAGGTCGCCTTCGAGTTTTTCCGCCGCACCACCGGTCAGCACCTGAGCGCCTTCCTGCTGGGCGATCTCCAGGTAGCTGAGGATCTTGTCGAACTGCTGCTGCGAGGCCTGGGCGCCGACCATGGTGTCGGTGTCCAGCGGGTTGCCGCGCTTGATCTGTTTGACCTTCTTCATCACCTCGGCCATGAAGGCGTCGTAGATCGACTCCTGCACCAGCGCGCGCGACGGGCAGGTGCACACCTCGCCCTGGTTGAAGAAGCCCAGCACCAGACCTTCGGCGGCTTTCTCGATGAAGGCCGGCTCGGCGTTCATGATGTCGGCGAAGAAGATGTTCGGCGATTTGCCGCCCAGCTCGACAGTGGACGGGATGATGTTCTCGGCCGCACATTTCATGATGTGCGAGCCCACCGGGGTGGAGCCGGTGAAGGCGATCTTGGCGATGCGCTTGCTGGTGGCCAGCGCTTCACCGGCTTCGCGGCCAAAGCCCTGGACGATATTGAGCACACCCGGCGGCAGCAGGTCGCCGATGATTTCCACCAGCAGGGTGATCGACAACGGAGTCTGCTCGGCCGGCTTGAGCACGATGGCGTTACCGGCAGCCAGGGCCGGAGCCAGTTTCCAGGCGGCCATCAGCAGCGGGAAGTTCCACGGAATGATCTGCCCGACCACGCCCAGCGGCTCGTGGAAGTGATAGGCCACGGTGCCGTCGTTGATCTCGGCGGTGCTGCCTTCCTGGGCGCGGATGCAGCCGGCGAAGTAGCGGAAGTGGTCGGCAGCCAGCGGCACGTCGGCGTTCAGCGTCTCGCGCACGGCCTTGCCGTTGTCCCAGGTTTCGGCCACGGCCAGCAGTTCGAGGTTGGCTTCGATGCGGTCGGCGATCTTCAGCAGGATGTGCGAACGCTCCTGCACGCTGGTGCGGCCCCAGGCATCGGCGGCGGCATGGGCAGCGTCCAGCGCCTTGTCGACGTCGGCGGCATTGGAACGGGGGAATTCACCGATCACCGAAGCGTCGACCGGGCTGGTATTGGTGAAGTACTGGCCGCTGAGCGGGGCGACGAACTCGCCGCCGATGTAGTTGCCGTAGCGCGGCTTGAGGGTAACGACGGCGCCTGCGGTACCGGGTTTGGCGTAAATCATGATGCGGTCCTCTCTTCTTGTCGGAGCCTGCAGCCGACGGGTGGAAGCAGGTCATGGTTCGATCTTAGAAAGCCCCCTGCGCCCTCGGTATGCGCCCATGGCACAGATCGTCTCGTCATTTGGTAGTAGAGCCGGTCTGGCACGGGGCTTTGGCGGCGAGGTGCGAGGCGATGGAAACTCACAGGCCGTTGAAAAACGTAGGCGAGGCAGGCAAAACAAGGCTAAAACAGCCGAAAAAGCGCAGTTTACGTGCTGTAAATGAGCATTTTTCGGCTTTTTTTAACGCAGTGTTGCCAACGCAGGTAGTTTTTCAACGGTCTGATAAAGGCTAGACCGGCTCGCTCGATCTTGCGTTCCCCGCCGAGAAAAAACGTCAGCGGCCGTTCAGGGTCATGAAACGACGATGGCCGGACAGAGCCGGCCATCGTCTGCTGCATCAGCCTGTTACTGCTTGGCCACCAGCTCCTTGGGCAGCTTGAAGGTCCACAGCATGCCGCCCTGGTTCAGGTGCTTGATGCGCTTGGCCACCTCGCCGCCCCACAGCGGTACCGCACCACCCCAGCCGGACAGCACCGAGACGTACTGCTCGCCGTCCATTTCCCAGGTCACCGGCGAGCCGATCACCCCGGAGCCGGTCTGGAACTGCCAGAGCTTCTCGCCGGTCTTGGCGTTGAAGGCCTGCAGGTAGCCTTCCGGGTTGCCGGTGAACACCAGATTGCCCTTGGTGGTCAGCACCCCGCCCCACAGCGGCGCATAGTTGGTCTGACGCCAGACCTCCTTGCCGGTCTTCGGGTCGATGGCGCGCAGCACGCCGATGTAGTCCTCGTTGAGCGGCTTGATGGTGAAGCCGGCACCGAGATAGGCCGCGCCCTTCTTGTAGGCGATGTCCTCGTTCCAGATGTCCATGCCCCACTCGTTGGAGGGCACGTAGAACAGGCCGGTATCACGGTTGTAGGCCATGGGCATCCAGTTCTTCGCGCCGAGGAAGGCCGGTGCGGAAAATACGCTCGTGCCCTTTTCCTTGGCGCTCGGCGAACCCGGGCGGTTGCTGTCGTCGTAGATCGGCCGGCCATTCTTGTCCAGGCCCTTGGCCCAGGTGATCTTGTCGACGAAGGGGAAGCCGCGGATGAACTTGCCGTTGGTGCGGTCGAGCACGTAGAAGAAGCCGTTACGGTCGGCGCTGGCTGCGGCCTTGATGGTCTTGCCGCCTTCCTGGTAATCGAAGGAGATCAGCTCGTTGACACCGTCGAAGTCCCAGCCGTCGTGCGGGGTGGTCTGGAAGTGCCACTTGATGCTGCCATCGTCCGGGTTCAACGCCAGGCGCGAGGAGGAATAGAGGTTGTCGCCGGGGCGCAGGTGCGAGTTCCACGGCGCCGGGTTGCCGGTACCGAAGAACAACAGGTTGGTGTCGGCATCGTAGTAGCCGCCGAGCCAGGGCGCGGCGCCGCCGGTCTTCCACAGGTCACCCGGCCAGGTCTTGCCGGCCTGGCCGCCGCTGATGCCGTTCTCCACCGCCTTGCCGTCCTTATATACGTAGCCCATGTGGCCTTCCACGGTCGGGCGAGTCCACAGCAGTTGGCCATTCTTCGGGTCGTAGGCCTCGATCTTGCCGACGACGCCGAACTCACCGCCGGATACGCCAGTGATCAGCTTGCCGTTGACCACCAGGGGAGCGGCAGTGATGGAGTAACCGGCCTTGTGATCGGCCACGCGCTTGCTCCACACCACCTTGCCGGTGTCCTTGTTCAGGGCCACCAGCTTGGCATCCAGGGTGCCGAAGATCACCAGATCGTCGTACAGCGCCACGCCGCGGTTGATCACGTCGCAGCAGGGGCGGATATCGTCCGGCAGGCGCGCCTCGTACTGCCACAATTCACGGCCGGTGCGCGCATCGACGGCGAACACTCGCGAATAGGAGGCACTGACGTACATCACGCCATCCTTGATCATCGGCTGGGCCTGCTGGCCGCGCTGCTTCTCGCCGCCGAAGGACATGGTCCAGACCGGGCGCAGCTCCTTGACGTTGTGATCGTTGAGCGTGCTCAGCGGGCTGTAGCGCTGCCCCTGCAGGCCCATGCCGTTGGTGACGATCTGGTCGGTGGTGGTGGCGTCCTGGAGAATCTCGGCATCGGTCACCGCCAGTGCGGCGGCGGATGGCAACAGCATGGCAGCACAGAGTGCGGTGAGGAGGAAGGGCTGGCGAAGACCGGCGTGTTTCATTGCGGCTACCTCTGTGGGTTCATTGTTATTACCGGGAAATTTTCCCGGTCTGCCGCGAATTCTTGGCTCCCACCGCTTACCCAACAATTGCACCCAGTGCCGATTTTCCTCCTTCCTTGGTAGCAATACCTGGCCCGATCACCGACACTGCCGCCCTGCTCACCCGCTCTGGAGACCGCCATGCCCCTCGACCCGCAAGCCCGCAAAGCCGTGCTGGAACATCCACAAGCGCTCGATTGCAGCGTCTACCGCCCGGACGAAAAGGACGAAGACGCCGAGGAGCTCGACCTCGGCGAAGCGCGGCTGCTGATGCTCGGCGCCTTCGAGCCGCCGCTGGACTGGGATGCTCGCCAGCGCGAGGAATATTTCGGCGAAGAAGACCCGGCGCTGTTCTTCAGCGCGCGTATCGAATGCCTCGCCGCACCGCTCAGCAAGGCCTTCTTCACGGTCGAGAGCGGCGACTACGTGGCCGCGCAACCGAGCCTGGGCGAAGTGGTGATGTACTACGTCTACGATCAGGAAGAGGACGCCGAGGGGAGCCGCTATATCCTCATCCGCGATGACGAGGAGCTTTGACAGCCTGCTACAGCTCCAGCGTCAGCAGCACCGCACAGATCAGCAAAAAGCCGCAGAACAGACTACGCAGCAGACGCTCCGGCAGCGAGTGCGCCAGACGCACGCCCCAACTGATGCTGAGCAGTCCGCCAACCGCCAGCGGCACGCCCAGCCACCAGTTGACGTGCTGGTGCGTGGCATAAGTGAACAGCGTGACGGCAGTGCTGGGCAAGGCCAGCGACAAGGACAGCCCCTGCGCCACCACCTGAGTGGTACCGAACACACTGGTCAGCACCGGCGTGGCCACTACCGCCCCACCCACGCCGAACAACCCGCCCATGCCACCGGCGACACTGCCGAGCGCGCCGAACCAACCCCAGGAATGGCGCAGCTCGCCACTCGGCAGCGCCTGCTGCATCAGCATGCGCAGCAGGTTGTACGCCGCCAGCGCCAGCAGGAAACAGACGAAAGCCCAACGCATGGTGCGCGCATCCAGGCCGACGGCATAGAGCGAGGCCAGCCAGGCGCAGAAGAAACTGGTCACCCCCAGCAGCAGGGCATGCCGTGGGTCGATGCGGTTACGCTGGTGATAACGCCAGATCGCCAGCATCACGTTCGGCACCACCATCACCAGCGCCGTACCCTGGGCCAGTTGCTGATCCAGACCGAACAGCACGCCGAGCACCGGAATGGCGATCAGCCCACCGCCAATGCCGAACAGCCCGCCCAGGGTGCCCAACGCCATGCCCAGCAACAGATTCAGCAATAGATCGAACGCACTCATGGGCACCTCCACAGTTGTGCGCATGGTAGAAGCCTGCAGCTAGTATGGAAACGCACAAGCGCGCACAATGGCTGTGCTTATCACGCACAGCGAACCCTCATGAACCCGGATGCCCTGACCGCTCAACTGGAGCTGTTTCTCGACGTACTGGAAGCCGGCAGCTTCTCCGCCGCCGCTCGCCGCCACCCGCTCACCCCCTCAGCGGTGGCGCGGCGCATCGATGCGCTGGAACGCGCCATCGGCAGCAGCCTGTTCAGCCGCACCACCCATGCCGTGCGGGTCACGCCGGCAGGCCTGGCCTTCGCCGAACGGGCCCGGCGCATCCTCAACGAGCTGCATCTGGCCCGCGCCGAGGCGGTGTCGCTGAGCAGCGCACCGGAAGGGTTGATCCGCATCGACGCACCGACGCCCTTCGGCCGCCGCCACCTGGGGCCGGCCATCGCCGAGTTCCTCACGGCCAACCCTGGGCTGGACGTGCAACTGCGCCTGATCGACAGCTTCACCGACCTGCATGGTGAGCATCTGGGCGAAGTGGATATCGTGGTGCGCATCGGCCCCCTGCCGGACAGCCGCCTGGTGGCCACCCCGCTGGCCTCGATGACCCGCATCGTCTGCGCCAGCCCGGACTATCTGCGTCGGCGCGGCATCCCGCGCAGCCCGCTGGAGCTCGACCAGCATGACGGCCTCGACTGGGACAGCCTCGCCCCGCCCTACGCCTGGCGCTTCGAGGTCGACGGCAAGTTGCAGCACTGCAAGCCCAAGCGCATGCGGCAAACCAGCAACAACGCCGAAACCCTGCTGTTCAGCGCCCTCGCCGGCCTGGGCATTGCCCACCTGCCGACCTGGATGATCAGCGAGCACCTGCAGCGCGGCGAGCTGGTGCCGCTGTTCTGCGAGAACGGTCTGCCCCCGACCGAGCCCAGCACCATCTACGCGCTGCGCCTGGAACGCGAGGCCAGCGCGCGAACGCGCCTGCTGCTCAGCTTCCTCAAACAACGCTTCGGCTTTCCGCCGCCCTGGGATCAGGCGTTACAGGCCAGCCTGGGCTGAGTAGCGCCGGTCAGGCGGCAACGACTCGCGTACCGGCCAGGTGATCGTGCACACAGCGCCGGTCGCTGCGGAAGATGAACAGGTAGTTGATGCCGCACAGCCAGGTGCCGGCGACGGGAATCAGCGACACCAGCCACACACTCAGGTAGCGCTTGAGCAACAGGCCCGGCAGCGCCGGCACCTGGCCCTGCATGTCGACGATGCGCACCTTGCAGATACGTTTGCCCACGGTTTGCCCGTAGCGCTTGAGCCAGGCCACATTGATCAGCACGAACACGCCCATGCCGATCAGCATGCCCTGCACCTGCAGCCAGATGCTCGGCTCGATGCCCTGCATGAGCATCTCGAAATCACCCTTGAAATAGGAGATCGGCACCGTGATCAGCATCATCAGCAGGGTGTCGATGATCACCGCGCCGAGACGTGCACCGCGCGACGCCAGCAACGGTTCATCCGCAGCCCGCTCCTGCAAGGCCGACTGAGGTGTTTGGTAAGGATTTTGAGCGTCCATGAAACCTCCCTGTCAAAAACGAGACATAAAAAAGCCCAGTCGGCTGACTGGGCTTTTCATCCTATCACCTGAATCAGGCCGGAGCCTGGGTGCGACCCTTGTAGGAAGCGTCGCGGGTGTCGATCTCGATCCAGTCGTCGATGTCGACGAACTCGGCAACCTTGATCTCGGTGCCATTGCGCAGCTTGGCAGGCTTCATCACCTTGCCGGAGGTGTCGCCACGGGCGGCGTTCTCGGTGTAGACCACCTGACGCACGATGGTGGTCGGCAGGTCGACGGAGATCACCTTGCCCTCGAAGAACACGGCTTCGCAGATGTCGGTCATGCCTTCTTCGATGAACGGCAGAACGCTTTCCAGATCTTCGGCACGCAGCTCGTAGGAGTTGTATTCCGGATCCATGAACACGTAGTCGTCACCGCTGATGTAGGACAGGGTCACTTCCTTGCGCTCGAGAATCACCGGCTCCATCTTGTCGTCGGCTTTGTAGACGGTTTCGGTCTTGGAGCCGTTGAGCAGGTTCTTCAGCTTCATCTTGACGATGGCGCTGTTACGGCCGGACTTGGTGAACTCGGCCTTCTGGATCAGCCACGGCTGGCCGTCGATCAGGGCCACGCTGTTGACTCTCATTTCCTGTGCAGTTTTCATGCGAATATCCGAAATATGCGGGAGGTACAGAATTCTAAGCCCGCTATGATAGCCAATTTCGGTGAAACTGCACCAGTGCCGAGGCAAGATCCGGCCGGGCGGCCTGCTGCAAGCACCAGCGCTCGGCATGTTCGCGCAACTCTTGCCAGTTGCGCTGTACCTCGCCCCAGGCCTCTGCCATGCCCTGTTCGGCGTTCCAGGCCGTCCACAACTGCACAAGAGCCGCATCCGCCGATGCACTGAGCCCCTGGCGATAGAGCGCGAGAAAGGCATCGAGCTTGTCCCAGTGCGCGCCCTCCTCCTGACGATAGATATGCCAGAGCAAGGGTCGCCCTGCCCACTGCGCGCGAATAAAGGAATCCTCGCCACGCACGGCATTGAAATCACAACACCACAGCAGACGGTCATAATCGGCCTGCGCCAGGAACGGCAGCCCTTGCAGATGCAGATTGCCGCGCTGGCAGCGCTCGCCAGGCGCCAGCGACGAGCCCAGCCAGGCCTGCACATCGGCGAGAATACGCCCTTGCGGCACCAGCAGTTGCGTGGGCCGCTCGGCGCCGGCGAGCGCCTGCAGCCAGTCGGCCAGGCCGGCGTTTTCATAGGCGAACAGCGAAATCAGTTGCGCCTGGGCCAGACGCACCACGCCCAATCGCCCCAGGAAGGCCGCTTGCGCGCCAGCATTGGCCTGCAATGCATCCCGCTCGGCAAGCAGACCGGCCTCACGCAGCAGGCCGCCAGTGCCCTCGACGAAACCGGGAAAGAAGAAGAACTTCTGCAACCCGCCCGGCTGCGGCGACGGCAGGCCATGGCAGCCCGCCACCCAGCCCTCGGCGCTGAGGTATTCCAGATTCAGCCACAAGGGCGGCACCGTGCGTGCGGCCATCGCCTCGACGTATTCGCTCGGCAGCGTGCAGGCGAAGGCTTCGATCACCAGGTCGGCCACCTCCACCGGCTGCCAGACGCCCGACCAGTGCCGCACCTCGACGCCCGCCTGCTCCTGCACTGCCGCGTGCGGATCGAGGGCCGGGCACAGGTGGGCGAAAGCACCCAGGTCATCCACCCACAGGCGTACCGCCAACCCATGTTCGGCCACCAGTTGCCGGGCCAGGCGCCAGGTCACGCCGATATCGCCGTAGTTGTCCACCACAGCGCAGAAAATGTCCCACTTCACGCCCAAACCCCGACCGGGAAAACGTCATCTTACCTGCACGAATAAAAGAAAGGCCCGCCATGCAGGCGCAATGCTGTTTGGCTCCCCTCTCCCATCATGGGAGAGGGGCTGAGTGCAGGAAATCGATCAGGCCAGAAAGGAGGATGACGCATCACCACGAACGGCAGTGCTCAACTGCCAGATCGCCTGGCAGGCCAGCGCCGCCTCGCGTGAAGCGAAGGGGCCGGCCTTGGGCTGGCCATCGACCAGCAGCAACCAGCAGGCCATCTGACCGTCGGACTTGAGCTCATCGGGCACGGCACTGCCCACCAGAGAAACCACATCGATGCGCGGCATAGCCACCTCCAAGCTGTTGCACGTTTCGTTGGAGTGAGCTTATGCCGGTGCCCCCGCGCGCAGAAATCGACGCTTTCAATGGTCACCATAAGGGCAATCGATGCTTATCAGGCCGTTGAAAAACGTAGGCGAGGCGGGCTGGCCTAGGCAAAAACAGCCGAAAAAGCGCAGTTTACGAGTTGTAAATGAGCATTTTTGAGGCTGTTTTTAACAACGGCCAGGCAACGCAGGTAGTTTTTCAACAGCCTGTTAGTCGGGTACGAAGCTGCGCAGGCTAGCGCCAACACGCTCCAGCAACGCCAGCAGTTGCTCCTGCTCCTCGGGCGAAAGCCCCTGCACCACCACCTCGTTGAGCACCTGCCCCTGCTGCCGCAACGCCTCATGTACCGCCTGCCCTGCCGGTGTCAGGCGCAGGCGCGTGATGCGTCGGTCAACAGCGTCCACCTGCCCGTCCAGCAGGCCCTTGTCACGCAGCTCCTTGATCAGCCGCGCCAGTTGCGCCTTGTCACGCCCGGAATGCTGCACCAGCTCGCGCAGCGTGGCATCAGGCTGGGCGGCGAAGAAGTTCAGCACCTTGTACTCCATGTGCGTGAGGTCATGCGGCCCGTCCCGCAGCACGCGGTACTGCTGGGCGCGATACAGGTGCATGACACCATGGATGGACTCAAAAACGGCATCCGCGAGTTTTTCGGCCATATCGTTGACTTTATCAACCATCTGCTTTTAGGATCGTTGATGTTATCAACTAATCATCCAGAGCCCCAAACATGACTACCCATACCCCGCAACGCCGCGTCCAGCGCGTGCGCCACGAACTGCGCCGCCGCGACGTGCTGATCCAGCATATCGAGCACCTGGCGGACGGCTTCGTCAGCATCAAATTCGGTGGCGAAGCCCTGGCCGACTTCAACTCGGCCTCCTTCGACGACCACATCAAATTCATCTTCAGCAACCCGGCAGGCGAAACCCTGATGCGCGACTACACCCCGCGCCATTTCGATAATGCCAAGTGCGAGCTGACCATCGAGTTCGCCCTGCATGGCCACGGCCAGGCCAGCGACTGGGCTGCCACTGCAAAGCCCGGCATGCCCGCCACCATCGGCGGCCCCAAGGGCTCGATGATCATTCCCATAGACTACGACTGGCACCTGCTGATCGGCGACTCCAGCGCCCTGCCCGCCATCACCCGCCGCCTCGAAGAGCTGCCCGCCAACAGCCAGGTGCAAGTGCTGCTCCTGCTCGATGAAGGCGTGACCTCTCGCACCCTGCCGGGCAGCGCAAAGGTCGAATGCTTCAACGACGGCGACAGCCTGCTGAATGCCCTGCAAGCGCGCTCGCTACCTGCGGGCGAAGGCTTTGCCTGGGCTGCCGGCGAAGCCAGCCTGATGAAACGCATCCGCAAGGAACTGGCACAGGAAAAAGGCCACCCCAACGAAGCCATGCGCGTAGCCGCCTACTGGCGCCACGGCGCCGAAGGCTTCCATGAGGAATTGACGGACAAGGAAGCGGATTGAAACGCGAGAATGATTCAGGGGAAACAGCGTGACGTGCTTGCGCAGCCAGGCGAATGCCTGGAACCCAATGACCGCTTGCCGGTACGCGGTCATCGGTTCTATCGCTCATGAATAGCTCTTGATCACAGCAACGCAGTTCGCCTTCGTGTTGGTGAACTCGAGAACATGGCTGAAACGCCGCTTCTGTCCGTTTGCAAAGGTCACCACGCCGCTCGCTGCACCGACTTTCCCGTGAGAAATCGCGTGCTCGATGACAGCAGCGGTGGGCTTGGTCTTTGCAGCCAGCACCTTGGCAATGGCGCTTCTTCCCTTGATGGGAGCGTCGGCAATGCCCTCCCAGACAGCATCATTGCTAAAACCCTCCCGCATCGCCTGGCCGGTTTCCAGCGCTATCGCCACATCCTGCACGAACCTGTTCTTGGGAGAATTGCCACAGTCCCCGCTGCCATGAATCTCGGTCATCTCACCCTCCATCACCCACGCCTCGACAGACTGTAGCCGTTGAGCTAAGTGTGGTTCGATTCAAGCTACCAGAACACCCACTCTCGAAGGTACGAGGGCATAACAATGCCAGAAGACAGCCGAACACTATTGCGCAACGAGCTGCTTGCCGGGGCCGCATCCAGGCCTGCACAGCCCGCAGACTCGCAATACTTCGCTCGCCTACGCCAACGAGTGCGACAGTCCAGGCAGGCAACTACGCCATCGAAATGAAACGAGCGGCAAGTGGGTTGGTGCCTTGTGTCGACAGGGCGGATAGAGGCCAGAAATCAAAAACCCCGAAAGCTTTTAAGCTTTCAGGGCTTCGGGCATTGCCAAAGTGGCGGTGAAGAGATTCGCCCCCGTTTCAGTAACGTGCCAATTCGTGCCAAACCCGTTTAATACGGGGCTTACCGCCCTGCCCACCTGCTCGATGCGTTGCTATTAGGCTCTATGATTTCGACACCTGAGCGGCTTAGCTTGAAACGCTTCGTCGCATCTATCACTCTTTCGCCCTGCTCCTAAATCACATATCTATGCAATCTTACTCTTAGCTTTCGCACACGAGATTTGCCCATCTAAGTTTTTTATAGCCTTCTCGATCTCTGGCTTCAGCAATCCGAGGTCTCTTTGCACTTCAATCGCCAAATTACGCACAGCCTGCGAAGTACTTCCCATATTAATAGTTTTCGCATGCTCGAAAGCCTTCATCAAATAATGCTCATCCCTAACACTTTCATCCGCTCCTCTACCAGCTATAGATAATAAATCTTTATCTACGGCCCGAACATATTCCGATGCCACCTTATGGCACTGCTCTGCCTCATGATTATTAAACTTGACATTCTCAACCAAACCTCTAGCCCTGCTGTAAATCCTTACTATCTTTTCGGCTACTTCAGGATCAATAGAAGACAACTCACCCAGCAAGCCCTCGTAAACTACAAAATTTGAACCACTCAATGGAAGTATTGAAAGATGCGGCTTCCCTTCTTCTTCGCTAAGAATCTCTTCGCCATACTCAGAGTAAAAAACATCCCACGCAGTAGTTATTTCTATACTTATCAAAACCAACGCTCTTTTGGCATTTTCCAGCTGCAATACCCGCCCTCTTTCAAACTCTAAGCGATGTGACTCCCTCGCACCCCTTAAGGTGTAATATCCACCCACAAATACACCTAGCGCACCAACAAAAAGCTCTTTTAACGGGATCAACCCAAGCAAATATATGAAAGTTTCAATCCATTCATTATCCATTTCACCCTCGCCTATCGCTTACAATTACCCCATTGAATTAAAACTGCTCGCCGCAGAGCAATAGCGCGTTTTCATACGGTCACTGCTTGTCTTGCGGTCACTGTCATAACGGGCACGCCAGGTTTTGCACTCTTCATGAAAGTGCTGTTTGGCGGCCTTACGGCATTCGCGGTAGTCGATTGATCCACGCCGATGATTGGCGCAGACGCTGGTGCCTTCGATGTAGTTGTTCACCGATAGCCATTCCGCCAGGTAGTTCGTGCCGCCATTCCAGCTCTTGATCCATCTGGAAGTCCGTTCGCGGCTTACCTGCCTAGCTTGGCGTTGCTGCGTCTGCTGGGATGCCTGGGCTATGCGGTGGGTTGCGGGCGGTGTGTAGGTGCTGGCCGGCTGCTTGGGGGTGTAGTTGTTATCATTGAAGACATTCTGCGCACTGGCAACCGCCCTCGCCTTTTCTTCCTCTGTCCACTCCATCGAGGCGTATGGCTGAGGCTGATTGGCCGACTGGTGTGCAACCCGTTGCGCGGGTGGATCGAGGGGAATGGATGACAGCCTTAGGTTCTCTTCCGGCTCGCTGATGGGCTGTGGCGCCGGTTGCTGGCTAAACAGAGGTTTGCCGTCTACGTGGATCGCCTGTTTGAGCTGATCCACATTGATCACGATTGGCTTGGCAAACATCGCGATCATGCCACAGGTAATCGCGAAACCCACGCCCAGGATTGCCACCATTCGCCATGGGCCGGGCTTTTTCTTACTGCGTAGATAGTCTGGTGCGTCGTCCCAGTTGGATTTCACATTGCCTCCTTGCTTTACTAGAAATCTTCACATCGCTATTTATGACTGATTTTTTAGCTCCAGCATATATTGCGAAAAGGAAACTGACATATTTTCAAGATTACTATCTTTCTGCTTTAAAAATTTCTCATATTGTTCTCCATCCCAAAAATCCCTTGCCACCGTCTCAGAATACACAAGGGCAACATTTATATTTTTCAGGAGTCTTTTTGCACCTAACAGTATCTGGTATTTCTCATCATCCTCATGATGCGCAAGCTGAATCATTGCAGACAATAGCCGCGGACCTATAGCCGCCTGAAGTAGCGCATAATGAATTTGATTATTATTTAAATGACTAGCAATTTCTACCAGCCCAACAATTTTTTCGAGAACAACATACTTTACCTCACCGTAATTTACTGCCCTACGAGCCATCTGTCTAAAGAAATTATTCCGTTCCTGATGTTCTTTGCCTCCCCAGGTATCCTTATCTTTAAAGGTACATGCATAGACCGCCAACTGGATGCCTTTAGTAGCCTCATCACCACTTGCAGCCTTAAAAAATGAGTCCCCTTTTATCTCATCAACCATCTTGAAGAAAGTACTCTCAAGCGATTGAGCATGCATAACCTTTAATTGCTCCGCAAGAATATTATTATTCTCCCTTGCCGTCTCCCTAGCTTCAGAAAGCTCTTTCCTTTGCAACCCTAGCGTAGCGACCAGCACCAGGACAGAGACAAAACCCAAAATTGGGTTTAGCGTGCCACCAACAAAGTCCCCGAACTGCCCCCAGACTTCCTGACTGGAACTTTTGGGACCATCAAATTGTGAAAAATATTGATACAAAACCACTACTGCGACTACCACTACAATCGCAACAGCAAACTCAACAATCCATTTCTGAAGAGAGCGGGCGATCAATTTAAAGTACGACACAATTACTCCTTTTAATACTGCCGGACATACCAATGCCTGGCCACTTCCATTGTAATCGCTATCCCGCGTTTAATTGGGAAAGTTTGAATTGGCCTGGTCGTATTCTGGGCTTGTTTGCCCTGCCTCAGGCGCAACCTCACCACTAACAACCTACAAAGCATATTTAGGAAATAGCTTAACGATAGCTTCGACCTCCTCTGCCTTGATCTCGCGCTTTCTGGCGGTGTTCATCAGGTTGTCCCAAGTGTAGCAACTGATACCAGTGCGCGCCTCCAACTCGGGAAGTCGAATCGCTGAGCATTTCAAAATAACCATAACACGCTCTTTAATCATAGCAACTTGATCTATATCTAACGCATCCAACACAGATCAAATCGGCATTATCCGTTTCGATACGATCCATTTTGGATAACGCAGTGCTGAATAACTGGCATTGACACGAATAGTGACGGAACGAGCATGGAACTGGAAGAGCTGGAACCTTCAAAGCTGATAGGCCCGCAACAGGACGTGGAAACCGTCGATTCTTGAGCCGACCGCAACGGCCTGACGTACGAGGTAGCACGCGCCTGGGCAATGGAGAGGTCATACCCAGAGCAAGCCAAACAAGCGCCCTATGAGCACGACAGGACAGCTTTACGTTCAAGCCATTTGCCAAAATGGCAAACCGACAGGGCGTATGATTTAGCGTAGGCTTATCGCATGAATTCGGAACCCCAAGCCATGCGCATCCTTACTGCCGGCAACGCACGCAGCAACCTTTACCAACTGATGGAGCAAGTAGCCGACACTCACGAACCTGTTCTGATCCGTGGCAAGCGAGCGAATGCTGTCCTGCTCTCTGCTGAGGATTGGGACGCCATTCAGGCAACCCTGCATCTGCTCTCCATTGCCCACATGCATGAAGCCATAAAGGAAGGCATGGCCGAAGCTGTCGATGAATGCTCGAAGGAGCTGCACTGGTAGCAGCAGCGGCCCATTGATGGAACGCTAGCCCGGATAAATGCCGAGAAGACTGCTATCGACGGGACTGGAAAGCCAGAAAGCAAAAACCCCTGCAGGTTTCCCTGCAGGGGTTTTGCGAAAGTGGCGGTGAAGAAGAGATTCGAACTCTTGATACGGTTTCCCGTATACACACTTTCCAGGCGTGCTCCTTCAACCACTCGGACACTTCACCGGATCTCGACGTTTTGGCGTGTAGCCTGTCGAGGCGCGCTAATGTAGTCGAATGATTCCGCGAAGGCAAACATTTTTTTAAAGGATTCATACGCTTATCTGTGCGCCTGGGTTTCCTCGGGCGGCATGGCGAGCAGGTCGTCGAAGCGCATGCGGCCGAACAGCAGGAAGCTCAGGGACACGCAGAGGCCCACCACGAAGAGCAGCGCCGCTCCCAGAGGCGTGTGCCACTCGGGTTGCAGGCTCAGCAGGATCGAGGCCGACAACAGCATCAGCGCTGCCAGGGCATATAGAACTTTCATCATCAGACTCCCCTAACAGGCTGTTGAAAAACTACCTGCGTTGCCATTGCTGCGTTAAAAACAGGCTCGTGCGCGAGTCCGATCAAAATGCTCATTTACAACTCGTAAACTCCGCTTTTTCGCCTGTTTGATTCGCTGGCGCTCACCCTTCGGGCCAGCCTTTGGCTGTTACTCCCGTTGGTCGTTGCGCCTTGCACTGGCTGCCTCGCCTACGTTTTTCAACGGCCTGTAAACACCTCTGCACTCTAGAGAGCGGCGCCCTTCGGCGGCCAATAGGCACATTGCATGACGGCGATAGGCAAAAAGCCTGACTGGCCAGTCGGTCACGGCGCTTTACCCGGCACGGCGGCCTGGGTACCTTCTGCCTCACACTGCCCGCAGGCCCAACAAGGAAACCGCCATGAGCGACCTGATCAGCTACCAACTCGAAGACGGCATTGCCACCCTCACCCTGAGCAACGGCAAGGTGAACGCCATTTCCCCGGAAGTGATCACCGCCTTCAATGCTGCGCTGGATCGCGCCGAGCAGGATCGCGCCATCGTCATCATAACCGGCCAGCCGGGCATTCTCTCCGGTGGCTATGACCTCAAGGTGATGACTTCCGGCCCACAGAACGCCATCGAGCTGGTTGCCGCCGGCTCCACCCTGGCGCGGCGCATGCTCGCGCACCCCTACCCGATCATCGTCGCCTGCCCCGGCCATGCCGTGGCCAAGGGGGCGTTCATTCTGTTGTCGGCGGACTACCGTATCGGTGTGGAAGGCCCGTTCAATATCGGCCTAAACGAGGTACAGATCGGCATGACCATGCACCATGTCGGTATCGAGCTGGCGCGCGACCGCCTGCGCAAGTCGGCTTTCCACCGCTCGGTGATCAATGGCGAGATGTTCGACCCGCAAGGGGCGCTGGAAGCCGGTTTCCTCGACAAGGTGGTGCCGGTCGAGGCATTGCAGGCCACGGCCCTGGCCGCCGCGCAGCAGCTCAAGAAGATCAACATGACCGCGCACCGCAACACCAAGCTCAAGGTGCGCAAGGCCCTGCTGGAAAACCTGGACGCCGCCATCGCCCTGGACAGGCAGCATATGAACTGAGGCGTTGTCTAAGGACAACAGCGAAAGCCAAGAAAAAAGGCTCATCACATTTCAGGGGGGATGCCGGACATTGGAATGGCAATAAGGTATTGGGGTTCTTCTGCCTTGTTCCGAATTGCCGCGTTTTTGCTGATGTCTTTGGTTTCGCCCTCCTGGGCGAGTCACTTTTGTATCCGGATGGCCGGCCCGACAAAAGTAACCAAAACCCTCCGCCCGGTCATCCGGCCCTGGCTGCGCCAGGGTTCGCTCACTCCATCGTCGCTCCAGAGGCCCGCCGCGGTGGGCCATCCCTGGCCCATCGTGGCTTTCGCGACATCCATGTCGCTCAACCTCTTCCACGAGGATTCCGTTCGCCCTCCTGGGCGGGCGCTGCACGCGCCTGAACCTGCGGTAACTCAGAAGTAGCACGGAGTGCTTGAGTGTTAGGGCAGCCAAGGGCGGACTGTTCGCTTAGGCTCCTGAGTCCGCCCTACGCGCCGCCAGGCGAAACGCAGACAGAAAAAACCCGGAAGCCTGTTCCGGGTTTTGTTTTTCGTCCCGCCAGCGGTCAGGCCTTGGCCTCACGCCCCTGGGCGACGAAGCGCATCATCCATTGCGCCACCGTGCTGCCCTGCTGCTCCTGATGCAGGCTGTCGATGCCGCTCTGGTAAACCTTGTCGCCCAGATGCTGCTGACGCAGGTCGAGCAGCGCGCGCGAGTAGTCGTGGACGAACTCGGGGTGGCCCTGAAAGCACAGCACCTGATCGCCGATATGGTAGGCGGCGTTCGGGCAGAAATCGCTGGTGGCGAGCAAGGTGGCGTTTTCCGGCAGGCGGGTGACCTGATCCTGATGACTGATCAAGAGTTGCAGGCTGTCCAGCGCGGGTTCCATCCATTGCGGCTGGCTGGCGATACGGTAGTGGTGCACGCCCACGCCCCAGCCCTGCTCGGCGCGCTCGGCCTTGCCGCCGAGCAACAGGGCCAGCAACTGGTGACCGAAGCAGATGCCCAGCAGTTTGTGGCCGCGCTGGTAGCGGTCAAGCAGGTACTCTTTGAGCTTCTGGATCCAGGGGTCGCTGCCGAAGGAGTCGGCCTTGCTGCCGGTGACCAGGTAGGCGTCGAAATGCTCGCTGTCCGGCGGGTAATGCCCCTCCACCACGTTGTAGATACTGAACTCCGCGGCCAGCGGCTGTTTGGCGAACAGTTGCTCGAACATCTGGCCGTAGCCGTGGTACTTCTCGACCAGTTCGGGGCGCAGTAAATCAGTTTCCAGAATGCAGATACGCAGTGACATGGGGTTTCCTGGATTGTGCACGACAAGGGTGTTTTCGTGCGTTTTACTTAACACAGCTACCTGTGCATTGAAATAGCCGAACCCGATTTCACGGCTATTGGCTCCAAGAATGCGACGATGCCAGACGGCGAACGGATGTCAATAAAAATTGACAAGTTCACGACTTGCGCAGCCCTCTGGCCTGCAGGCTCAGCAGGCGCATTTCGGCCTCGGCCAGCAGGTGCAGGCGCTCGATCTTGTCCAGGCGTTTCCAGGCCTTGATTTCCTGGCGGCTACGGCCACAGCCCAGGCAGATATCCTGCTTGAATTCACAGACCTTGATGCAGGGGCTCTTGCTCATGATGCGCGTCCTCGACCTTGGGATGTGCGCGCAGCATAAGGAATACGTGCACAGCGGCGGGATTGAAGGATTGCATGCGGCCTGTTGAGCCTTTCAATGCAAGGTTTCGTCACCTTCGAGGTCGGCCTGCACCTGCTCGGCTGGCGGCTCGTCTTCGGCCTGACGCAGGTCGTCGAAGTCGGTCTTGAGGCCTTCTTCCATCGAGTCGAGTTCGGCCAGCAGGCTGCGGAAGCTGGTTTCCTCGCGCGGTTCGGCGGGTTCGGGCTCGCCCTCCTCCAGCACCAGGTCGGCGCGTGCCTGCAGGCCTGCCGGCACCTCGGCCTCGTCGTCCAGGGCCAGTTGCGGCTCGGGCTCCAGCTCGCGCAGCGCAGCCAGCGGCGGCAGCTCGTCCAGGCTCTTGAGGTTGAAGTGGTCGAGAAAGCCCTTGGTGGTGGCGAACATGGCTGGGCGCCCCGGCACGTCGCGGTAGCCCACCACACGGATCCACTCGCGTTCGAGCAGGGTCTTGGTGATGTTGCTGTTGACTGCCACGCCGCGCACTTCCTCGATCTCGCCGCGGGTGATGGGCTGGCGGTAGGCGATCAGCGCCAGGGTTTCCAGCAAGGCCCGCGAGTAGCGCTGCGGGCGTTCTTCCCACAGGCGCCCGACCCAGGGGGCGAAACGCTCGCGCACCTGCAGGCGGTAGCCGGAGGCCACTTCACGAAGCTCGAAGGCGCGGCCCTCGCAGGACTGGCGCAGCACTTCGAGCGCCGCCTTAAACTGCGCGGGCTCGGGGCGCTCGCCCTCCTCGAGCAGCTCGTACAGGCGCTCCAGCGACTGCGGCTTGCCGGAGGCGAGGAGGAAGGCCTCGAGCAGTTGGGCCAGGTCTTTGGGGTCGCTCAGGTTCATTCGGCACGGGCTCTGACATGGATGGCGGCGAAGGGCTCATTCTGCACCAGCTCGACCAGTGATTCCTTGATCAGTTCGAGCACGGCCATGAAGGTCACCACCACACCGAGACGCCCTTCTTCGAGGGCGAAGAGTTCGACGAAAGGCACGAAGCCGCCGCCCTTGAGGCGTTCCAGCACCTCGCTCATGCGTTCACGGGTCGACAGCGCCTCACGGGTGACCTGGTGGCTCTCGAACATGTCGGCGCGGCGCAGCACCTCGGCCATCGACAGCAGCAGTTCTTCCAGGCTGACATCCGGCAACAGCTTGCGCGCCCTGGCCTCGGGGGCATCCAGGCGCGGTATGTGCACGTCGCGGCCAACGCGCGGCAGCTCGTCGAGATCCTCGGCGGCCGACTTGAAGCGCTCGTATTCCTGCAAGCGGCGGATCAGCTCGGCGCGCGGGTCGTCCTCTTCTTCCTCGGCCTCGCTGGAGCGCGGCAGCAGCATGCGCGACTTGATCTCGGCAAGCATGGCGGCCATCACCAGGTACTCGGCGGCCAGCTCCAGGCGCACCGAATGCATGAGTTCGACATAGCCCATGTACTGCTTGGTGATCTCGGCCACGGGAATGTCGAGGATGTCGATGTTCTGCTTGCGGATCAGGTACAGGAGCAGGTCGAGCGGCCCCTCGAAGGCTTCGAGGAACACTTCCAGGGCGTCCGGCGGGATGTACAGATCCAGCGGCAGCTCGGTGACCGCCTCGCCATACACCAGGGCGAACGGCAGCTCCTGCTGGGCGCCGGCCTGCGGCTCGGGGGTCGTGCCATCGCTCATCGCCACGGGCTCCATCAGCGGTTGTTCAGGCCCATGGCCTTGCGCACGTCGGCCAGGGTTTCGCGCGCTTCGTCACGGGCATGCTCGGCGCCCTCGGCGAGGATGCTGCGCACCAGTTCCGGGCTGTCTTCATAGTCGATGGCACGCTGCTGCAGCGGCGCCAATTCGCGCTGGATCGAGCTGCACAGCGCGCTCTTGCAGTCCAGGCAGCCGATGGAGGCGCTGCGGCAGCCCTCCAGCGCCCAGTGCATGCATTCGTCATTGGAATAGAGCTGGTGCAGCGACCATACCGGGCAGCGCTGCGGCTCGCCGGGGTCGTCGCGGTGCACCCGTGCCGGGTCGGTGGGCATGCGCCGCAGCTTCTCTTCCACTTCCGTCTCGCTGTCGCGCAGGTAGATGGCGTTGCTGCGCGACTTGGACATCTTGTGCCCGTCCAGGCCGGGAATCCGCGCCAGCTCCCCCAGCAGCGGCTGCGGCTCGGCGAGGATCACCTTGCCGTCACCGTCCAGATAGCCGAACAGGCGCTCCTGATCACCCAGGGTCAGGTTGCTCTGCTCCTTGAGCAGGGCCCGCGCGGTTTCCAGCGCCTCGGCGTCGCCCTGCTCCTGATAGGCACGGCGCAGGTTGCGGTAGAGCTTGCCGACCTTCTTGCCCAGCTTGCCGATGGCGGCCTCGGCCTTGGTCTCGAAATCCGGTTCGCTGCCATACAGATGGTTGAAACGCCGCGCCACTTCGCGGGCGAATTCGATATGCGGCAACTGATCAGCGCCCACCGGCACCAGGCCGGCGCGGTAGAGCAGGATATCCGCCGCCTGCAGCAGCGGATAACCGAGAAAGCCGTAGGTGGACAGATCCTTGCCGGTGGCCCGTTCGAGCTGCTCCTTGTAGGACGGCACGCGCTCCAGCCAGCCCAGCGGGCAGATCATCGACAGCAGCAGGTGCAGCTCGGCATGCTCAGGCACGTGCGACTGCACGAACAGGGTCGCCGAGCTGGGGCTGACGCCTGCCGCCAGCCAGTCGATGGCCATGTCCATGACGTGTTGCTGCAGATTGTCGACCTGCGCGTAGTCGGTGGTCAGGGCATGCCAGTCGACGATGCAGAAGAAGCAGTCGTACTCATGCTGCAAACGCACCCAGTTTTTCAGCACGCCTTGATGATGGCCGAGGTGAAGGCGGCCACTCGGGCGCATGCCCGACATGACACGGCGACCGGAGTCGATGGCACTCAAGAGGTTCTACCCTGAACGAGAAAAGTCCCGATTATAGCCAGCACTCAGGCCTCTTCGGCAAAGGGTGCCGGATCGCCGCAGCCGGCACGGATGATTTCCGGGCTGTCGCCGGCCAGATTGATCACCGTAGAGGCCTCCAGCCCTCCGAAACCGCCGTCGATGATCAGGTCCACCTGATGCTCGAGCAACTGGCGCATCTCGTAGGGATCGGACAGCGGCAGTTCATCGCCGGGCAGGATCAGGCTGACGCTCATCAAGGGCTCGCCCAGTTGCTCCAGCAGCGCCAGGGCGATGGGATGGCTGGGCACGCGCAGGCCGATGGTGCGGCGCTTGGGGTGCAGCAGCATGCGCGGCACTTCGCGGGTGGCGTTGAGGATGAAGGTGTACGGGCCCGGCGTGTGGTTCTTGAGCAGGCGGAAGGCGGCGGTATCGACCTTGGCAAACAGGCCGAGCTGGGACAGATCACGGCAGACCAGGGTGAAGTTGTGCTTGTCGTCGAGCTGGCGCAGGCGGCGAATGCGCTCCACCGCGTTCTTGTCGCCGATGGCGCAACCTACGGCGTAGGACGAATCGGTGGGATACACCACCACCGCGCCGGCACGGATGATCTCCACGGCCTGTTTGATCAGGCGTGCCTGGGGGTTCTCCGGATGTATCTGGAAGAATTGACTCACACTCGCTCCCTGTTCATGGGCTGACAGCAATGGACTGTGCATGCTCGAAGCGCTTCCAGAGCGCCGTCAGATCGTCCGGTAGCGGACGGTACAGGCCCAGTTCGGACCAATCGCCGGGGGCATGGAAATCACTGCCGGCGCTGGCCATCAGACCAAATTCGCGCGCCAGGATCGACAGGCCACCGACCTGCTCGGCCGGTTGCATGCCGTTGACCACTTCCAGGGCATGCCCACCTGCCGCAGCGAAGGCGGCCACCAGGCGCCGACGCTTACTACGAGTAAAGTCGTACTGCCAGGGATGCGCCAGGCTGATCCAGGCGTCGGCGGCGCGCAGGGTATCGACCACCGCCTCCAGCTCCGGCCAATGCTGTTTCACATCACCCAGCTTGCCGGCACCCAGCCATTTGCGAAAGGCCTCGGCACGGTCGCGCACGTGCCCGGCGCGCACCAGGAACTCGGCGAAATGCGGGCGCGCCGGAGCATTGCCGCTGTCGCCCAGTTCCTGCTGCACCGCCCGCGCACCGTCCAGAGCACCGGGCATGCCCTTGGCCGCCAGGCGCCGGTCGATTTCCTCGGCACGCTGCCAGCGCCCATGGTGCAGGGCCTCGATGGCCTGGCGCAGGGCCGGCGCCTCGCGCTCGAAGGCATACCCCAGCACATGGATGGTGGCACCGCCCCAGGTGCAGGACAGCTCGATGCCATTGACCAGATGCACGCCGAGATCGAGCGCTGCGCGATGGGCCTCATCGAGGCCTTCGATGGTATCGTGGTCGGTCAATGCCAGCAGCCGAATGCCGCGCTGATGCGCCCGCTGCACCAGCACGGCTGGGGCGAGAACACCGTCGGAGGCGGTGCTGTGGCAATGCAGATCGACATTCATGACGGCGCTTTCGTTGCAATTGATGTTTGTTATTATGCCCCACATGCGTCATCCGGCTGTCGCCATGTCGGAAATAAAGCCCTTCCTGTCGCCTCCCTTGTTCTAAGGATCGAGATGCTCTACGCCATCATCGCCACCGACGTTGCCAATTCCCTGGAAAATCGCCTTGCCGCCCGCCCGGCCCACCTGGCGCGCCTCGAGCAACTGCAAACGCAAGGGCGTCTGCTGCTGGCCGGCCCGCACCCGGCCATCGACAGCAACGACCCAGGCCCGGCCGGTTTCAGCGGCAGCCTGATCGTCGCCGAGTTCGAGTCCCTGGAAGCGGCGCAGAGCTGGGCCGACGCCGATCCCTATCGCGCAGCCGGCGTCTATGCCAGCGTCACGGTCAAACCCTTCAAGAAAGTCTTCCCCTGACACGCCGACAAGGAATCGCCATGCGTTCGATCTCGCTGCCCCTGCTGGGCACCTCTAAAAACGTAGGCGAGGCAGCCAGCGCAAGGCTAAAACAGGCGAAAAAGCACAGTTTACGTGCTGTAAATGAGCATTTTGAGCCTGTTTTTAACGCCGCGATGGCAACGCAGGTAGTTTTTAGAGGTGCCCTGCTGGCTGGCCTGCTGCTGATGAGCGCGACGATTCAGGCCGAAGAAGTCTCGCCCCCCGAGGCTCCGCCGGCCATGTCGGCCACCGCCCCCAACCAGGCGCAGATCGCCGAGCTGGAGCAGCGCCTGGCCCAGAGCGAGCAAGCGCGCGACGAGCTGGAAAGCAAGGACGCCCTGCTGCAGCGCCTGCGCCAGGAAAACCAGCGCCTGCGCCTGCAACTCAAGGAAAGCCAGGCCCAGGTTCAACCCAAACTGCTCAGTGAAGAGCAAACCTGGTTCGCCACCGGCGGTGCGCTGTGCCTGGTATCCCTGCTGCTGGGCGCGCTGTTGCGCGGGCAACGCAAGCCGCAGCGCGGTTGGACCAACTGAACGCCATGAGCCGTCTGCTGCTGATAGACGATGACCAAGAGCTGTGCGAGCTGCTGGCCAGTTGGCTGACCCAGGACGGCTTTCACATCACCGCCTGCCACGACACCGCCAGCGCACGCCAGGCGCTCGCCGAGCAGAGCCCGGATGCCGTGGTGCTGGACGTGATGCTGCCCGATGGCAATGGCCTGGAGCTGCTCAAGCAGTTGCGCAGCGAACATGCCGAACTGCCGGTGCTGATGCTTTCGGCGCGCGGCGAGCCGCTCGACCGCATTCTCGGCCTGGAGCTGGGCGCCGACGATTACCTGGCCAAGCCCTGCGACCCGCGCGAACTGACTGCCCGCCTGCGCGCCGTGCTGCGCCGCAGCACGCCGGCACCGGCCAGCAGCCAACTGGAACTGGGCGACCTGCGTTTCAGCCCCAACCGTGGCATCGCCACACTCGACGGCCATGACATACCCCTGACCCTGTCCGAAAGCCGCCTGCTCGAAGCCCTGCTGCAACAACCCGGCGAGCCGCTGGACAAACAGGCGCTGGCGCAACTGGCCCTGGGCCGCAAACTGACCCTCTATGACCGCAGCCTGGACATGCACGTCAGCAACCTGCGCAAGAAGCTCGGCCCACACCCCGATGGCCGGCCGCGCATCCTCTCGCTGCGCGGTCGTGGCTACTTCTACGCACCCTGAGCGGATTTATCCGTGAAGGGGTGTCAGCACCGGGGCCAGGATCTTTACCCAGGCTTTACCCAGCCCTGACGGCCCTTGACCTTGCTCGCCGCATACTGAGCCCATCCGGTAACGACCGGCTTCGAGACAAGGAGATACCACCATGCGCAAGACCCTGACCGCCCTGCTGTTCGCCGCCACCCTGCCAACCCTGGCTTTGGCCATGCCCGAAGGCCCAGGCCCGCACGAGCGCGGCCCGCAGCCCTTCAAGGAACTGAACCTGAGCAAGGAGCAGCGCCAGCAAGTACGCAAGCTGATGGGCGATGAGATGAAGGCCCGTCACCAGATCACCCGCCGCTACCTGGACAAGCTGCCAGAAGCACAGCGCCAGGCCATGAAGAAAGACCTGGACAAGGCCCGCGAAGACAATCACAAGGCCATCCGCGCCCTGCTCGACCCAGAGCAGCAGAAAGCCTTCGACAAGCACCTGAAAGAGCGTGAGGCGCGCCGCGCCGAAATGGAAGAGTTCAAGGCCTGGAAAGCCGAGAAGGACAAGAAGGCCAGCTAATCTCTCTGGCTCCCACCCTCACCGCCGTGCCCAACCGGGCCCGGCGGTTTCTGCATGAGGTTCTGCTGTGCGCTCATTGTTCTGGCGTATCCTCGCCACCTTCTGGCTGGCCCTGGCCCTGGTCGCCGGCCTGGCCATGCTGCTGGGGCGCGCCCTCAACCAGGACGCCTGGATTCTCAACCGCCACCCCGGGCTGAACGGCCTGGACAAGCGCTGGGTCGAACTCTACGAGCGCAAGGGTGAGCGCGCCGCCCAGGCCTTTCTCGAAGCGCGCAAGCGGCAGTTCCGCATCGACACCCAGGTGATCGGCGAGAACGGTCAACCCCTGGTCAAGGGCACCTTTCCACCGCGCGCCGCCGTCTACGAGCAGCGCCACCGCGATCGCCCCCTGCCCTGGCGACAACTGACCACCGAATACACCAGCCCAGGCGGCGACACCTACCTGTTCATCTACCGTATTCCCCACCCGGAACTGGCTGCCTGGCACCGTGACAGCCTGTTCTGGCCACTCAGCGCCCTGGCCATCGCCCTGGTGGTGCTGACCCTGTTCAGCCTGCTGCTGACCCTGTCCATCACCCGCCCGCTGGACAGGCTGCGCGGCGCCGTGCATGACCTGGGGCAGACCACCTACCAGCAGAACAGCCTGGCACGCCTGGCCAGGCGGCGAGACGAACTGGGCCTGCTGGCCAAGGACTTCAACCGCATGGGCGAACGCCTGCAGGGGCTGATCGGCAGCCAGCGGCAATTGCTGCGCGACGTGTCCCATGAATTGCGCTCGCCCCTGGCGCGGCTGCGCATCGCCCTGGCCCTGGCCGAACGCGCCGAGCCGCAGGAGCGCGAAAGGCTCTGGCCGCGCCTGCAGCAGGAATGCGACCGCCTGGAAGCGCTGATCAGCGAGATACTCGCCCTCGCCCGCCTGGATGCCGCGCCGGGCGCCGCTCAGCCGGTGGATCTGGCCGCCCTCTTCGCCAAGTTGCAGGAAGACGCAGGCCTGAGCGCGCCGCAACAGCGCATCCAGCTTAGCCTGGACAAGGGGCTGGTGGTACAGGGCTGGCCGGACATGCTCGAGCGTGCCCTGGACAACCTGCTGCGCAATGCCCTGCGCTTCAACCCAGCGGAACAGCCCATCGAAATCAGCGCCACGCGCCAGGGCCAGCAACTGCTCTTGAGCGTGCGCGACCATGGTCCCGGCGTGGCGCCCGAACATCTGTCGGAACTGGGCAAGCCCTTCTTCCGCGCACCGGGCCAGAGCGACGCCGGCCACGGCCTGGGCCTGGCCATCGCCCGCCGCGCGGCTCAGCGCCATGGCGGCGAGTTGTCATTGCGCAATCACCCGCACGGCGGCTTCATCGCCACCCTGGAGTTGCCGCTCGAAGCAGCGAAGGGATAAGCCTGTCGGTGAATTCGTTCGCAAGAGGGGTGGCGCCGGAGCGGCGATGATCGCGAATGAATTCGCTCCTACAAAAGAATGTGCCTGGATGCACGGTCGGTAGGAGCGGATCTATCCGCGAAAAGGGTCTGGCACCAAGCCAGACCCTATCGCTCATGAATCGGCGCCATCCCAGGCACTGACGAAGTCGCTCACGGCCAGCTCCGGCGCGCGGCGTAGCTCGCGCTCCGGGGTGCCGAGGTAAAGGTAGGCGATCAGCCGCTCGTCCTCACTCAGGCCCAGCCCCTTGGCGACATGGGCGTTGTAGGCCATGTCGCCGGTGCGCCAGACCGCGCCGATGCCCTGGGCATGGGCAGCGAGCAACAGGCCATGGGCGGCACAGCCGGCGGCGAGCAGTTGCTCCAGCTCGGGCACCTTGGGGTGGGCCTGCAAGCGGGCGATCACTACCACCAGCAGCGGCGCACGCAGTGGCATGCCGCGGGCCTTGTCCAGAGCCTCTGGCGTGGCCTCGCCATCGGCATGGCGCAGCGCCTCGGCGAAGAGTTCACCCATGCGCACACGGGCCTCGCCTTCCACGGTCAGAAAGCGCCAGGGCCGCAACTGGCCATGATCGGGCGCCCGCAGCGCCGCCCGAAAAAGCAGCTCGCGCTGCGCGGCATCAGGGGCAGGCTCCACCAGACGAGGAACGGAAACACGGTTGAGCAGAGCGTCGAGGGCATCCATCGCCACCTCCGGAAGGCTGAAAATGAAGCATTCTCAAGCTGCAAGCTGCAAGCTGCAAGCTGCAAGCTGCAAGCTGCAAGCTGCAAGCTGCAAGCTGAGCAATGTGCGGGCGGATGCCGAAGTCAGTCAAACCGTAGCCCGGATGCAATCCGGGGATTACAGCTCCCGGATTGCATCCGGGCTACGCGCTTAACTTGAAGCTTGTGGCTTGCAGCTTGTAGCTGCCTTCAAGCTACCCGATCCGGCGTCACCACCGGCTGCACCGGCGGGGTCAGGGGCGGCAGGCCGTGGGCGCGGCGCGCTTCGTCGCAACGCGGGTTGTGCACGCCGTTCTCCCAGGACGCCTCGAACTCCCGGCAACTGCTGGAGCGCTGTTCATACAGGGTGCAGCGCACGCCACACCCCACGTCACCGAGCAGTTGGACACAGCGCGCCGGCTTCGACTCGGTGCCACGCATGGCGACATAGTGCGGGCTGATCTGGATGACCTGTTCGTCCGGCACGGTACCGCCGGCAGATTGGCATTCGCCCCAGAAGAAGGACACACGAAAAAACGCGCAGCAGGCGCCGCACGTCAGGCAGGGATTGGCTTCGGACATGGATGAAGGACTCGGAAACCGGCGGGCGCCGGCAACTGGCGGCTATTCTATGATTCGCCATGGCCTTGTAAAGCCCCCGACAGCAAGTCCGAACCCTGCCGGTTTACAGGCTCGGGGCCACAGGTAGAATGGCGCGTCTTCCGCCACTCGCCAGAGTCCACAGCACATGGCCTTGCCGACGTTACGCATCATCGGTTTCATCATCGGCATCTTTCTCATCACACTGGCCTTGAGCATGGCCATTCCCATGCTGACGCTGCTGATCCTGGAACACCCGGAAGACCTGGAGGCCTTCCTCTGGTCGAGCCTGATCACCCTGGCCACGGGCCTCGCTCTGGTGATTCCCGGGCGGCCGAACAATGCCCAGCTACGCCCCCGCGACATGTACCTGCTGACCACCGGCAGCTGGCTGGTGGTGTGCAGCTTCGCCGCCCTGCCGCTGATGCTGATTGCCCATATCAGCTACACCGATGCCGTGTTCGAGACCATGTCCGGCATCACCACCACCGGTTCCACCGTGCTCACCGGCCTGGACAGCATGTCCCCGGGCATCCTGATCTGGCGTTCGCTACTGCAATGGCTCGGTGGCATCGGCTTCATCGGTATGGCCGTGGCCATCCTGCCGCTGCTGCGGGTCGGCGGCATGCGCCTGTTCCAGACCGAATCCTCGGACTGGGGCGAGAAGGTCATGCCCCGCTCGCACATGGCTGCCAAGTACCTGCTGCTGGTCTATGTCGCCATCACCCTGTTCGGCGTGCTGGCTTACTGGGCAGCGGGGATGAGCCTGTTCGATGCGCTCAACCACGCCATGACCTCGATCTCCACCGGCGGCTATTCCACCTCGGATTCGTCACTGGCCAACTGGCCGCAGCCCGCCGTGCACTGGACGGCAGTGGTGCTGATGCTGCTGGGCGGCATGCCCTTCATGCTCTATGTCGCCTTCATTCGTGGCAATCGCCAGGCGCTGTTCAAGGATCATCAGGTGCGCGGCTTTCTCGGCTTTCTGGTGCTCACCTGGCTGGTGTTCGGCACCTGGCTGTGGCTCAACTCCAACTATGAATGGCTGGATGCGGTGCGCATCGTCGCGGTGAACGTCACTTCGGTGGTCACCACCACCGGCTTCGCCCTCGGCGACTACACCACCTGGGGCAGCTTCGCCGTGCTGCTGTTCTTCTACCTCACCTTCGTCGGCGGCTGCTCCGGCTCCACCTCGGGCGGCCTGAAAATCTTCCGTTTCCAGGTGGCTTACGTGCTGCTCAAGGCCAACCTGATGCAACTGGTGCATCCGCGCGCGGTACTCAAGCAGCAGTACAACGACCACAACCTGGACGAGGAAATCGTCCGCTCGCTGATCACCTTCTCGTTCTTCTTCACCATCACCATCGGCGTGCTGGCCCTGGCCCTGACCCTGACCGGCCTGGACTGGATCACCGCGCTGACCGGCGCCGCCACTGCCGTGTGCAACGTCGGCCCAGGCCTCGGCCCGATCATCGGCCCGGCGGGCAACTTCGCCAGCCTGCCGGACTCGGCCAAGTGGCTGCTGAGCATCGGCATGCTGCTCGGCCGTCTGGAAATTCTCACCGTGCTGGTGCTGGTCACCCGCGCCTTCTGGAAGAGCTGAGTCAATGCCGGTTTCCCGACTGCGCATCCTCGCCTTCATCAATGGCATCTTCCTGCTCACCCTGGCGCTGAGCATGCTGGTGCCGGTGGTCACGCTGCTGGTCTTCGAGCGCCCACAGGAGATCGACGCCTTCCTCTGGTCGAGCCTGATCACCGCGCTGAGCGGCATGGCCATGATCGCCCAGGGGCGCCCCGAGCAGACCCAGCTACGCCCGCGCGACATGTACATGCTGACGGTCTCGAGCTGGGTACTGGTGTCGATATTCGCCGCCCTGCCGTTCGTCTTCGCCGAGCGCGCCAGCATCACCGACGCCTACTTCGAGAGCATGTCCGGCATCACCGCCACCGGCGCCACCGTGTTCAACGGCCTCGACGAGATGTCCCCCGGCACCCTGATCTGGCGCTCGCTGCTGCACTGGCTCGGCGGTATCGGCTTCATCGCCATGGCCGTGGCGATCCTGCCGATGCTGCGTATCGGTGGCATGCGCCTGTTCCAGACCGAATCCTCGGATCGCTCGGACAAGGTCATGCCGCGCTCGCACATGGTCGCCAAGTACATGGTGCTGGCCTATCTCGGCCTCAGCGCCCTGGCCGTGCTGGCGTTCTGGCTGGCGGGCATGGGCCTGTTCGACTCGATCAACCATGCCATGTCGGCCATCGCCACCGGCGGCTTCTCCACCTCCGACTCCTCGCTGGGCAAGTGGCAGCAACCGGCGATCCACTGGGTGGCGGTGCTGGTGATGGTGCTCGGCAGCCTGCCCTTCGTGCTCTACGTCACCGCCCTGCGTGGCAACTATCGGCCACTGCTGCGCGATGCCCAGGTGCGCGGGTTCCTCCTGCTGCTGATCGGCAGTTGGCTGATCCTGGCGTGCTGGAAATGGTTCACCACCGACCTGCACTGGTTCGACGCGCTGCGCCTGGTGGCGGTGAACATCACCTCGATCATGACCACCACCGGCTTCGCCGTGGGCGATTACCACCTGTGGGGCCCCTTCGCCAGCATGATGTTCTTCTACCTGGGCTTCGTCGGCGGCTGCTCCGGCTCCACCGCCGGCGGCCTGAAAATCTTCCGCTTCCAGGTGGCCTACATCCTGCTCAAGGCCAACCTCAAGCAGCTCATCCATCCACGCGCGGTGATCAAGCAGCAGTACAACGGCCACCGCCTGGACGAGGATATCGTGCGCTCGATCCTCGCCTTCGCCTTCTTCTACACCATCACCATCGCCAGCCTCGCCCTGGGCGTGGCCATGTGTGGGGTGGACTGGATCACCGCTCTGACCGGCGCCGCCGCCATGGTCTCCGGGGTCGGCCCGGGCATGGGTGAGATGGTCGGCCCGGCGGGCAACTACGCGGGCATACCGGATCTGGCCAAATGGATCCTGACCCTGGGCATGCTGCTCGGCCGCCTGGAAATCCTTACCGTGCTGGTGCTGTTCTTCCCCGCGTTCTGGCGGCATTGAGCGACAGGCGCCCAGCCCCTAGACTGGGCGCACGACAATAATAGGAGGTGCGCCATGACCACCCAGCCCCACGAACGCTTCCAGAGCTTCGCCGAGTTCTACCCTTATTACCTGCAAGAGCACAGCAACGCCACCTGCCGCCGCCTGCACTACGTTGGCAGCCTGCTGGTGCTGGCGATCCTCGCCTATGCCCTGCTCACGCTGCAGTGGCTGTGGCTGTTGGCCATCCCGCTGGCCGGCTACGGCTTTGCCTGGGTCGGCCATTTCGTCTTCGAGAAGAACCGCCCCGCCACCTTCCAGTACCCGCTGTACAGCCTGATGGGCGACTGGGTGATGCTCAAGGATGCCTTCACCGGGCGTATCCGTTTCTGAAACGCATGACCGTCTGGATACTGGCCAAGTGCCGTTTAGCGGTGATGCTTGGCTGGCCGCAACTCGCTTGGTTATGATCCTGCCCTGCAAGGCTCTGGAACGAGACTTGCCAATCGTCAGCACCCACAAGAGGTGTCACCTTTCCTGCAGGGACTCTTTGCGTACATGAAGCCAGCCATATCCAGCCGGGTCAGCAGTCTGCCGACACCACCGCTGCGTGAATACTATTCCCGCGTGCTGGCCTACATCGCCACCGCCGCCTGCATCGCAGCCGGTACGGCAATCGGGCACTTCGGCTATGACATCCTGTGGATGGTGCCCTACGCCCTGCTCTACCCCCACCTGGCCTATCAGGTCAGCCGTCGTTTCAAGCCCGATCACCCGCAACAGACCGATCTCGGCCTGCTGTTCGTCGATGCCCTGCATGCCGGCGCCAGTATCGTGCTGCTGGGCTTTTCCAGCGTACCGAGCCTGATGTTCCTGCTCACCCTGAGCTTCAGCGCCCTGGTGATCGGCGGCCTGTACTACCTGGGCATGGCCCTGCTGGTGGCCCTCGCCGCCCTGGCGCTGTGCGCGGCCGTGACCCATATTCCCGACAACACGGCGACCCCGACCCTGGTCAGCCTGGTCAGCATTCTGTTCACCGCCCTGTACATCGGCATCACCGCTTATTTCGTGCACCAGCAGGGCCTGCGCCTGGCGCAGGCGCGTACCGAGATCAAGCGCGAGCAGGAAAAAGCCGCGCGCCTGGCGCGCAACCTGGCCAAGTACCTGTCCCCCCAGGTGTGGGAGTCGATCTTCACCGGCAAGAAAACCGTGCGCCTGGAAACCCAGCGCAAGAAGCTCACGGTGTTCTTCTCCGACATCAAGGGCTTCACCGAGCTGACCGAAGAACTGGAAGCCGAGCAGCTCACCGACCTGCTCAACACCTACCTCAACGAGATGTCGAAGATCGCCCTGAAATACGGCGGCACCATCGACAAGTTCATCGGTGACAGCGTCATGGTGTTCTTCGGCGACCCCAGCAGCCTGGGCGCCAAGAAGGATGCCGTGGCCGCCGTGTCCATGGCCATTGCCATGCGCAAGCACATGAAAGTGCTGCGCCAGCAGTGGCGCGCCCAGGGCATCACCAAGCCGCTGGAAATCCGCATGGGGCTCAATACCGGCTATTGCACGGTGGGCAACTTCGGCGCCGACACGCGCATGGACTACACCATCATCGGCCGCGAAGTGAACCTGGCCAGCCGCCTGGAGAGCGCCGCCGAAGCCGGCGAGATCCTGATTTCCCACGAGGCCTATTCGCTGGTCAAGGACGTGATCATGTGCCGCGACAAGGGGCAGATCACGGTCAAGGGCTTCACCCGCCCGGTGCAGATCTACCAGGTGGTGGACTTCCGCCGCGACCTCGGCGCCACCTCCAGCTATGTCGAGCATGAACTGCCGGGCTTCTCCATGTACCTGGACACCAACGGCATCCAGAACTACGACAAGGAGCGCGTGATCCAGGCGCTCAACCAGGCCGCCGAGAAGCTACGCGACAAGGTCATTCTGTAGGGTGGACTCAGGAGCGAAGCGAACAGTCCGCCGGTCCATGTTGGATCCGGCACCACAACTTACGCCCAACACTCCAGCGGCGTACTGCTTCCGAGCGGCCGGGGGGGGGGGGGCGCCCCCCCCCCCCCCCGCCCCCCCCCCCCGCCGCACCCAACACCCCCCCCCCCCCCCCCCCAACACCCCCC
>NZ_JBQLIX010000019.1:0-96031 GCF_052156495.1 Pseudomonas sp. NCHU5216 | reverse complement strand
TGATCAAACTCTTCAGTTCAATACTGCTTGGGTTTTGAGAAAACCCTAAACTTGGCTCAGCAATCGCAAATCTCTTACTTAAAAGAGTAACTCTCGAATTCACGAGTGTTGCTTTGTGATGCTGATAATCTGTCGACTATCAGGCTTACCTCACAAGCACCCACACGAATTGCTTGATTCAGTTGTTAAAGAACAGTTGGTTAAGTCTTTCGTCTCAACCGAGGCCGCGCATTCTACAGCAGCCTTTGTTTCTGTCAAGCTGTTTTTCGATTTTGTTTCCGGAGAAACTTCTTTCTACTCAACCACTTGCGCCTTCGATCAGAACTTCTTCTCTCCAGCGGGAGGCGCATTCTACAGCGTTCAAAACCGCTGTCAACACCTCTTTTCTACCGCTTTCGATCCATTCGACCGAATCACCAACAGAGCTCAACCACCACCCTGCCGACCGACGCGCATTCTACACGCCAGATTCAGCTTTGCAAGCCCTTCATTTAACTTAACTCATTGATTAATAAGAAGTTTTTGAAGCGCTTCATCGCTGAAGTGGCGCGCATTCTACATCCAGCAGAATGCGCGTCAAGCTTATTTTGCAGTTTTATTACTCGGCCTTGAGGGTGACCCGAGCAAAGGCCTTCTTGCCGGCCTGACAGACATGGGTCGCCCCGATCTTGAACAGGAAGGTACGGTCGACCACTTCACCATCGACGCGCACACCACCCGAACCCAGCAGATCACGAGCCACCGCTGCGTTCTTGACCAGACCTGCTTTATTAAGAACGGACGAGATCGGCATATCTTCAGCCGCAGCCAGTTCGATCTCCGGCAGATCTTCCGGCAGCTTGCCATCCTTCATGCGGTTACCGGCAGAACGGTGCGCATTGGCGGCCGCCTCTTCACCATGAAAGCGTGCGACGATCTCTTCCGCCAGCTTGATCTTGATGTCACGCGGGTTGGCACCCTGCTCGACATCATGTTTGAACTGCTCGATCTCTTCCATGGAGCGGAAGCTGAGCAACTCGAAGTAACGCCACATCAACGCATCGGGCATGGACACCAGCTTGTTGTACATCACCCCCGGCGCCTCCTGGATACCCACGTAGTTGCCCAGGGACTTGGACATCTTCTTCACACCGTCGAGCCCCTCCAGCAACGGCATGGTGACGATGCACTGCGATTCCTGACCATAGGCGCGCTGCAGCTCGCGCCCCATCAGCAAGTTGAACTTCTGGTCGGTGCCACCCAGCTCGACATCGGCCTTGAGGGCCACGGAGTCGTAGCCCTGCACCAGCGGGTAGAGGAACTCATGGATGGCGATAGGCTGATTGCTGGTGTAACGCTTGTCGAAATCGTCACGCTCGAGCATGCGCGCCACGGTGTATTGCGAAGCGAGACGAATGAAGTCGGCCGGCTTGAGCTGATCCATCCAGCTGGAGTTGAAAGCCACTTCGGTCTTGGCCGGATCGAGAATCTTGAAGACCTGCTGCTTGTAGGTCTCGGCATTCTCCAGTACCTGTTCACGGGTCAGCGGCGGGCGCGTCGCACTCTTGCCGCTGGGGTCGCCAATCATCCCGGTGAAGTCGCCAATGAGAAAGACCACCTGATGGCCCAGCTCCTGAAACTGACGCAGCTTATTAATAAGAACGGTATGACCGAGGTGCAGATCCGGCGCAGTTGGATCGAACCCCGCCTTGATCCGCAGCGGCTGACCACGCTTGAGCTTTTCGACCAGCTCAGCCTCAACCAGAACCTCTTCCGCACCGCGCTTGATCAGCGCCAGCTGCTCTTCGACCGACTTCATGACAGAACCCGCAACCACTGGAAATTGAAAGGGAACCAACCATACAAGATCGCAAACTAATTACAAGTTTTGCCCCCGCCCAGGGTTCGTTGCCGCTCCGTGCATAGCTACGATGGCAACATACACCCACATCTGTATCACATACCTGCAATGTCAAGGGTTGCCCATCCAGGGTTTTGGTTATATTTTAGACAGTTAATGCACATATCAAGAAAACGCCTCACGCCATGACGCAAAATTCTCCCAAAGCCCCGCCCTACCCAAAGAGCCATATCCTGGCTGCGAGTGGTGTAGCTGCGCTGCTGAGCCTGGCTCTGCTGGTGTTTCCCTCGCGCGAAGTCGAAGCGCAGAAAACCTTTCTCAATCTGGATCTGGGCAATGATGCCGAGATGGTGATCGAGGAAAAGGATGACCTCCGAGCGGGGCAGGCTGACAGCCCGAACGACTCGCCATTCGCCCAGATCGAAGGCAATTCGGATGATGCCGAGCTCAGCGCAGAAGAAGACGCTGATGACATCGCCCCCGCCACTGCAGCACTTCCACCCGACGACCCCACCCATAAAAGCATCACCGTCAGCAACGGCGACACGCTATCGACCGTGTTCGCCAAGGTGGGTCTGAGTGCCAATGACCTGCACGAGGCGCTCGACAGCAGCAAGGAAGCCAAGCAGTTCAGCCGCCTCAAGGTCGGCCAGGTGCTGCAGTTCGAGCTGGACGAAGAAGGCAAGCTGAAGAACCTGCAAAGCAAACTCAGCGAACTGGAAACCATCAGCCTGAGCCGCACCGAAGCGGGATACGACTTCAAGCGCGATCTGACCAAGCCCGAGATCGTCAACGCTTACAGCCATGGTGTGATCAACAGCTCGCTGTTCCTCTCCGCCAAGCGCGCCGGTCTGTCCCATGGACTGACCATGGATCTGGCCAATATCTTCGGTTACGACATCGACTTCGCCATGGACATCCGCGATGGCGACGAATTCGAGGTGATCTACGAAGACAAGGTGGTCAACGGCAAGCATGTCGGCACCGGTAATATCCTTTCCGCTCGTTTCACCAACCGCGGCAAGACCTATACCGCCGTGCGCTACACCGACCGCAAGGGCAATACCAGCTACTACAGCGCCAATGGCGAGAGCATGCGCAAGGCCTTCATCCGCACGCCCGTGGATTTCGCACGCATCAGCTCGCGCTTCTCCACCGGCCGCAAGCACCCGATCCTGAACAAGATCCGCGCGCACAAGGGTGTCGACTATGCCGCGCCGCGCGGCACGCCGATCAAGGCAGCGGGAGACGGCAAGGTCATATTGGCGGGGCGTAGAGGTGGCTACGGCAACACTGTGATCCTCCAGCATGGCCAACGCTACCGCACCCTCTATGCACACATGCAGGGCTTCGCCAAAGGCGTGCGCAATGGGGTGAACGTCAAGCAAGGCCAGATCATCGGCTATATCGGCACTACCGGCCTGTCTACTGGCCCGCACCTGCATTACGAGTTCCAGGTCAACGGCGTGCATGTCGACCCGCTGAGCCAGAAGCTGCCTATGGCCGACCCTATCGCGGCCAACGAAAAGGCGCGCTTCATGCAGCAAAGCAAACCGCTGATGGCGCGCATGGATCAGGAAAGGGCCACCATGCTGGCCGCCAACAAGCAGTAATCCATGACCCACCTCTATATCGGCGTGATGTCCGGCACCAGCCTGGATGGTTTGGACATCGCGCTGATCGAGCAGGCTGACACACCCCGTCTGCTCGCCACCCTCTATCGCCCCCTGCCTGATGCTCTGCGTCATGAACTGCTGGCACTGTGCAGCCCTGGCGCTGACGAGCTGGCCCGTGCGGCCATCGCCGAACAGCAGTGGGCCGAGCTGGCCGCAGACTGCATCAATACCCTGTTGGCCCAAGAGGGGCTGTCGCCCTCCAGCATTCGCGCCATCGGCAGCCACGGCCAGACGGTTCGCCATGAACCTGCGCGTGGCTTCACCATCCAGATCGGCAACCCGGCCCTGCTCGCCGAACGTACTGGCATCAGCGTGGTGGCGGACTTTCGCCGGCGCGACGTGGCAGCCGGTGGCCAGGGCGCGCCGCTGGTTCCGGCCTTCCATGAAGCGCTCTTCGGTTCGACGCAGCAGCACATTGCGCTGCTCAACGTCGGCGGCTTCAGCAACCTGAGCCTGCTCGAACCCGGCAAGGAGGTTCATGGTTTCGACTGCGGGCCAGGCAACGTGCTGCTCGATGCCTGGATCCAGCATTGCCAGGGCGAACAGTACGACCGCGACGGCGCCTGGGGCGCGGGTGGCACGCTGCAACAAGCGCTGCTCGACAGCCTGCTGGCCGATCCCTTCTTCGCCACGCGAGGCCCCAAGAGCACCGGGCGCGAGCTGTTCAACCTGAATTGGCTACAGGCTCACCTGGCGAAGCATGACGACCTGCCTGAACAGGACGTGCAAGCCACTCTGGTGGAATTGACTGCGCGCAGCATCTGCGAGTCATTGCGCAGCGCGCAAATGTGCACCGACAGCCTGCTGGTCTGTGGTGGCGGTGCGCACAACCGGCACCTCATGCAGCGCCTGGCAGCCTTGCTGCCTGGCACCGAGGTGACTTCGACCGCCAGCCGTGGCATCGACCCGGACTGGATCGAAGCCATGGCATTCGCCTGGCTGGCTCATTGCACCCTGCAGGGCATCGCCGCCAACCGCCCAAGCGTCACCGGCGCACGCGGGCTACGGGTGCTCGGCGCCATCTATCCCGCCTGACGTCGGCACCAACGAAAACGCCGTGCACAGGGCACGGCGCTGACGAATCGATAATCCGAGTCAGATCGAGAAGGACGAACCACAGCCGCAGGTGGTGGTGGCGTTGGGGTTCTTGATGACGAAGCGCGAACCTTCCAGGCCTTCCTGATAATCGACCTCGGAGCCCACCAGATACTGGAAGCTCATGGCATCGACCACCAGGCTCACACCCTCGCGCTCGACGATGGTGTCATCCTCGGCCACGTCTTCATCGAAGGTGAAACCATACTGGAAGCCCGAGCAGCCGCCGCCCGTGACGAACACGCGCAGCTTCAGACGCGGATTACCTTCTTCATCGACCAGGGTCTTCACCTTGCTGGCCGCACCTTGAGTGAAATGCAAGGGGGCGGGGGTGAAGCTTTCGACGCTCATGCTATGACTCCCGGCGCAACGCGCCATACTGCGTTAAGGCAGCATTATCCGCTTGCCCTAGAATTTTGGTCAACTATTACGCCCTATCGGCCAAGGATTCAGGCAGTTCCAGAGGACGCTCATCCTCGCCCTTGATCGGGCACAGGCGGCCGGCGATCTGCGCGCCCATGGCCATCTCCATCAACGCATAGTGCAGATTGCCCCGTACACGCGCCCGGGCACCCAGCTCGAGATGGGTCGAAGCATAGACATCGCCCAACACCTCACCCTCGACCACGATATGGGGGGCACGCACCTCACCTTCAACCACACCGCCGACACTGATGCGCACCAGTCCTTCCGAGGCCAGCAGATTGCCAGTGACCCGGCCATCGACCTGCACCGCCCCCTGGAAGCGCATATCCCCCACCAGCTCGGCACCTACCGCGATCAGGCTGGTCTTGCCGCTGAAGCTCTGCAAATCAGGCTTGGGTTTTTCTTTCTTCCACATGGCGGTTCACTCTTTGTCTAACCATTTGAATGTACGAACCAGGGGCTTGTGCCCCTGAACCTGAGCCTCGACCTTGACCTGAGCGGGCACGAAGCCCTGCGGCAATTGCAACTCGGCAAAACGGCCGGCATCGGGTAGAGACTGAAAATGCTTGAAGGAGAAGGGCGTCTTCTCGTCACTGAACTCGTCGCTCACCGAGGCCAATGACAGGTTCTTGTCCTTGCCCCCCTGCTTGCCCTGCAGGGTGACGCTCAGCGTCCCCTCCAGCGGTTCCTCGGCCGTGCCGACACGACTCAACAGCAGCTTGTAGCGAAAGCGCCGCGGATCTTCGGTAGCCTGCAGCTCGAAGGCGCGGATGCGCAAGCCCTCACGCCGGCTACCGGGTGCCAGAACCCCCTTGTAGAAGGCCACGTCCTGCTGCAATTTGAAGATCTGCTCCTCGAGCAGCTTGATGGTGCGCCGGTTCTGCTCGATGGCCTGCTGGGCGACCTTCTCGCTGCTGCCAACCACGGCAAGGCGCTGGCGCAGGAACTCCAGCTCCTGATCCTTCTCGGTGATCAGCACCTGCAACTCATGGGCATCGGTAACGGGGCGCAGATAGGACAACGTACCCCAGCCCAGGGCAAAGGCCAGAGGCACGGCGAGGAGCAACAGGGTCAGGAGGACACGTCGACGACGCTCATGTCGAGGATCACTGAACTTGATCTCCCAGCTCATGCAAAGGGCACCAGTAGCGTTCGGGCTGATAGCCCGAGCGAAGGCCAGATGCAGCCAGTGGTGCCTCGCAATCGGGTGGCATGGTATGCCGGCCGTTCATCGTCGATCTGGGCACTGATCATCAGCCGCCTCCTGCCTGATACGAATGGAAAGTCGCCGATGATAAAGCGCCATCGGCCAAGCGCCAAACCCGATGGTGACGCAGTAGCGTGACAGGCTCTACTATCCGGGAGATTTGCTGACCGAGGAACGACCATGCTCTATCTGTGGCTCAAGGCCTTTCATATCATCGCGGTGGTCTGCTGGTTCGCCGGCCTGTTCTACCTGCCGCGCCTGTTCGTCTACCATGCGATGAGCACGGATGCCGTCAGCCAGGAGCGATTCTGCGTCATGGAGCGCAAGCTCTATCGCGGAATAATGATGCCTTCGATGATCGCCACCCTGGCGCTGGGTATCTGGCTGATCAGCCTCAACCCGGGCTATTACTTCAGCCAGGGCTGGATGCATGCCAAGCTGGCACTGGTCGTTGCCCTGGTGGCTTACCATCACATGTGCGGCGCACAACTCAAGCGCTTCGCCCGTGGCGAGAACAGCCGCAGCCACGTGTTCTACCGCTGGTTCAATGAGGCGCCGGTGCTGGCGCTGCTGGGTATCGTCATTCTGGTCGTCGTCCGTCCCTTCTGAGGAATTCGCCATGTCTTTGCCTGCTTCGCTCGAACAACGTCTGCGCCTACCCCTGGTGGCGGCGCCCATGTCCCTGGTGTCCAACCCGGCACTGGTCGCGGCCTGCTGCAACAGCGGCATCGTCGGCAGCTTCCCGGCGCTCAATCAGCGTGAGAGTTCTGGCTTTCGCGCCTGGCTGGAAGAACTCGATACGCAGCTATCGGCAGACGCTGCTCCCTATGCGGTGAACCTGATCGTGCATGGCAGCAACCCACGCCTGCAGGCGGATCTGGCGATCTGCGTGGAACGTCAGGTACCCATCGTCATCACCAGCCTGGGCGCGGTGAAGGAAGTGGTCGACGCCGTGCATGGCTATGGCGGCCTGGTCTTCCACGATGTCACCACCCGGCGTCATGCCGAGAAAGCCGCCGAAGCGGGGGTCGATGGCTTGATCGCCGTGGCCGCCGGGGCTGGCGGCCATGCCGGCACCTGGAGCCCGTTCGCCCTGGTCGCAGAGATCCGCCAGTTCTTCGACAAGACTCTGCTGCTGGCCGGCTGCCTGAATCATGGCCATGAAATCCTCGCAGCGCAGATGCTCGGGGCCGACCTGGCCTATATGGGCACACGCTTCATCGCCACGCAGGAGAATGACGCATCGGCGGCCTACAAGCAGATGCTGCTACAGGCACGCGCCGCCGACATCATTCACACCCCGGCGGTTTCCGGCGTGCCGGCCAGCTTCATGCGCCAGAGCCTGGAGCAAGCCGGCTATGACCTGGCCCGCCTGCAGGACAAGGGCGCCATCAACTACGGCGAGAAGCTCAAGCCGGTCAACGACGAAGCCAAGGCCTGGAAAACCGTATGGTCGGCCGGCCAGGGCGCTGGCGGTATCGAGGATCTGCCCAGCGTCGCCGAGCTCGTCAGCCGTCTGGATCATGAGTACCGCACGGCGTTGCAGCAGGCCGCGAGCCTGGGACAGCGCTGGATACGTTGAGGTGAGGCACAGAAAAGCTGCCAGTTGTGCTGCAGGCCGCTTGTACTGCGGCCTGCAGCCGATCTACGCTGCACCACCTGCCCATACATGAGCTGACAAGGAAGCCCGCATGAACCCACCGCGCTACAAGATCCTGTTCGACGGCGAACTGATGCCGGGGGCGACGCTGGACGAGGTCAAGGACAATCTCGCTCGCCTGTTCAAGAGCGACCCAACACGCATCGACGCCCTGTTCAGCGGTGCAGTCGTGACCCTGAAGAAGGATTTGTCCGAGCAGCAGGCGGGTCAATACCTTGATGCGCTGCAAAAGGCCGGCGCCAAGGTACGCAAGGAACCGGATCAAGCCATCGGTCTGAGCCTGGTTCAAACCGACGATCACCCAGAAGAAAGCGTGGCTGCCCCGCTAAGCCAGTCACGCATGACCTGCCCCAAATGTGGTCATGAGCAAGCCAAGGCAGCCGAATGCTCGGCCTGCGGCATCATCATCGAGAAATACATGGCCCGTCAGGCACAACTGGCGGCGACCACGACCGCTCCCGTGCAGAGTGCCAGCTCACCCTACGCACCGCCCCAGGCAGACGTAGCCGAGAACCTGCCACAATTCGGTGAGCTCAAGGTGCTGAGCCTTAATGGGCGTATTGGCCGCGTGCGCTACCTGGCTTGGAGCATGGCCATGTTGCTGTGCACAATACCGATACTAACTCTTATAGAAGTACTTCAAGCATTCTCAAGCACTCTGGGCATACTCGTACTAGTCCTGGGAGCGCTGAGCTTCATCGTATTCGGCATCTGTATCGGCGTGCAGCGCCTGCACGATATGGGCTGGTCTGGCTGGCTGTGGCTGCTGACCGTCATACCGGTCATTGGTGGCATTTTCTCTCTGCTGATGCTGATCATTCCCGGTACCCAGGACGCCAATCGCTATGGCCCGCCGCCGCCCCCCAATAGTACTTCGGTCAAAATACTGGCTTGTCTGATTCCTTTGATCTTCATTATCGGCATGGTTGCTGCCATCGCCCTTCCGCAATACCAGAACTATGTCGAACGCGCGCACTCCAGCAACAACGGGGCGCGCTGATCGACCGTCATGCCTAGCTACGCTCTGATCACCGGCGCCTCCAGCGGCCTCGGCCTGGCACTGGCCGAGGCCCTGGCACGGCGCGGGCGCAACCTCATTCTGGTGGCGCGACGGCGCGACGCCCTGGAGAGCATCGCCAGCGAGCTGGCCCTGCGCTTTGGCGTCGAGGTGCGGTTTCGGCTCTGCGACCTGAGCGAGCCCCTGCAGATTTCCGGACTGCTACTGGAGCTGGAAGAAGGCGACTGGCGCATCGACCTGCTGGTCAACAACGCCGGGCTTGGCTGTGCCGGCCCCTTTCTCGAACAGGACTGGATGCGCGAGCTGGAGCAGCTTGAGGTCAACGTGCTGGCCCTGACCCGCCTGTGCCACGCCCTGGGCAAACGTATGGCGCTGCAAGGCGGCGGGCAGATTCTCAATGTCGCCTCAGTCGCCGCCTTCCAGCCCGGCCCCTGGATGAGCAGCTACTACGCCAGCAAGGCCTATGTGCTGCATTTCAGCGAAGGCCTGCGCGAGGAGTTGCGCCATTATGGCGTGCGCGTTTCGGTGCTGTGCCCAGGGCCGACACGTACCGCCTTCTTTCGCAGTGCACAGATGGATGTTTCCCGTCTGGATAAGGGCAAACTGATGATGAATGCCGAAGAGGTGGCACTGCTCGCCGTGCGCGGCCTGGAGCGCAACCGCGCCATCATCGTCCCCCACTGGCGCAATCGCCTGCTTGCCGCCCTGCCCCGCCTGGCACCCCGCTGGCTGGTACGCAAACTGAGCGGGCGCATCACGCGCCCCTTCACTCGGCGCTGAGGTCTGCTTCAGCCGGCATTGACCGTGCGCCCGGCCGCCCAGTTGCGCAGGCTGGCGAGCCGCTCAGCCATGACCACGGACAAGGGCGCGGTGGCCTGCAAAGTTTGCAGCAGCAGTTCCTGATCGACAGCGCGCTGCTGGGCCTGCCCGGCATACAGGGCGCTGACCACCGCCTGCTCGATCTCTGCCCCGGAAAAACCATCACTGGCTTCGGCCAAGCGAGCCAAATCAAAGTGCTCAGGCTCCAGCTCACGGCGCTGCAGATGGATGCGGAAGATCTCCGCACGCACCTCAGCCGTCGGCAGGTCGACGAAGAACAGCTCATCGAAGCGCCCCTTGCGCACCAGTTCCGGCGGCAGGCGGTCGATGGCATTGGCCGTGGCCACGACGAATACCGGCGCCTTGCGCTCGGCCATCCAGGTCAGCAAAGTGCCGAGCACGCGTTGGCTCACGCCGCCGTCATGGTCGCCACTGGCCAGGCCCTTCTCCACCTCGTCCATCCACAGCACGCAGGGCGCCATCTGCTCGGCCAGGTGCAGCGCTTCGCGCAGGTTGCGTTCGGTCTCGCCGAAGAACTTGTTGTACAGGCAGGCGAAATCCAGACGCAGCAGCGGCAGGCCCCAGAGCCCAGCCACCGCCTTGGCCGCCAGACTCTTGCCACCGCCTTGCACACCGACCAGCAGCACGCCTTTCGGCGCATCGATGCCCTTGCCTTCGAGAAAGCCGGCTTGCCGCTCGCCGAGCCAGCGCTTGAGATTGACCAGGCCACCGACATCGGCGAAACGCGCGGTGTCGTACTCGAAGCTGAGCACACCCTCCAGATCCAGTAGCTGGAACTTGGTCTTGTTCAGCTCGGGAATGTCTTCCTGGGTGATCGCCCCGTCGTCACAGATCACGTTGCGCGCCAGTGCTCGCGCCTCGGCATGGCTGAGGCCACGCAGGTTCTTCACCACCTGCTGCAGGGTGCGGTTGTCAGTGCGCACCCGCGAACCACGATTGCCCTCGCTCCAGCGCGTCGCCTCGTCGCGCACGATGCCCAGCAGCTCGTCCTCGGTCGGCAGCGCCAGGCTGAAACGTGCCGCGTAGCGCTGTACTTCGGGCGGCAACTTGAGCGCATGAGACACCAGCACCAGAGTCGGCTTGTACGCGGCCTCGCTCATGGCGATTTCCTTGAGCAGGCGCACCAGGCGCGGGTTGTCGTCGAGGAAGGGATGCAGGTCGCACATCACGTAGAGGTTCGGCTGTGGATCGGCCTTGATCATGCGCAGCGCCGCCTCGGGCTCCAGGGTTGGCGCCTGATCCACGGGATCGCTACCGAAGCCAAGGCGCTGCAGCCCTTCGGTGACCGACCAGGTGTGCAGGCCAAGCCCGCGCTTGACCGCCAGCCCCGTCAGGGTTTCCAGCACCCGCGCCTCGTCCCATGACTCGATGACGATGAGCTTGACCTTGGAATCGAGCACCAGCCCCAGATCATGAATATCGTTCTTCAACACCTGCTCCTTGTGGAAATGAGCACGCCGATCTTCGCGCCTGCCCGTTGGCATGGATCGTCGCCGCAGTCATGGCCCTACGCAAGGGCCCGGAGCCGTCCAACATCGCCAGCCCCGGCCCGCAGCGGCGACGTGCCCGGTACTTTGCAGTAGACTAGGGATCTCGTTCCAGTCGGAGGTGCCCCATGGCCAGCGAACGCCAGTATTCACCCGTCGACCGCCTGCTGCTGCAAGCCGATGCCGCCCTGCGCACACTGCTGCCATTCAGCGGCGCCTCGGGGCGCCCCTCACCGGCCATCGTACAGAACGAAGCCGAACTGAGCAGTGATGAGGCGCGCCATATCGCCGGCCTGATGCGCATCAACCATACCGGCGAGGTCTGCGCCCAGGCCCTCTACCAGGGCCAGGCACTGACTGCCAAGCTGCCGGAAGTGCGTAGTGCCATGGAGCATGCCGCCGACGAGGAAATCGACCACCTGGCCTGGTGCGAACAACGCATTCGCGAACTGGGCAGCCAGCCCAGTGTGCTCAACCCGCTATTCTACGGCCTGTCTTTCGGCGTCGGCGCCATGGCCGGCCTGGTCAGTGATCGGGTCAGTCTGGGCTTCGTTGCCGCCACCGAAGATCAGGTGTGCAAGCACCTGGACGAACACCTCGAACAGCTCCCCGAGCACGATGCCAAGTCGCGTGCCATTCTCGAGCAGATGCGTGTCGACGAGCAGCAACATGCCAACAGCGCCCTGGCCGCCGGCGGCTTGCGCTTCCCGGCGCCGGTGAAGTTCGGCATGACCCTGCTGTCGAAGGTGATGACCAAGTCCACCTACAGAGTCTGATGCTCAGGGCGGACTGGGCTCTCGCTTGTAGCTTGTAGCTTGTAGCTTGTAGCTTGTAGCTGCTTCTATCCCAGCTCGACTATTTCATAGTCATGGCTGATGGCAACGCCGCCCCGACCGAGCATGATCGAAGCCGAGCAGTACTTCTCCGCCGACAGCTCCACGGCCCGCTTGACCTGAGCCTCTTTCAGCCCACGGCCCTTGACCACGAAATGCAGGTGGATCTTGGTGAACACCTTGGGCTCTTCGCTCGCGCGCTCTGCATCGAGGAACACCTCGCAGCTTTCCACTGGCTGCCGGCCCTTGCGCAGGATGCTGACCACATCGAAGTTGCTGCAGCCGCCCAGGCCTATCAGCACCATTTCCATCGGGCGAACGCCCAGGTTGCGGCCACCCGCCTCGGGCGGGCCGTCCATGACCACGGCATGGCCACTGCCGGACTCACCGAGGAACAGGGCTTCACCCGCCCACTGCACGCGCGCTTTCATCTCTCCAGGCTCCGTTGTTTGGCAAAGGCGCGCAGGTTAGCACAAGCCTGCAGCACGCCGTGCCTGACCCGTACGTCAAAGTTCCACTACGCTGTGTTAGCCAGGTCACAAAAAAAACCTCACTTATCGTATGTCTGTTAAGCTGGCGCCGGAATGCTGGCACACTGGTCGGATAACCAATAAGAAATCGCCTGCTGGACAAAGGCCTACACTTTTCATATCGGGACTCGGGGCATGGTCGCTATCACACTCACACCCAAGATAAAGCACCTCGACAAGCTGCTTGCGCATTGTCATCGCCGTCGTTACACGGCAAAAAGCACCATCATCTATGCAGGTGATCGCTGCGAAACGCTGTTCTTCATCGTCAAAGGCTCGGTCACCATCCTCATCGAGGACGATGACGGCCGGGAAATGATCATCGCCTACCTCAATGCCGGGGACTTCTTCGGCGAGATGGGGCTGTTCGAGAAGGAAGGCACGGAGCAAGAACGCAGCGCCTGGGTGCGCGCCAAGACCGAGTGCGAAGTCGCGGAAATCAGCTACGCCAAGTTCCGCGAACTGACTCAGCAGGATCCTGACATCCTCTTCGCCCTGGGCAGTCAGATGGCCGAGCGCCTGCGCAACACCACGCGCAAGGTCGGCGACCTGGCCTTCCTCGATGTCACCGGCCGTGTTGCGCGCACCCTGCTCGACCTGTGCAAGCAGCCGGACGCCATGACCCACCCGGACGGCATGCAGATCAAGATCACCCGTCAGGAGATCGGCCGCATCGTCGGCTGCTCGCGCGAGATGGTCGGTCGCGTACTCAAGTCCCTGGAAGAACAGGGCCTGGTGCACGTCAAGGGCAAGACCATGGTGGTGTTCGGCACCCGCTGATCGCAACACAAAACGAAAAAGCCGGTTATCGAACCGGCTTTTTCATGCGTGCTATTCGGGATCGGCGCTTATTACCGCCGGCCGCCCACGCTCGGGAAAGAACAGCCGTTGCAACTCCGCTCCAGGATCCGCCGCACGCATGAAGGCTTCGCCAACCAGGAAGGCATAGACCTCGTTGATCTCCATCAGCTCGACATCGGCGCGGTTGAGGATGCCGCTCTCGGTCACCACCAGGCGATCACGGGGGATACGCGGCAGCAGGTCGAGGGTGGTTTCCAGACTGACCTCGAAGGTATGCAGGTTACGGTTGTTGATGCCCACCAGCGGCGTGTCGAGCGTCTTCAGTGCACGCTCCAGTTCTGCGCCGTCATGCACTTCCACCAGCACGTCCAGCCCATTGTCCTTGGCCACCGCAGCCAGCTCGGCCATGCGCACGTCATCCAGGCAGGAAACGATCAGCAGCACGCAGTCGGCACCCAGGGCGCGGGCTTCGACGATCTGGTAGGGGTCGACCATGAAATCCTTGCGGATCACCGGCAGCGCGCAGGCCGCACGGGCTTGCTGCAGGTACTGATCGGCGCCCTGGAAGAAATCGATGTCGGTCAGCACCGACAGGCAGGTGGCACCACCCGCCTCGTAGCTGCGGGCGATGTCGGCCGGCACGAAGTCGGCACGCAGTACCCCCTTGCTCGGCGAGGCCTTCTTGACCTCGGCGATCACCGCCGGCTGCTTGCGCGCGGCCTGTGCCTGCAAGGCACGGGCGAAGCCGCGCGGCGCATCAGCGGCACGGGCCACGGCCTCGAGCTCAGCCAAGCTGACCTGAGCACGGCGCGCCGCCACTTCCTCGAACTTACGGGCGACGATCTTCTCCAGTACGGTTGGCACGCTCACCCTTCGTTCTCCTGTTTGAATACCGCAGTAAAGGACACCAGCTCTTCCAGCTTCTCCCGCGCCAGCCCGGTATGCAGGGCATCGTGGGCCAACTGGATGCCTTCGCGCAAGGTGCTGGCATGATCGGCGGCGTAGAGCGCGGCACCGGCATTGAGCACGATCATGTCGGCGGCTTTCTGGCCGTTTTCGGTCTTACGTCGACCCAGGGCGTCACGAATCAGTTCCAGCGATTGCGCGGCGTTGTCCACGGTCAGGCCGATCAGGCTCTGACTCTTGATGCCGAAATCCTCGGGCTGGATGCGGTATTCGCTGACCTGGCCATCCTTGAGTTCGGCGACGAAAGTAGGCGCGGACAGGCTGATCTCGTCCAGACCATCCTGAGCATGCACCACCAGTACGTGCTCGCTGCCCAGGCGCTGCAACACTTCGGCCATGGGCCGGCACAGCGTCTGGCTGAACACGCCGATCACCTGATGCCTGGCACCCGCCGGGTTGGTCATCGGGCCGAGCATATTGAACAGGGTACGCAGCGCCAGCTCGCGACGCGGGCCGATGGCATGCTTCATCGCACCATGATGGGCTGGGGCGAACATGAAGCCGACCCCCACGCTCTCCACGCAGCGCGCCACCTGCTCCGGCTTGAGCCCGAGGTAGACGCCGGCCGCTTCCAGCAGATCGGCACTGCCACTCTTGCCGGAGACCGCACGGTTGCCGTGTTTGGCCACCTTGCCGCCAGCCGCCGCGACCACGAAAGCGGACGCGGTGGAGACGTTGAAGATGTTCATGCCGTCGCCACCGGTGCCACAGGTGTCGACCAGGCGTTCGGCGTTGATCACCACTGGCGCGGCCAGCTCGCGCATCACGCTGGCGGCGCCGACGATCTCGTCGATGGTCTCGCTCTTCATGCGCATGCCCATGAGGAAGGCGCCGATCTGCGCGTCGGTGCACTGACCGGTCATGATCTCGCGCATCACCGCCTGCATTTCCTCGGTGCTCAGATCGAGCTGGGCGACGATCCGGTTGAGAGCTTCCTTGATGTTCATGCGCGCACGCCTCCGGTCTGCTTGAGGAAGTTGGCGAACAGTTCGTGGCCCTGCTCGGTGAGGATGGATTCGGGGTGGAACTGCACGCCTTCTACGTTCAGGGTCTTGTGACGCAAACCCATGATCTCGTCGACGGAGCCGTCCTCATGCTGAGTCCAGGCGGTGATTTCCAGACAGTCCGGCAGGGTGTCGCGCTTGACCACCAAGGAGTGATAGCGGGTCACGGTCACCGGCATCGCCAGGCCGGCGAACACGCCCTGGTTGGCGTGGAACACCGGGCTGGTCTTGCCATGCATCACCTGGCGCGCGCGCACCACGTCGCCGCCATAGGCCTGGCCGATGCTCTGATGGCCCAGGCAGACGCCGAGGATCGGCAGCTTGCCGGCGAAGTGCAGGATGGCCTCGATGGAGACCCCCGCCTCGGTCGGCGTGCAGGGGCCGGGCGAGACGACGATGCGCTCGGGCTGCAAGGCCTCGATCTCGGCGATGCTCAGCTCGTCATTGCGAATGACGTGGACATCGGCACCCAGCTCGCCCAGGTACTGCACCACGTTGTAGGTGAAGGAATCGTAGTTGTCGATCATCAGCAGCATGATATGCGTTGCCTCTAGATGTACTGCCTTGGTAGTCACGCCCCAGAGCGATGGACACTTCACGCCTGAGCGGGGCTCGATGAGGCGCAAGGCGCGGGGCGAACGAAAACGAACCGGCCGAGCCGGCAAGGGAGAGGTCAGGCGCGCCAGCGCCAACGGGCCAGGGCCTTGATCAGGCGCATCAGGAGGGTGCTGCTGAAGGTCACGGGGGTATCTCGCATCACGATTGCCGCACAGTAGCCCAGCTAATGGCCATGCGCAACCGTGGATGGCCGATCAACGCAAGCGGCGCGCGTAGGCGGCCAGCACGGTACGTTCGGATTGCACCAGATAGGCGTCCAGCGCCTGCGCCGCCTCCTGTGTCTGCCCGGCTTCGAGGCGCTCGAGAATCGAGGCGTTCATGTCGATGTAGGGCGAGTGCAGAAACTCGGCATCCTTGAGCAGACCGAAGGCCAGGCGCAATTCGGCGGACAGGTGCGCATAGAAGGTGTTGAGGCGCTCGCTGTCGGCCAGCTCGACGATGCCGGCATGGAAGGCCATGTTCGCCGTGCCCGCCCCGCTCCAGTCCTGAGCGTCACGGCGACGCTTGGCGGCGGCCACCGCCTCGGCCATGCGGTGCACGGCGGGGTGCTTGGGGTAGGCCTGGGCCAGCGCCTGGCACTCGATGAAGCGGCGCACCCGGTAAATGTCGATGATCGAGGCCATGTCCGGCACCGCGACGAATACGCCGCGATTCGGCTCATGCTTGAGCAAGCCTTCCTGGGTCAGCACACGAAAGGCTTCGCGCAGGGTGTTGCGCGAGATGTCCAGGCTCTCGCTCAGGACGGCCTCCGACAGGCGCTGGCCAGGCACCAGCTCACCTTCGACTAGCTTGCGGCGGATCTCGGCGGTCACGGTCTCGCCGAGGGTGCGCGGGTTTTCAGGCAGGTCTTGGCTCATCGATCCATCCATTGCGGTTGGCGGCAGCTAGGTCACCGCACCTGGCAGGGCTGCAAGGCCCGCTGATGGTCTATGAGTCCGTTCGTGGAGGCAAGCCTTGCCAGTGTCACCCCATGCACCTGGATGGAACACATACGAGTATTAATGTAACAAAACAGCGCAAATTGATGAGCTATATAAAATAGATTGTTGAACAATTTAATTAGCAAGAATCAACAATTAAGGCCTTACAAAGGGAAAGTGGCATGCTGATTGCCTTGCCTTCTGCACACGATCCTCCCACGCCCAGGAGTGCTTCCATGCAGAGCCAAACCACCAGCGACTTCGCCCGCTCACGCCGCTCATCGCTGATCGCAGCCATCTTTCTGATGGCCACCTCGGCCATCGGCCCCGGCTTCATCACCCAGACCGCCACCTTCACCGCCACCATGGGCGCGGCCTTCGCCTTCGGCATCCTGGCGTCGATCCTCATCGACTTCGTGGTGCAACTGAACGTCTGGCGCATCGTCACCCTGACCCACATGCGCGCCTCGGATCTGGCCAATGCGGCGATTCCCGGCAGCGGTTATCTGCTGGCGGCGCTGGTGATCTTCGGCGGGCTGGTGTTCAACGTCGGCAACATTGCCGGTGCCGGCCTGGGCCTCAATGCTCTGATGGGGCTGGACGCCAAATGGGGCGGCGGCCTCAGTGCGCTCATCGCCATCGGCATCTTCCTCTCCAGGCGCGCCGGCATCGCCGTCGACCGCCTGATCGTGGTGCTGGGCCTGCTGATGATCCTGCTCACCCTGTTCGTCGCCTTCGCTTCCAACCCGCCGCTGGGTGAAGCGCTGCGCCAGACCGTCTGGCCGGACGAGATCAACTTCGCCACCATCACCACCATCGTCGGCGGCACCGTGGGCGGCTACATCACCTACGCCGGCGCCCATCGCCTGCTCGATCGCGGCCTGGTCGGCGAAGAGCATGTGAAGGAAGTCACCAAGGCAGCACTGAGCGGCATCGCAGTGACTGGCGTGATGCGCTACGTGCTGTTCCTGGCGATTCTCGGCGTGGCGGCCAGCGGGGTGGTCATCGACACCTCCGGCAAAGGCGCCAATCCGGCTGCTCAAGCCTTCCAGGCCGCCGCAGGCGAGCTGGGGCTGCGCACCTTCGGCCTGGTACTCTGGGCCGCCGCCATCAGCAGCGTGATCGGCGCCGCCTACACCTCGATGTCGTTTATCACCACCTTCATGCCCGCTATCGGCGAGCGCGGGCGTAACCGCGCTACCGTGGCCTTTATCGCCGTGTCACTGAGCATCTACCTGGCCCTGGGCACAGCGCCAGCAGCTCTGCTGCTGTTCGCCGGTGGCTTCAACGGGCTGATCCTGCCCATTGGCCTGAGCATCTTCGTCTACGTCGGTTGGCGTCGCAGCGACCTGATGGGCGGCTACCACTACCCGCGCTGGCTACTAGTGCTTGGCGCCCTCACCTGCGCTATGACCTGGTACATGGCAGCCAAATCGGTCGGCCCGATCCTGGCCTTCGTCAACCTGTAAGGAGAGAACGACATGCCTTCCATCGACCTCAACAGCGACCTGGGCGAGAGCTTCGGCCAGTGGTCCATGGGCGACGATGCCGCGATGCTCGACATCGTCAGCAGCGCCAACGTCGCCTGCGGTTTTCACGCTGGTGACCCGGCCGGCATCCTGCGCACGCTCAAGGCCGCAGCGGCCAAAGGCGTGACCATCGGCGCCCACGTCGCCTACCCGGATCTGGTCGGCTTCGGCCGCCGTAATATGGATATCGCCAGCGACGAGCTGACTGCCGACGTGATCTACCAGATCGGCGCCCTGCAGGCCCTGGCCACCGCTGCTGGCACATCGGTGCGCTACGTGAAGCCCCACGGCGCGCTGTACAACACCATCGCCCACGACACGCGCCAGGCCCTGGCGGTGATCGAGGCGATCCGCGCCGTGGATGCGCGCCTGGTGTTGGTCGCCCTGGCCGGCTCAAAGCTGATCGAGTTGGCCCGCCATGAAGGCCTGACCTGCATCGCCGAAGCCTTCGCCGACCGCGCCTACACGCCGCAAGGCACCCTGGTGTCGCGCCGCGAGCCAGGCGCCGTACTGCACGACGCCGAACAGGTGGCCCAGCGCATGCTGCGCCTGGTGCAGAGCGGCGAGGTCGAAGCCATCGACGGCAGCGTCACCCGCATCGAAGCCGATTCCATCTGCGTGCACGGCGACAGCCCCGGCGCCATCCAGATGGCCCGTGAAGTGCGCCAGCTGTTGGAACAGTCCGGCGTGTCCCTGCAAGCCTTCGCCGGAGCCGCCCGATGAACGCCATCCAACGCGCCCAGCAGGCCGCCATTGGCGCTGCCCGCCAGGCCCGCGCCGACTACCGCAACGGCCGCGTCGCGCCCACAGCCGGTATCGCGCCGGGTTTGACCCAGGCCAACCTGATCGCCCTGCCCCGCGATTGGGCCTATGACTTTTTGCTCTATGCCCAGCGCAACCCCAAGGCCTGCCCGGTGCTCGACGTGAGCGACGCCGGCAGCCCGCACACGGTACTGGCTGAAGGCGCCGACCTGCGCACCGATCTGCCGCTGTACCGCATCTGGCGTGACGGCAGGCTGGCTGAGGAAGTCAGCGACGCCACTGCCGCCTGGGCAGAGCACACCGACATGGTGACCTTCCTGATCGGCTGCAGCTTCACCTTCGAGACCGGCCTGCAGGAGGCCGGCATCGAGGTGCGGCACATCACCGACGGCTGCAACGTACCGATGTACCGCACCAACCGCGCTTGCCGCCCAGCTGGGCGCCTGCATGGCGAGATGGTGGTATCGATGCGGCCGATCCCGGCGGATCGCGTCGCCGAGGCAGCCGGTATTTCCGGGCGCTATCCCTCGGTGCACGGCGCCCCGGTGCATATCGGCGAGCCGGAGCGGCTGGGCATCAGAGACCTGCACAAGCCGGATTTCGGCGACGCGGTACGCATCGAGCCCGGCGAGGTGCCGGTGTTCTGGGCCTGCGGCGTGACGCCCCAGGCGGCGGTCATGGCCTCCGGCGTGCCCTTCGCGATCACCCATTCGCCGGGCCATATGTTTATCACCGACGTGCCTGACAGCACCTATCACGTCTAGGAGACAGTCTTGCGTTTTCTCCCAGCCAACCTCGATACGCTGCTCGTCGAGCTGCAGGATCTCGACGAAACCCTGGCGCTGTTCACCGCGCTGCAAGCCGAGCCTATCGCCGGGGTCGAGGAAATCGTTCCGGCGGCGCGCACCCTGCTGATCCAGTACCGCCCCAGCGCTATCGACCGCCAGGCGTTGATCGATAACCTCGCCAGCCGCGACCTGAGCCAGCGCAGCACCCGCAACAGTCGCCGCGTGGAAATCCCCGTGCACTACAACGGCGAAGACCTCGACGAAGTGGCCGGGTTGCTCGGCATCAGCCGCGAGGAAGTGGTGCGCCGCCACACCGGCGCCGATTACGAAGTGGCCTTCTGCGGCTTCGCCCCCGGCTTCGGTTACCTGACCGGCGGCGCCGACTTCCAGGTGCCGCGCCGGCAGACCCCGCGCACGCGCATTCCCGCTGGCGCAGTGGCCCTGGCCGGCAACTTCAGCGGCATCTATCCCAAGGCCAGTCCCGGTGGCTGGCAGATCATCGGCGTTACGCCGTTGCAGATGTGGGACCTGGGCCGTGATGAACCGGCCCTGCTGCGCCCCGGCTACAAGGTGCGTTTTCAGGATGCCGGGCCGCTGCCGGCTGGCGGCCTGCCTGAGCATAAGCAAGAGTTGACCAGCGAAACACCAGCGGGCGCCCATCTGGAAATCCTCAGCCCCGGCCTGCAAACGGTGTTGCAGGACCTGGGCCGCGCCGGCCACACCGACCAAGGCGTGTCGATGTCCGGCGCGCTGGATCGCGGCGCCCTACGCGCCGCCAACCGTGCAGTGGGCAACGACTCGGCCTGTGCCTGCCTGGAAGTGGTGCTCGGTGGTCTGAGCTTCGCCTGTCATGGCCGCACGATCATCGCCGTCAGCGGTGCGCAGACGCCGATCAAAGTGACCACCGCCAGCGGCCTGCAGTGGCAGCCGGGCACCTATCAACCCATCGAACTGGATGACGGCGACCGCGTCAGCCTCGGTGCGCCGCAGGCCGGGCTACGCAGCTACCTGGCGATTCGCGGCGGCTTTCAGGTAGCGCCGGTACTGGGCAGCCTGTCCTACGACAGCCTGGCCCAGGTCGGCCCGCCGCCGCTCAAGGCTGGCGACCGTCTGGGCTTCGATGAACTCACCAGCGGCGCCAGCGTATCGGTGAATGAGCTGCCTGCCTTCGCTCTGCCGACCAGCAAGGACATCATCACCCTGGATGTGGTCATGGGCCCGCGCAGCGACTGGTTTACCCGGGCGGCCATCGAACGCCTGAGCAGCCAGCTCTGGCGCGTCACCCCGCAATCCAACCGGGTCGGCATCCGCCTGGAGGGCGAGGTGCCGCTAGAGCGCTGCATTCATGACGAGTTGCCCAGCGAAGGCACCTCACTGGGCGCCATCCAGGTGCCCGCCAGCGGCCAGCCGGTGCTGTTTCTCGCTGACCACCCGCTGACCGGCGGCTACCCGGTGATCGCCGCCGTGGCGCCCCATCACCTGGATCTGGCCGGGCAAATCCCCATCAACGCCCGGATTCGCTTCAACCCCATCGAGGCGTTCGTCGAGCTCGAGCCCGACGCCTCCCTTCCTACTGCCGATGCGAAGAACCCATCATGAAAAAAGTCCTGATCGCCAACCGTGGTGAAATCGCCGTGCGCATCGCCCGCGCTTGCCGTGATTACGGCGCGGCCTCGGTGGCTGTGTACGCCAATGCCGATATCGACGCCCTGCATGTGCGCCAGGCCGATGAAGCCTACGCTCTGGACGGCGAACGCCCCGCCGACACCTACCTGAATATCGACAAACTGCTGGCCATCGCCAAGCGCGCCGGCGTCGATGCCGTGCACCCCGGCTACGGCTTTCTCTCCGAGCGCGCCGACTTCGCCCGTGCCGTGCAAGGCGCCGGGCTGATCTGGATTGGCCCGAACCCGCAAACCATCGACGTGCTTGGCGACAAGGTCGAGGCCCGCAAACTCGCCCAGCAGGTCGGCGCGCCCCTGGTGGCCGGTACCCCCGGGCCGGTGCAGAGCGCTGCCGAGGTGTTGGCCTTTGTCGAGCAGCACGGCCTGCCCATCGCCATCAAGGCCGCATTCGGCGGTGGCGGGCGCGGTATGAAAGTGGCCTGGCGCATGGACGAAGTGGCCGAGCTGTACGCCTCGGCGGTGCGTGAAGCCGAGGCCGCCTTCGGCCGCGGCGAGTGCTTCGTCGAGCAGTTCCTCGACCGCCCACGGCATATCGAAGCTCAGGTGATCGCCGATAGCCACGGCAATGTGGTGGTGGTCGGCACCCGTGACTGCTCGCTGCAACGGCGCAACCAGAAGCTGGTGGAAGAAGCGCCAGCGCCCTTCATCAACGATGAGCAGCGCCAGCGCATTCACCAATCCGCCCACGACATCTGCGCCAAGGCCGGTTATATCGGCGCCGGCACCGTGGAATACCTGCTCAGCGCCGACGGCACCCTGTCCTTTCTGGAAGTGAATACCCGCCTGCAGGTGGAGCACCCGGTGACCGAGGAAACCGCCGGCGTCGACCTGGTGATCGAGCAACTGCGCGTCGCCGACGGCCTGCCGCTGTCCTTCAGCGAGACGCCAACGCCACGCGGCCACAGCTTCGAGTTCCGCATCAACGCCGAGGACGCGGGCAAGGGCTTTTTGCCCACGCCGGGCAAGATCGGCGAATTCCGCGCCCCGAGCGGCCCCGGCGTGCGCCTGGACAGCGGCGTGGAAAGCGGCTCCAGCGTGTCTGGCAGCTTCGACTCGATGATGGCCAAGCTGATCGTCACCGGCGCCACCCGCGAGCAGGCTATCGCCCGCGCCCGCCGCGCCCTGGCCGAGTTCCAGATCGACGGCATCGCCTCGGTGCTGCCCTTCCACCGCGCGGTGATGGATCACGAGGATTTCACTGGCGCCGAGCGCTTCGCCGTGCACACCCGCTGGATCGAGACCGACTTCGCCGAGCAGATCACCCTGGCGCCGCGCACCTTGCCAATAGCCGGCGAGGCGGTGCTGCGCACCTTTTTCGAGATCGACGGCAAGCGCCATGAGCTGGGTTTGCCCAGTGCTCTGCTACAAGGATTGGCGCCGCTAAGCGACAGCGCTCAGGCTGCACCACAGAACTTAGCGCCTGCCGTCGAAGAAGGCCTGGTCAGCGCGCCGATCTCCGGCAACCTGCACGCCTGGCTGGTGGAGGACGGCGCCCAGGTGAAAGCCGGTGAGGTGATCGCGGTAATGGAGGCGATGAAGATGGAAACCCAGGTCACCGCGCCAGCAGACGGCACCTTGCGCATCCGCGAACAGGCTGGTGCCTATCTGGATGCCGGCGCGGCGCTGGCCAAGCTGGAGGGCTGAAATCGCCCCGGGTATCGCTGCGCTCCACCCAGGCTACAGCGCGGGGCGTACCGGGGCGCCGGCCGCTCGGAAGCAGTACGCCGTTGCCCTTGTGCCAGGATCGGCATGGTTTGGCGGACTGTTCGCTTAGGCTCCTGAGTCCGCCCTACGTACTGAGATCGCTCGGATCAGCGCGAGCCCTGCTCCGCCAAGGCTACTGCCTTGAACATGGCGCGGCGCTTGTTGAGGGTTTCTTCCCACTCCAGCGCGGGCACCGAGTCGGCGACGATGCCGGCGCCAGCCTGCACGTGCAGCTCGCCGTCCTTGATCACTGCGGTGCGAATGGCAATCGCGGTGTCCATGTTGCCGTTCCAGGCGTAGTAGCCGACCGCACCGCCATAGACGCCACGCTTGACCGGCTCCAGCTCGTCGATGATCTCCATGGCGCGAATCTTCGGCGCACCGGACAGGGTGCCGGCCGGCAGGATGGCGCGCAGCGCGTCCATCGCTGACAGCTCGGGCTTGAGTTGACCGGTGACGTTGGACACGATGTGCATGACGTTGGAATAGCGCTCGATGACCATTTTCTCGGTGAGTTTCACCGAACCGACCTGCGATACACGGCCGGTATCGTTGCGGCCCAGATCGATCAGCATCAGGTGCTCGGCGATTTCCTTGGCATCGGACAGCAGATCCTCTTCCAGCGCCTTGTCCGCCTCCTCGCTGGCGCCGCGCGGGCGCGTACCGGCGATCGGGCGCACGGTGACCAGGCCGTCCTCGACGCGCACCAGCACCTCGGGCGAGCTGCCCACCACATGGAAGTCACCGAAGTTGAAAAAGTACATGTAAGGCGTCGGGTTGATGCAGCGCAGCGCGCGATACAGGTCGATGGGCGCAGCCTTGAAGGGGATCGACATGCGCTGGGAAATCACCACCTGCATGCAGTCGCCGGCCAGGATGTAATCCTTGATCGCGCTGACGGCAGCCTCGTAGTCGCCCTTGCTGTAGCTGGAGCGGAACGCCGGCTCCTCGCCCAGCGGCGCAGCCAGATCCACGCCCAGGCGCGGGGTGATCGGCTGCCGCAGCTTGTGCAGGATTTCACGCAGGCGCGCATGGCCCTGCTCGAAGGCATCCGCCTCGCTCGGGTCGACCAGGACGATGCCGTGCATCTTGCCAGCCAGGTTGTCGAACACCACCACCGCGTCGGAGACCATCAGCAGGATATCCGGCGTGCCCAGCGGATCGGGGTTCGGGCAGCGAGCCAGCTTCTGCTCGACGTAGCGCACGCTGTCGTAGCCGAAGTAGCCCACCAGGCCACCGTTGAAGCGTGGCAGACCGGCGATGGTGGGCACCTTGTAGCGCGCCTTGAACTGCTCGACGAACTCCAGCGGATCGGCACACTCGTGGCGCTCCACCTCGACGCCATCGGTGCTGACCACCACATCATGGCCATGCACGCGCAGCACGGTGCGTGCCGGCAGGCCGATGATCGAGTAACGGCCCCATTTCTCGCCGCCCTGCACGGATTCGAGCAGATAAGAGTTGGGCGCATCGGCCAGTTTCAGGTAGATGGACAGCGGCGTGTCGAAATCCACCAGGGTTTCGCAGGCCAGCGGAATGCGGTTGTAGCCTTCAGCGGCCAAACGCAGGAATTCTTCGTGGGTCATGATCAGCCTCATGGCTCGGGGAAAACGGTCGGATGCAAACGGGCCGCGCCTTGGCGGCAGGATGAGATCAGGCGCGCCAGCGCCAACGGGCCAAGGCCTTGATCACTTTCATCCAGAGTTTGCAGGTGACCACCACGATGCGATCTCGACAGGCGGGAGTGGAAGAGCGGCCAAGGTAGCAGCTATGAGCCGCAAGCCGCAAGCCGCAAGCCGCAAGCCGCAAGCCGCAAGCCGCAAGCCAAGTCAGTGTGAGGGCCTGAGCCCTGAGCGGGTAAACCCTGCGCATCGCGCTTGCTCTGACTTGAAAGCCTGTGGCTTGCAGCTTGCCGCTGCTCAAATCAGCTCGGCGAGGCTATCGACCACCACATCCGGTTCTTCCTCGGCCACTGGGCGACCGTGGTTGTAGCCATAGCTCACCGCCACGCAGGGTACGCCAGCAGCGCGGGCGGCCAGCACATCAGTGCGCGAGTCGCCAACGAACAACGACTGTCCCTTGGTCACACCGGCCAGGCGCATCACCTGCAACAACGCAGCCGGATCGGGTTTCTGCTGCGGCAGGGTGTCGCCACCGATGATCCAGCGGAAATAACCACCCAGGCCGACCTGCTCCAGCAACGGAGCGACAAAACGCTCAGGCTTGTTGGTCACCACTGCCAGTTCGACGGCGGCGGTGCTCAGGGCTTCGAGCAGTTCATGCACGCCTGGGTACAGGGTGATCAGCTCGTGGCAGTCGGCGTAGATATCGAGAAAGCGCGCCAGAGCGACCTCTGTCTCGGCATCGCTGACGGCAGCGTGATCGATGTCGTCGGCCAGCGCACGGCGCACCAGAACCCGTACACCATTGCCAACCCACTTGCGTACCTTCTCGACACCGACAGGCGAGCGACCCAGCTCGACCAGCATGCGGTCGACAGCGGTGGCCAGATCGGGCACCGAGTCGACCAGGGTGCCGTCCAGGTCGAACATCACCAGGCGTGGCAGCTCACCACCGCACAGCTCGCGCAGGGCGTTCATCCACGCACCTGGGCCAGTTCGGCGCGCATGGCATCGACCACTGCCTTGTAATCCGGCTGGTTGAAGATGGCCGAGCCGGCAACGAAGGTGTCGGCGCCTGCTTCGGCGATCTCGCGGATGTTCTGCACGTTCACCCCGCCGTCGATCTCCAGGCGGATCTCGCGGCCGCTGGCATCGATCAACGCGCGCGCTTCGCGCAGCTTATCGAGGGTGCCGGGAATGAACTTCTGCCCACCGAAGCCGGGGTTGACGCTCATCAGCAGGATCATGTCGACCTTGTCCATCACGTACTTGAGCACATCCAGCGGGGTGGCCGGGTTGAACACCAGACCGGCCTTGGCGCCACCGGCCTTGATCAGTTGCAGCGAGCGGTCGATGTGCTCGGAGGCCTCCGGGTGGAAGGTGATGTAGGAAGCGCCGGCTTCGATGAAGTCGCCGATGATGCGATCCACCGGCTTGACCATCAGGTGCGCATCGATGGGCGCGGTGATGCCGTACTTGCGCAGCGCCGCGCAGACCATCGGGCCGATGGTCAGGTTGGGCACGTAGTGGTTGTCCATGACATCGAAATGCACGATGTCCGCCCCGGCGGCGAGTACGTTGTCCACTTCCTCACCCAGGCGGGCGAAGTCGGCGGAAAGGATCGACGGGGCGATGGCGAAGGGTTGCATGGCGCACCTCTGAGTGCTTGGTCACGGTGGCGCACATTGTAACGGTTGAATGGCTATCTGACAGTGCCACCGGATCAGGCGCGCCAATACGCCTCATGGCAAAAGGCCCCGTCGGTTGCCCGGCGAGGCCTCGATCCTGCAGGCGTAGCGCGCTATTCCGGCGTGGAGGTACGCAGCTTTTCGCTACGCCCACGCAGCCATTCCAGGGTCAGCAGCAGCAGAACGGAAAAACCGATCAGCAGCGTGGCGGCGGCGGCGATGGTCGGCGACAGGTTCTCGCGGATGCCGCTGAACATCTGCCGTGGCAGGGTGGCCTGCTCGGGGCCGGCGAGGAACAGGGTCACCACCACTTCATCGAACGAAGTAGCGAAGGCGAACAGCGCACCGGAGATCACCCCGGGCGCGATCAGCGGCAGAGTGACGCGGCGGAAGGTGGTGATCGGCGAGGCGCCGAGGCTGGCGGCGGCGCGCACTAGGTTGTGGTTGAAGCCCTGCAGCGTGGCCGACACGGTGATGATCACGAAGGGCACGCCCAGTACCGCATGCACCAGAATCAGCGATAGGTAGCTGTTGCCCAGGCCCAGCGGCGCGAAGAACAGGTAGCTGGCGACACCGATGATCACCACCGGAACGATCATCGGCGAGATCAGCAGGCTCATCACTAGCGCCTTGCCACGGAACTCGCCACGGGTCAGGCCGATGGCCGCCAGAGTGCCGAAGCCCATGGCCAGCATCGTCGCCGCCGGGGCGATGATCAGGCTGTTCTTCAGCGAGCGCATCCAGTCGGCGGACATGAAGAAATCTTCGTACCAGCGCAGTGAGAAACCCTGCAGCGGGTAGACGAGGAAAGTGCCGGAGTTGAACGACAGCGGCACGATCACCAGCACCGGCAGGATCAGAAACAGCAGCACCAGGGCGCAGATAAGGCGCAGGCCGTAGTACCAGAGGCGCTCGACGGGTGACATATAGGGGCTGAGCATGGGTTTTACTCCAGTGAGCTTTCAAGCTCCCCTCTCACATTTATGGGAGAGGGGCTGGGGGAGAGGGCGCTCTTGCTGCGCCACTCTCCCGGGTTCGGTTACCGAGAGGCGGTGGTGCCGAAACAAACAACCTCTCCCGCCCTTCGGGCACCCTCTCCCGCAAGCGGGAGAGGGTCATCAGATGGTCTGCTACGCAGACCGCTTTTAGCCAAGCCTCAGCTTGCTGGCGCCAACCAGCCAGCTATACACGACGTAGAGCACCAGGGTCGCGGCCAGCAGCAGGCCGCCGAGAGCCGTGGCCATGCCCCAGTTGATGGTGGTGTTGGTGTAGAAGGCGACGAAGTAGCTGATCATCTGGTCGTTCGGGCTACCCAGCAGCGCCGGGGTGATGTAGTAGCCGATGGACAGGATGAACACCAGCAGGCAACCAGCGCCGACACCGGCCAGGGTCTGCGGGAAGTACACCCGCCAGAAGCTGGCGAACGGGTGGCAACCGAGCGACACCGCCGCACGCATGTAGCTGGGCGAGATGCCTTTCATCACGCTGTAGATCGGCAGGATCATGAACGGCAGCATGATGTGCACCATGGCCACGTATACGCCGCTGCGGTTGAACACCAGTTGCAGCGGCTGCTCGATAATGCCCAGCGACATCAGCGCGCTGTTGATCAGCCCCCCTGACTGCAACAACACGATCCAGGCTGCCACCCGCACCAGGATCGAGGTCCAGAACGGCAACAACACCAGAATCATCAGCAGGTTGCCCTGGCGGGTCGGCAGGTTGGCCAACAGGTAGGCCAAGGGATAGGCCAGCACCAGGCAGATGGCGGTGATCACCACGCTCATCCAGAAGGTACGGGCGAAGATGTCCAGGTAGATGGCCTGATCCGGCGTGGCCTTGGCCAGCTCACCGAGGTCGTCGATGCGGTGATCGAGGGCGGCCAGCAGGTAATAGGGAGTGACCGACGAGGCGTTACGGCGGATCACCTGCCAGTAGGCAGGGTCACCCCAGCGCTCATCGAGATCGAGGAAAGCGTCGCGGTAGGAGGCCGGCTCCTGACGCAGAGGCAGCTTGCGCGCGGTGCTGCTGACCAGGCTGCGAAAGCCGGCCTGCTCCATGTTCAGGCGCTTGGACAGGTCACCCAGATCATGCTTGCGTCGTGCCTCGACCAGATCCTCGGCTATCGCCCGGTACACCGGCTCTTCCGGCAAACCGCGACCATCCCAGGCAGCAATCGCCTCGACGGTACGCTGCAGGCTGCCGACCACTTCCGGGTTGTCCACGCTGCGCAGCAGCAGGGCACCGATGGGCAGCAGGAAGGTCAGCAGAAGGAACAGCAACAGCGGCAGAATCAGTGCCTTGGACTTCAGACGATTGAAACGCTCGGCACGGGCCAGACGCTGCTTCAGGTTCGGCCCGGGCAAATCGTTGGCAGGCAGTACGGCGGCCATGGACAACTCCGCAAGCAAGAAGAAAATTCAGACGGCCCCGCCGCAGGGCGGGGCCGGATCGAGTCGCAGAACCTGTTCACGAGCTGGCGAGATAGAGCGATGCAAGGCGCTACGTTAGTAACAGCCTTCGGCTGGTCAAAACACGTGAGGAACGGTCGGAGTCGCGGGCGACTTTACGAGCTGTAAATGAGCATGACTCGTTTCACTCGCCCCGAGGGGGCCGCACTGAAGTGCGTTAGCCGCAAGCGGCTTTCCGAACGTGTTTTTAACGCAGCAGCGCCGACGCGCAGCAGGTCGTGAATAGGTTCTTAACGCGCAGCCCAGGCGTTAAAACGCTGCTCCAACTGCTCGCCATAGTCAGCCCAGAAGGTCACGTCGATGGCCACCTGGTTGGCGATGTTTTCCGGCGTGGTCGGCATCAGGCTCAGACGCTCCGGCGCCAGCAGGTCGATGGCCTGCTTGTTGGCCGGGCCGTAGGCGATGTTCTCGGAGTAGGCCTTCTGCGCCTCGGGCTTGACCGCGAAGGCGATGAATTCCTTGGCCACCTCGGCGTTCTTGGCACCACGGGGGATGGCCCAGGAGTCGAAGTCGTAGATGCCGCCATTCCATACCACCTGCAGGTTGCTCTCGTCCTGCACGGCGGCGATACGGCCGTTGTAGGCCGAGCTCATCACCACGTCACCGGAGGCGAGGTACTGCGGCGGCTGGGCGCCGGCTTCCCACCACTGGATGTTGGGTTTCAGCTCGTCGAGTTTCTTGAACGCGCGATCCTGGCCTTCTTTGGTGGCCAATACCTTGTACACGTCCTTGACCGGCACGCCGTCGGCCATCAGGGCGAACTCCAGGGTGTACTTGGCGCCCTTGCGCAGGCCACGCTTGCCCGGGAATTTCTTCACGTCCCAGAAATCGGCCCAGCTGGTCGGCGCGGTGCTCAATTTGTCGGCGTTGTAAGCCAGCACCGTGGACCAGACGAAGAAGCCGACGCCGCAGGGCTGGATGGCGCCTTCGATGAAGTTGGCCTCATCGCCGAACTGCGCCGGGTCGAGCTCCTCGAACAGGCCTTCGTCACAGCCACGGGCCAGCTCCGGCGACTCCACTTCCACCAGATCCCAGCTCACGCTGTTGGTGTCGACCATGGCTTTGACCTTGGCCATCTCACCGTTGTATTCACCGCCAATCACCTTGTTGCCGGTTGCCTTCTCGAAGGGTTCGTAGAACGCCTTGACTTGCGCCGCCTTGTTCGCGCCGCCGAAGGAAACCGCGGTCAGATCCGCCGCCAGTGCCGGCATGGCACAGCTAACACCCAGGGCCAAGGCCGCGAGCTTCAGGGATTTCGTCATTCTTATCAGCTCCTCTGTGTTACGGGGTAAAGGTGCAGCACTGCGCGCAAGGCTCACTCGGCTTGGAGTGGATCCAGCGCGCGGACATGCTCGACAGACCAGCCGAGCGGAACCAGGTCACCAACCGCCAGAGTTGAGTCCAACTCGGCCACGGGTTGCTTGACGTAGAAATCGGATTGACCGCAGACCTCCATGCGAATGCGCACGTGGTCACCCAGGTAGATGAACTCGGCGATGCGCCCGGAGAAACGGTTGGGGCAGGCTTCGCTGTGGCCATTGAGGCGGATACGCTCGGGACGGATCGACAGGCTTACCGGCTCGCCCACGGCACCGACATTGACCGCCGTGGCCTTGATCTCCTCACCACGCGCCAGACGCACCACGCACTGCTCGCCATCACGGCTGAGCAGTTCCCCCGGCAGACGATTGTTCTCACCGATGAACTGGGCGACGAAGGTGTTCTGCGGGGTTTCGTAAAGCTCGCGTGGCGGCGCGATCTGCTGGATTTCGCCCTGGTGGAACACGGCCACGCGGTCGGACATGGTCAGTGCCTCGCCCTGATCGTGGGTTACGTAGACCACGGTCACGCCCAGGCTCTGGTGCAGATGCTTGATCTCCATCTGCATGTGCTCGCGCAGTTGCTTGTCCAGTGCGCCGAGCGGTTCGTCCATCAGCACCAGTTGCGGCTCGAACACCAGCGCACGGGCCAGGGCCACGCGCTGCTGCTGGCCACCGGAGAGTTGGCCGGGGTAGCGGTTGCGGAAACTGTCGAGCTGCACCATGGACAATGCGCGCTTGACCCGCTCGCTGATATCGGTGCGCGACATGCCGCGCACGCTCAGGGGGAAGGCCAGGTTCTCGGCCACGGTCATGTGCGGGAACAGCGCGTAGTTCTGGAACACCATGCCGATGTCGCGCTTGTGCGGCGGCAGTTTGTTCAGCGAGCGGCCATCGAGGAGGATCTCGCCAGCGGTGGGTGTCTCGAAACCGGCCAGCATCATCAGGCTGGTGGTCTTGCCGGAACCGGACGGGCCGAGCAGGGTCAGAAACTCGCCCTTGCGGATATCCAGGTTGAGGTCTTTGACGATCAGCGTCTCGCCGTCATAGCTCTTCTGCACGCCGCGGAAGCTCACCAGTACATCGTTTGCCATCACCACACCCTTGTTCTTGTCTCAGGCCGATGACCAAGAGTAGGCCGGTGACAATGGGCGAAAAAATCGGGCGGGATGACAAGCTGATATCAGGCGGGCGGAGAATCTCCTGTAGGGCTCGCCCTACAAATTCCGAGTGGGAAACTCTGCTTTGACGGATCGGTCAGCCCGGGTGTCGCGGGGCCGCCTAGCGGATGTGCCCATATTGCAACGGTGGATGAAAAGAGCGTCATCCACCCTACGCCGGCCATACAACCGCGTGTTGCAGGAGCGGTCGCTCAGCCCGTAGGGTGTCGCGGGGCCGCCTAGGCTGTGCGCACCGATATTTCGGCTTCAACGCATTGGTGCGCACAGCGCACCCTACAGCAGTCGGTGCTGCATGGCGTAGCGCACCAGATCGGCCACCGAATTGGCCCCCAGCTTCTGCATCAGCCGCGCCTTGTGCGTGCTCACGGTCTTGTTGCTCACCGCCAGGTGCAAGGCTATGTCGTTGACCCCCTCGCCGCGCACCAGGCGCTCGAACACCGAGAATTCGCGCTCGGACAATTGCGCATGGGGCGGGCGCGAATCGGTCAGGCCCACCTCGAAGACCATGCGGTCGGCCAGCGCCGGGTCGATATAACGGCCACCGCCAGCGACCTTGCGAATGGCGGTGATCAGCAGCGCCGGGTCGCTGTCCTTGGTGGCGTAACCGGCGGCACCCGCCTTGAGCGCGCGGGCGGCCATCTGCGCCTCGTCATGCATGGACAGCACCAGGATCGCCGGTGCTTCACTCAGAGCACGGATGCGTGGGATGGCCTCCAGCCCGTTGACGCCGGGCATGGAGATGTCCAGCAGCACCACGTCGCAGGGGGTGCGGCGCAGCACCTCGAGCAGTTGCTCGCCGTTGCTGGCTTCACCCGCCACTTCGAGATCGCGGGCCATGCCGATCAGTTGCTTGATGCCTTCCCGCACTATGGTGTGGTCTTCGGCCACCAGTACCCGAATCACGCGGTGATCTCCTCATCCAGGGCTATGCGCGCACACAGGGTAGTGCCCTCGCCAGGCTGGCTGTCAATCTGCAAGCGGCCGCCAAGCATCAGCATGCGCTCCTGCATGCCCACCAGGCCGAAGGATTGCCCCGGCTTGCGCAACGCCGGATCGAAGCCTTTGCCGTCGTCAGCCACCGACAAGCACAGGTCGCCGTCCGCCTGCCACAGGCGTACCTCGACGCTGTGCGCACCGGCATGCCGCATGACGTTGGTCAGCGCCTCCTGGAGGATGCGGAACAGGCCGATGGCCAGGGCATCGGGCAGGCGCGGCAGGTGCTCGGGCACCTCGACCAGACAGGGAATCTGCGTGCGATCCTCGAAACGGCGCACCTGCCATTCGATGGCCGAGGCGATGCCGGCATCGAGAATCGGCGGGCGCAGTGCCGTGGCCACATCGCGCACCAACTGGAAGAGCTGGGCGATCAGGCGCTTCATGCTGGCAAGACGCTCGTCCAGCTCGGGAATCTGCCCGGCGCAGGCCAGCTCGCACATGGCGGTTTCCAGTTTGAGCACGGTCAGCACCTGGCCCAGTTCGTCATGCACCTCGCGGGCAATACGCGCTTTCTCTTCCTCACGCACGCTTTCCAGGTGCGCCGACAGCTCGCGCAGGCGCGCCCGCGAATCAGCCAGGGCCAGCTCGGCCAGCTTGTTCTCGGTGATATCCCAGAGAATCCCGTCCCAAACGACCCGGCCATTGCCGAGCGGGCGCGCGGTGGTGCGAATGTCGGCCCACAGCACCTCCTGATCGGCGGTGAGGATGCGCCCCTGCCAGTACCAGTCGCTCTCCCCCTCCAGCGCCAGCGTCTGACTATCGAGATAACTGGGTAGATCCTGCGGATGCACCAGGCTGCGTATGCCACGATCTTCACACTGCAGCTCGTGCGCCGGCCAACCGACCATCTCCTGGCTGGCCTCACTGATATAGGCGAAATTGACCACCGCCCCCGGGCCAGCACGCTCCAGGCGAAACACCAGCCCGGGCACGTTGCCGGCGATGCCCTTGAAGCGCGCCTCGCTCTCCTCCAATGCCGCTCGCGCCCGACGGCGTTCGGTGACGTCGCTGAGAAACACCACCAGGTATTCGGCCTGGCGATAGCGCAGAAAGCTCAAGGAAACGTCGGCCGGCATACGGCTGCCATCGGCGCGCAGGCAATCGATCTCGAAGCTTGGCGACCCCTCGTCCTGCTCGCGCACGCGCTTCCACAGGCCAAGCCAGCGATCCATGTTCAGGCCTGGCTCCAGCAGGCTCAGCGGCTTGTCCACCAGTTCGCCAGCGGCATAACCGAGCATGCGTTCGGCGGCCCGGTTGGCATAGCGCAGGTGGCTGTCCCAGTTAACCCAGAGGATGCCGACGGTGCTGTGATCGATGGAGAACTGGCTCAGGCGTAGCGCCTCGGCGGCCTGCTGGTGGCGATCCAGTTCGCCACGTGCGTCCAGCAAGCCACGCTCGAGCAGGCGGGTCTGCTGATGCTGGCGATACAGCGCCGTGCCGGCAATCAGCAACGACAGGCAGAAAAACAGGCTCAGGGTCTTCCAGAAGCCAACGAAGTCACTCATCTGCGGATAACGCAGGGGCAGCCAGCGCTCACGCAGATCTTCCAGCTCACGGGCGGGCAAGGCCTGCAGAGTGCGATCGACAATGGCGGCCAGCTCCGTCGCATCGATCCGCGTGGCCAGGCGCAGCAACTGCGGCAAGCCGATATCACCCACTATGTGCAGGCCGGCGAAACGCGACTCACGCAGCAGCAGGCTCAACGTTGCCTCATCGACCACGGCGTAATCGGCGTCCTGATTGACCACCCGCTGCAGCGCAGCGCGCTCGGAGCCGACCTTCAGCAGACGCAGGTTGCTGTGGGTGCGTTCCAGGTACTCCTCGGCCTGACTGGGCGCGCGCACCGCCACCAACTGCTCCAGCGCGAGCTGATCCAGATCCACCGCACCAGTGCCATTGCGCTCGCCCACCACCAGATGTGGCACGCGCAGATAAGGCATGGAGTAATGCCACAGGCGCAAGCCGGCAGGGGTTTGCTGCTGCCCAGGCGCGAGATCCACCTCACCGGCCTGCACGGCCTTGTCCAACGCCTCCTGCGTGGGATACAGGCGCCAATCCGGCTTTACCCCCATGGCCTCGAGCAAGCGCTGCATCAACTCGACATTGGCGCCGGCCAGATGCCGGTTGCGCTCCACCTGTGCCCAAGGTGCCCGCAACACCAGACCGACACGCAGCGTCGGGTGCGCGGCCAGCCAGGCCTGCTGCTCGGCATCGAACGCCGGACGCAACGGCATGCGCTCGCTCTCGGCCCAGCCAGGCTGGCTGCCGAGCAGCAGGAAAAGACAGCCAAGGAGACGGACGAGCGATTTCATGCGCGAAAGGGTTCTGCGGATGCGACGCGCTAAGTTACCCCAGTCGGGGTTCGTACGCCTGACAAAAACATCGCCTCGCATTAGGCTCATGGCATTCGCCTCTGGAGATACTGCCGATGCGCCCCACCTCTGCTGCCCTGCTCGCCTTCGGCCTGCTGTTCGCTGCCATGACCTGGGCCGAAGAGCCTGCCGACACTACTGCGCCAGCCAGCGAGAGCCCAGCGCCGACCAGCGAGGAGCGCCCGCCGCTGCCCGAGCGTAGCGTGCTCGAAGCGCAGGCGCTGGAGGAACGTCTGGACAAGCGCGAACAGCAGATGCTCAAGGCGCAGGATGAAAGCTTCCTCACCCTGTGGCTGCCAGCCAATGTCGGCGAACCCGAGGGCGTGGTGATTCTGCTGCCGGGTGACGTGGAGAATGCCGACGAAGCCACTGTCATCGGCCCGCTGCGGCGCAAACTGCCCGACGCCGGCTGGCACAGCCTGAGCCTGACCCTGCCCGACCCGGAAGGCGCCCCCCTGCCACCGCGCAGCGCAGCCCCCACCGAGACTCCGCCAGCGGAGCCCAGCGGAGAAACGCACGCCGCCCAGGACACGCCGCCACAGGCAGCGCCCGCAACACCAGCAGCAGACGAACCTGCCGTGCCCAGCCCGGAACAACGCCGCGAGGCCCATGCGCAACGGGTGATGGCGCGCATCGACGCGGCCGTCGCCTTTGCCGCCGAGCGCCAGGCCAAGGAGATCGTCCTGCTGGGCCATGGCAGCGGCGGCTACTGGGCCATGCGCTATCTCAACGAGCGCAAGCCGGATAACCTGCACAACCTGCTGCTGGTTGCTGCCGAAGTACCGGCTGGCTTCACTCCGCCTCTGGATGAACTGGTGGCGAAACTGCCGGTGGCCACCGGCGACTTCTACTACAAGGATCGCACCGACGACCGTCAGGCGGCCGTACGCCGCCTGAATGCCAGCAAGCGCGCCAAACTGCCTGTCTACATACAGGTGGCGATGAAAGCCTTGCCGGGCAATCTGCCGGTGCAGGAGGAGCAACTCTTCCGGCGCCTGCGCGGCTGGCTGAAACTGCATATCCGCACCAGTGGCAGCTAGCGCAACTATTGCCCCTTGGCCAGGTCGGCGCGACCTCTAACGCATGCCCCGGCGCTGGCGAATCAACGCATAGGCCTGATGCAGTTGCCGCGTGGTTTCGGTCGCCTCGCGAATGCGCTCGGCCGAGGCACCCGAGCCGGCCAGCTTGTCCGGGTGATGGCGGCTGAGCAAGCGCCGGTAGGCACGCTTGATCTGCTCGGGCTCGCTGCTCTCGCTGACCCCCAGTAACTGCAGGGCCTGCTGATAGCTGCCCCCCGAGGGTGCCGGCTGCTGACTGCGCTTGGGGGCGTACTCCTCGTTCAGGCGTTCCAGCGCGGCCGTCTCCCACCCCAGCCACTTGCCCCAGAGCAGGATCAGTTCATGCTCGTCGGGCGCTACCCGGCCATCGACCCAGGCCATGCGCCAGCAGGCACGCAGCAATGCCTCGGCTCGCTCGCGTTGGCGCTGCAAGGGCACGCGCAGGTTGTCACGCGCGGTCTTGCCACGGGCGAAAGCGTCGATGGCACGACGCTGCGCGTCGACATCCAGGCCCAGGCGCTGCATTTCCGAACGGGCCTGCTGGATATGGCTCTGCAGCACCCGACCATTGCTCTTGGCCAGGCGCCCGAGCATGAGGAACAGCAGGTCATCATCCGCTGGTGCCGGACGCCCGCCCAGGCGCTCGCGCAGGTTGGCCCAGCCATGCAGACGCAGGCGCCTATCCAGCACCTGGCCGAGCAGGCCGCCCAGCAAGGCTCCGGGGATGCTGGCCAGCGCCAGCCCGGCCGCCGCCCCCAGCAGGGTCGCGGGCCACAACACCTAGCGCGCCTCCTGCAGCAAGCGCTCGACTTCGGCCAGGCGCTCGTGGGTGCCGACATCGATCCAGCAGCCGTCATGCCGTTCACCACTGACCTGCCCTGCCGCCATCGCCTCGCGCAGCAGCGGCGCCAGCTTGAAGGCTCCCGGCTTGCAGCCAGCGAACAGCGCGGGGCTGAGTACGGCAATGCCGCTGTAGGTCAGGCGCTCACCGTCTGTCGCAGCGTCATGAACCTGGCCCTGATGCAGGATGAAATCGCCCTGCGGGTGATGCGCCGGATTGTCCACCAGCACCAGATGGGCCAGGCCTGCCAGGGGCTTGCGCAACTCGGCGAAGGGGTAATCGGTGAAGATGTCGCCGTTGATCACCGCGAAAGGTTCGTCACCCAACAAAGGCAAGACCTTGAAGATACCGCCACCGGTTTCCAGCGGCTCGCCTTCGGGCGAATAAGCGATACGCAGACCGAAGCGCGCGCCGTCGCCAAGATGATCCTCGATCTGCTGACCGAGCCAAGCGTGATTGATCACCAGCTCGGTAAAACCCGCGGCGGCCAGTGCGTGAACGTGATAGTCGATCAGGGGCGTGCCAGCCGCCTTTACCAGCGGTTTCGGCGTATGCAGGGTCAGCGGGCGCAGACGCTCGCCCTTGCCGGCGGCGAGAATCATCGCTTTCATGCATGAGCCCCTTCTTCTATCGCCAGGCTGGCGAACAGCTCACCCAGCTCGGCCAGCTCCGGCCGACGCGCCAGCACCGCCTGGATATAAGAGAAGAAACGCGGCACGTCGCCCAGGTACTTGGGCTTGCCGTCGCGATGACAGATGCGCGCGAAGATGCCGATCACCTTCAAGTGGCGCTGCACGCCCATCAGGTCGCTGGCGCGCAGGAACTCATCCAGCGACGGCTGCACCGGGATACCGGCCTGCCCGGCGCGCTGCCAGTAGTCTTGCAGCCAGCCCCGCACACGCTCTTCCGGCCAACTGAGGAAGGCATCCTTGAACAGGCAGGTGATGTCGTAGGTGACGGGGCCGTAGACGGCATCCTGAAAATCCAGCACGCCGGGATTGGGCGTGCTGCGCATCAGGTTGCGCGGCATGAAGTCGCGGTGCACCAGCACCTTGGGCTGGGCCAGGGCGCTGTCGATCAACAGACGGCTGACACGCTGCCAGGCGGCCTCCTGCTCAGGGGTGAAGGTGCGGCCCAGATGGCGCTGCACGTACCACTCGGGAAATAGCTGCAGCTCGCGGCGCAACAGGGCCTCGTCGTAATGCGGCAGATCGCCATCCAGCGGCAGGCGCTGCTGCAACAGCAAGGCCTCGATGGCGTCGTCGAACAGCTCATCGGCATTGTCCGCGTCGATCACCTCCAGGTAGGTCTGGCGCCCCAGGTCATCGAGAATCAGAAAACCCTGCTCGAGATCGGCCGCCAGCACTTCGGGCACATGCACTCCGGCACTGGCCAGCAAGGCAGCGATACGCACGAAGGGCGCGCAGTTCTCCTGCGGCGGCGGTGCATCCATGAGGATCAGGCTGCGTTCACCAGCCTGCCAGCGGAAATAACGGCGAAAACTGGCATCGCTGCTGGCCGCCGTCAGTTCGGCCTGCGGCACCTCGCCCCAACCGCGTGCAGCGAAGAGTGCAGGCAGTTTCTCGGCGAGCCAGGTTCGTAGCTGTTGCAGACGTACATCGTGTTCGGACATCAAGGGGTCTCCGACGGCGCTAGCCGTTGCGCGGGTCATGCTTTATTATCCAGCATCTTTTTCAGCCCATCGAGAGGCGTGCGGCCCCTGGGCCGGTAGCGCGCAGGAAGCCCGGACTAACAAGATGGCAGTAAAACACCCCGCGTTCCGCAAGAAGTTCCCGCTGCTGGTGACCGGCAGCCTCCTGGCCTTACAGCCTGCCTTCAGCTTACAGACGTTCGCTGCCGAGCAGTACGATTGCTCGGCCTCGCCGAGCGGTGGCTGGGCCTGTGCGCCGAAAACCGCCGCCAGCTCCCTGCCGCCACGCCCTGTGCACAGCCAGAGCAGTGTGAGCACCGGCACTACGCAGACAACCGCAAGCGCCAGGCAGGAAGCCGCTCCCACCCTGGTGACCGAGAGCAAGGGCCGCGCCCTGGCCTCGCGCAGCGCCGACTACAGCCACCTCGACTGGGTGCCACGCGACAAGCTGACCGCCGCGCAACTGGCCGAAGCCGGCCCTTACTGCGCCGGTGCCTATGTCGAACCGCTGCGCCCGGGCATGGACGACACCACGCCGCTGGACGAAGCGCCGATGTTCGTGTCTGCCAAGGCCTCGCGCTACGAGCAGGAGCAACAGGTGGCGACACTGGCCGGTGACGTGGTATTGCGCCAGTCCGGCATGCAGGTCGAGGCCGACGAGGCCAGCCTGCACCAGGCCGAGAACCGTGGCGAGCTGGTCGGCAACGTGCGCCTGCGTGACAAGGGCATGCTGGTGGTGGGTGACCGCGCCGAGCTGCAACTGGACAACGGCGAGGCCAAGATCGACAACGCCGAGTACGTGCTGCACAAGGCCCACGTACGCGGCAGCGCGCTCTATGCCAAGCGCGAAGAGACCGCCATCGTGCGCCTCAAGGACGGTACCTATACCCGCTGCGAACCGGGCGACAACGCCTGGCAACTGAAGGGCAACAACGTCACCCTGAATCCGGCCACTGGCTTCGGCACCGCCACCAACGTGACGCTGCGGGTCAAGGACTTCCCCGTCTTCTATACCCCGTATATCTATTTCCCGATCGACGACCGCCGCCAGTCCGGCTTCCTGCCGCCGAGCTTCAGCTCCTCGAGCGACACCGGCTTCTCGCTGCAGACGCCCTACTACTTCAACCTGGCGCCGAACTACGATGCCACGCTCTACCCCACCTACATGGCCAAGCGCGGCCTGCTCATGGAAGGCGAGTTCCGCTACCTGACCAAGAGCAGCGAAGGTCAGATCGGTGGCGCCTGGCTCAACGACAAGGACGACAAGCGCAAGCTGCAGTCCGAGTACGAAGACCAGCGCTGGATGTATAGCTGGCAGCACAAGCAGGGCCTCGACTCGCGCCTGCTTGCCGAGGTCGACTACACCGATATCAGCGACCCTTACTACTTCCAGGATCTGCGCAGCGACCTGGGCATTTCCTACGGTTCCTACGTCAACCAGCGCGGCACGCTGACCTACCGTGGCGACAACTACACCGCGCGTTTGAATCTGCATGCCTACGAGCTGGCGAACATCACCGATATCACGCCCTACGACCGTCTGCCGCAGCTCACTCTCGACGGCAAGCTGCCCTTCGAGCCGGGCGGTCTGAACTTCGCCTACTCCACCGAGTACGTGAAGTTCGACCGTGACCTGCGCTCCGGCAACTTCATCAACGAGGATGGTGTCGCCGAGCAGCGCTGGTATGACACCTTTGTTACCGGCCTGGCTCGCGCCAATGGCGAGCGCCTGCATCTGGAACCCTCGGTCAGCCTGCCGATGAATGCGAGCTGGGGCTTCATCAAGCCGCAGATCAAGTACCTGCAGACCCATTACGACCTGACCCTGGACAGCCAGGGCAAGGCAAGCCTGCTGCCAGAACAGCAGTACAGCAGCAGCCAGAACCGTGGCCTGGGCCTGTTCAGCGTCGACAGCGGCCTGTACTTCGATCGCGATACCCAACTGTTCGGCAAGGACTACCGCCAGACCCTGGAGCCGCGCGCCTTCTACCTCTATGTACCGGAAGAAGATCAGACCGATATTCCAGTGTTCGATACGGGCGAGAGCAGCTTCAGCTATGCCTCGCTGTGGCGCGAGAACCGTTTCAGCGGCAAGGATCGCATCGGCGACGAGAACAAGCTATCGCTGGGCGTAACCAGCCGCTGGATCGAGCCAAACGGTTTCGAGCGTCAGCGCATCAGCGTTGGCCAGGCGTTCTACTTCGAGGATCGCAAGGTTCAGATGCCGGGCATCGACTACCGCGACCGCGACGATGCCACCGCATCCGTATCGCCTTACGCACTCGAGCACCAGTACCGCTTCAACCGCGACTGGCGTCTGAACTCCACCTTCAACTGGGATCCGGATCAGCGCCGCACCCGTTCCGGCAGCGCCATGTTCCACTACCAGCCCGAAGACAACCCGAACAAGGTGGTCAACCTGGGCTATCGCTACCGTAACGATACCGTTCGGTATGACCAGGCGAGCGGCAAGTGGCTGGTCGGCGGTGGTGACTACGGCACCCCGGGCACCCCCGGCTACATCAAGGACTACTATAAGATCAGCCAACATGACTTCTCCGTCATCTGGCCGATCGTTCCGCAGTGGAGCGTGATCTCGCGCTGGCAGTACGACTACAACCGCAATCGCACCCTGGAAGCCTTCGGAGGCTTCGAGTACGACAGTTGCTGCTGGAAACTGCGCCTGATCAACCGTTACTGGGTCGACTACGACGAAGTCAGCCTCAACCCGTCGCGCAACGATGAAGCCGACCGCGGCATCTTCCTGCAGATCGTCCTCAAGGGCCTCGGCGGCGTTGTCGGCAACAAGGTGGAAACTTTCCTCGACCAAGGCATTCAAGGTTACCGTGAACGTGAAGACCAAGCTTACTGATTGCCTGCGCTCCCTGCTGTTGGGCGCAGCGCTGCTGGCGGCGACGGCGCATGCCGAAGTGCGCCCGCTGGATCGTATCGTGGCCATCGTCGACAACGACGTGGTCATGCAGAGCCAACTCGATGCGCGCCTGCGCGAAGTGCAGCAAACCATCACCAAGCGCGGTGCGGCCCTGCCGCCAGAGCATGTCCTGAAACAGCAGGTGCTCGAACGCCTGATCATCGAGAACATCCAGTTGCAGATCGGCGAACGCTCCGGCATTCGCATCAGCGACGAAGAGCTGAACCAGGCCATGGGTACCATCGCCCAACGCAATGGCATGACCCTGGAGCAGTTCCGTGAGGCCCTGGCACGCGACGGCCTGTCCTATGCCGACGCCCGCGATCAGGTGCGCCGCGAGATGATCATCAGCCGCGTGCGTCAGCGCCGTGTCGCCGAACGCATCCAGGTCACCGACCAGGAGGTGCAGAACTTCCTCGCCTCCGATCTCGGCAAGATGCAACTCTCGGAAGAATACCGTCTGGCCAACATCCTCATTCCGGTGGCCGAAGGCGCCTCCTCCAGCGAGATTCAAGCCGCCGAGCGGCAGGCGCAGGAGCTGTATCAGCAACTGCAGCAAGGCGCCGATTTCGCCCAGCTCGCCGTGGCCCGCTCGGCCAGCGAGAACGCCCTGGAAGGTGGTGAGATGGGTTGGCGCAAAGCCGGGCAACTGCCGCCCCCCTTCGACACCATGATCAGCGCGCTGAAGCCCGGCGAAGTCACCGAGCCGGTACGTACGCCTGGCGGTTTCATCATCATCAAGCTGATCGAGAAACGTGGCGGCGACACCCAGGTGCGCGATGAGGTGCACGTTCGCCACATCCTGATCAAGCCCAGCGAGATTCGCAGCGAAGCGGAAACCCGCCGCCTGGTAGAGCGTCTCTATCAACGTATCCTCGCCGGGGAAGACTTCGCCGAGCTGGCGAAGAATTTCTCCGAAGATCCGGGCTCGGCGCTCAATGGTGGCGACCTCAATTGGATCGACCCGAACGCGCTGGTACCCGAGTTCCGCGAAGTCATGAACAACACGCCTAGCGGCGAGGTTTCCAAGCCGTTCAAGAGCCCTTACGGCTGGCATGTATTGCAGGTGCTGGGACGCCGCGCTACCGACAACAGCGAAGAGTTCCGCAAGCAACAGGCCGCCAACGTGCTGCGCAATCGCAAGTACGACGAGGAGCTGCAGACCTGGCTGCGCCAGATCCGCGACGAAGCCTACGTCGAGATCAAGCTGTAAGCACATGACGCAATGAGAGAGCCCGGCCCAGCGCCGGGCTTTTTCATCCCGAGCCAAAGGCGCTTAGACTGATACCCCTGCCTTCACCGAGAAAGCGCGATGCCCCAGCCCCTCTTTGCCCTGACCCCAGGCGAGCCCGCCGGCATCGGCCCCGACCTGTGCCTGCTGCTGGCCCGTGAGGCGCAGCCTGCGGCTCTGGTCGCGATCGCCAGCCGTCAACTGCTCAGCGAACGCGCCGAGCGACTGGGGCTCGCCATCGAGTTGCACGAGGTTGGCCCCGGTCACTGGCCGCAAGCGCCGGCCCCTGCCGGTAGCCTCTACATCTGGGATACGCCATTGGCCGAAGCGAGTACGCCCGGCAGGCTGAACCCAGCCAATGCCTACTACGTGTTGCAAACCCTGACCCGCGCCGGCCAGGGCTGCCTGGATGGCACATTCGCCGCGATGATCACCGCGCCGGTGCACAAGGGCGTGATCAACGAGGCGGGCATTGTCTTCTCCGGGCATACCGAGTTCCTCGCCGAGCTGACGCACACCGAGCAGGTGGTGATGATGCTGGCCACCCGTGGTCTGCGCGTGGCGCTGGTGACTACCCACCTGCCCCTCAAGGACGTCGCGTCGGCCATAACCGCCGAGCGCCTGGAACGAGTCACACGCATTCTGCATGGCGACCTGCAGAGCAAGTTCGGCATCACCGCGCCACGCATCCTGGTCTGTGGGCTCAACCCCCATGCCGGCGAAGGCGGGCACCTGGGCCGCGAGGAGATAGAAGTCATCGAACCGGCCTTGCAGCGCTTGCGCGCCGAAGGCATGCAGCTGATCGGTCCGCTGCCAGCCGATACCCTGTTCACACCGAAGTATCTCGAGCAGGCCGACGCCGTGCTGGCCATGTATCACGACCAGGGCCTGCCAGTGCTCAAGTTCAAGGGGTTCGGCGCGGCGCTGAACGTCACCCTGGGCCTGCCGATCATCCGCACCTCGGTGGATCACGGCACCGCCCTCGACCTGGCAGGGACGGGGCGGATCGATACCGGCAGCCTGCAGGTGGCGCTGGAAACGGCCTACCAGATGGTGGCGGCGACAAGCGGCCAGCAACAAGGCTCAAGTTAAAAGCTGTGAAGCAGAGAGGGTGCCGCCTCCGGGATCAACTGATAAGCTTGGCGGTCTACCTTTTCGCTTCATGCTCTAGCTTATCGCTTGCAGCTTGAAGCTTGCCGCTTGGAGCCGCTTTATGCACCAACACCGCGCGCGCAAGCGTTTCGGCCAGAACTTTCTCCATGACGCCGGCGTGATCGACCGTATCCTGCGCGCCATTCGCGCCAAGGAAGGCGAGCGTCTGCTGGAGATCGGCCCGGGCCAGGGCGCATTGACCGAAGGCCTGCTGGGCAGCGGCGCACAGCTCGACGTGATCGAGCTGGATCTCGACCTCATCCCCATCCTGCAGGCCAAGTTCGGCGACGAGCCACGCTTCACCCTCAACCAGGGCGACGCGCTGAAATTCGACTTTGCTCGCCTCAACGCAGCGCCTCGCAGCCTGCGCGTGGTCGGCAACCTGCCGTACAACATCTCCACGCCGCTGATTTTCCATCTGCTGGACAATGCGCCTGTGATCCGTGACATGCATTTCATGTTGCAGAAGGAAGTGGTCGAGCGCCTGGCTGCCGAGCCCGGTGGGGGCGACTGGGGCCGCCTGTCGATCATGGTGCAATACCACTGCCGTGTGGAGCACCTGTTCAACGTCGGCCCAGGCGCCTTCAACCCGCCGCCCAAAGTGGACTCGGCCATCGTCCGCCTGGTGCCGCACGAGACGCTGCCACACCCCGCCCAGGATCCACGCCTGCTCGAGCGCGTGGTGCGCGAAGCCTTCAACCAACGGCGCAAGACCCTGCGCAACACCCTCAAGCAATTGCTGCCGGCCGAAGCCATCGAGGCCGCCTGCGTCGATGGCAGTCTGCGCCCGGAACAACTCGATCTGGCCGCCTTCGTGCGTCTGGCCGACCAATTCGCCACGCACCAGGCCGCCAGCCCGGTCTAAACTGCCAACAGGCTCGAAGAGTTTCCTGCATGTCCGACCCTCGTTACCAGATCGACGTCAGCGTCACCACCGAATACCTGGCTGCGCAGTCGCAGCCGGAGCAGAACCGCTACGCCTTTTCCTACACCATCACCATCGTCAACCAGGGTGAGCTGGCCGCCCAACTGCTGTCGCGCCACTGGATCATCACCGACGGCGATGGCCGCGTGCAGGAGGTACGTGGCGCCGGCGTGGTCGGCCAACAGCCGCATATCGAGCCAGGCGCCAGTCACACCTACAGCAGCGGCACGGTGATGACCACCCAGGTCGGCACCATGCAAGGTAGCTACCAGATGCTCGCCGAAGACGGCGAACGCTTCGATGCGCCCATTGCCCCCTTCCGCCTGGCAGTACCCGGGGCGTTGCACTAAGGGTCTACCCCCGTTTCGTTCGTGGCCGCGCCGGAGCCATTTTTTGCGCGAGGCAAGGCATGAGGAGAGAAGTTTGGTTATTCCAAATGAACGACGAATAACGCAGCATCGCGCCAAAAATGGCCCGGCCCTTCGGGTTGCGCGAAAAATTGCACCATGTCGCGTTGCGAGGCTTGGCAAGGGAGCGACCATTACCTGCGCCTCACGCCTTACTTGGTGCCATTTTTCACAGCAACGCAGCTCACGACGAAACGGGGGTAGACCCTAATGGCGGTGTATGCCGTCGGCGACCTGCAGGGCTGCCTGAAGCCACTCCAGTGCCTGCTCGAGCAGGTGTCTTTCGACCCGGCGCACGACCGGCTGTGGCTGGTCGGCGATCTGGTCAACCGTGGCCCGCAATCACTGGAAACCCTGCGTTTCCTCTACTCCATCCGCCATGCGGTGACCTGCGTGCTGGGCAATCACGACCTGCACCTGCTGGCCGTGGCGCACAATATCGAGCGCATGAAGAAGGGCGATACCCTGCAGGAAATTCTCGACGCCCCGGATCGCGCCGACCTGCTCGACTGGCTGCGCCTGCAGAAGCTGGTGCATCATGATGCCGACCGCAAGGTCACCCTGGTGCATGCCGGCATCCCGCCGCAATGGACGCTGAGCAAGGCCTTGCGTCGCGCCGCCGAAGTCGAGGAGGTTCTGCGTGACGATGCTCGCCTGCCACTGTTTCTCGATGGCATGTATGGCAACGAGCCGGCCAAGTGGAGCAAGGAGTTGCACGGTGTGACGCGCCTACGCGTGATCACCAACTACTTCACCCGCATGCGTTTCTGCAGCGCGGACGGCACCCTCGACCTCAAAAGCAAGGAAGGCATCGGCAGCGCCCCGGCCGGCTTCGCTCCCTGGTTCAGCCACCCCCAGCGCAAGATGCGCGGCGAGAAGATCATCTTCGGTCATTGGGCGGCACTGGAGGGCAACTGCCAGGAACCCGGCCTGTACGCACTGGACACCGGCTGCGTCTGGGGCGGCGCCATGACCCTGCTCGATGTCGACAGCGGCGAGCTGCATCGCTGCACCTGCCCACAGGCTTAGCACCTCAACCCCAAGGCCCAACCATGAGCGAATTCAAGCGTATTTCCCCGCAACAGGCCCAGGCACTACGTGAACAGGGTGCCGTCGTGGTCGACATCCGCGACCCACAGAGTTTCGCTAACGGTCACATCGTCGGCTCCCGTCATCTGGACAACCACTCCCTGCATGACTTCATCACCAAGGCCGATCTCGATGCCCCGCTGATCGTAGCCTGTTACCACGGCAATTCCAGCCAGAGCGCTGCCGCCTATCTGGTGGGCCAGGGCTTTGCCGACGTCTACAGCCTCGACGGTGGTTTCGAGCTGTGGCGCGCCACCTACCCGGACGCTATCGCGCAGAGCAGCGAAGAATAATTTTTCGCGAGCTGCAGGCCGCGCTGGCCTTGGTCTGCAGCCCTCTTCCGACGGATGGCAACATCCACTTATCGTTGCGCACTGCTTGACCCCCGCCAGAAAGAACTATTCTCTTACTCAGGCCATCCATAGCAAGATAGAGCCGGCCAACCGGCACAGGGCCATCGGTAACGATCTTTAGGATTTGGGGGATTGATCCCGGCGCTCTCCGGCCGGAGCCTCCCAGCACCTACTCGCCCGACGACCCACGCCCAGCATCCAGCATCGAGCGAGGTGAAGTCATGAGCATTTTCAGTCACTTCCAACAACGTTTCGAGGCGACCCGCCAGGAGGAGTACTCGCTGCAGGAGTACCTCGAACTGTGCAAGCAGGACCGTAGCGCCTATGCCTCTGCAGCCGAACGTCTGCTGATGGCCATTGGCGAACCGGAACTGCTGGATACCTCCAGCGACCCACGCCTGTCGCGCATCTTCTCCAACAAGGTGATCCGTCGTTACCCGGCGTTCGCCGACTTCCATGGCATGGAAGAGTGCATCGACCAGATCGTCTCCTACTTCCGCCACGCCGCGCAGGGCCTGGAAGAGAAGAAACAGATCCTCTACCTGCTGGGCCCGGTTGGCGGCGGTAAATCCTCGCTGGCGGAAAAGCTCAAGCAACTGATGGAGAAGGTGCCCTTCTACGCCATCAAGGGTTCGCCGGTATTCGAGTCGCCGCTGGGGCTGTTCAATGCCGCCGAGGATGGCGCCATCCTCGAAGAGGACTACGGCATCCCGCGCCGCTACCTCAATTCGATCATGTCGCCCTGGGCCACCAAGCGTCTGCAGGAATACGGCGGTGACATCAGCCAGTTCCGCGTGGTCAAGCTCTACCCCTCGATCCTCAACCAGATCGCCGTGGCCAAGACCGAGCCGGGCGACGAGAACAACCAGGACATCTCCGCCCTGGTGGGCAAGGTGGATATTCGCAAGCTGGAGGAATTCCCGCAGAACGACGCCGACGCCTACAGCTACTCGGGCGCGCTGTGCCGGGCCAACCAGGGCCTGATGGAATTCGTCGAGATGTTCAAGGCGCCGATCAAGGTACTGCACCCGCTGCTGACCGCCACCCAGGAAGGCAACTACAACAGCACCGAAGGCCTCGGCGCGATTCCCTACAGCGGCATCCTGCTGGCCCACTCCAACGAATCGGAGTGGCACAGCTTCCGCAACAACAAGAACAACGAAGCCTTCATCGACCGCATCTACATCGTCAAGGTGCCCTACTGCCTGCGCGTCACCGATGAGATCCGCATCTACGACAAGCTGCTGATCAACAGCTCGCTGGCCAAGGCCCATTGCGCCCCGGACACCCTGAAGATGCTCGCCCAGTTCAGCGTGCTGAGCCGCCTCAAGGAGCCGGAGAACTCCAACATCTACTCGAAGATGCGCGTCTACGACGGCGAGAACCTCAAGGACACCGACCCGAAAGCCAAGTCGATCCAGGAATACCGCGACAGCGCGGGTGTCGATGAAGGCATGAACGGCCTGTCGACCCGCTTCGCCTTCAAGATCCTCTCCAAGGTGTTCAACTTCGACCCGCACGAGGTGGCCGCCAACCCGGTGCACCTGCTCTACGTGCTGGAGCAGCAGATCGAGCAGGAACAGTTCCCAGCCGAAGTGCGCGAGCGCTACCTGCGCTACATCAAGGAATATCTGGCGCCGCGCTACATCGAATTCATTGGCAAGGAAATCCAGACCGCCTACCTGGAGTCCTACAGCGAGTACGGGCAGAACATCTTCGACCGCTACGTGCTCTACGCCGACTTCTGGATTCAGGATCAGGAGTACCGCGACCCGGAAACCGGCGAAATCCTCAACCGTGTCGCCCTCAACGAGGAACTGGAGAAGATCGAGAAGCCGGCCGGCATCAGCAACCCGAAGGACTTCCGCAACGAGATCGTCAACTTCGTGCTGCGCGCCCGCGCCAACAACAACGGCAAGAACCCCACCTGGCTCAGCTACGAGAAGCTGCGCGTGGTCATCGAGAAGAAAATGTTCTCCAACACCGAGGATCTACTCCCGGTCATCAGCTTCAACGCCAAGGGCAGCAAAGAGGAACAACAGAAGCACAACGACTTCGTCAAACGCATGGTCGAGCGCGGCTACACCGAGAAGCAGGTACGCCTGCTGTCCGAGTGGTACCTGCGGGTACGTAAATCGCAATAAAGCAGCCGCAAGCTGCAAGCCTCAAGCGGCAAGAAAGAGCAGCCTGCTGTTCACTTGCAGCTTGTGGCTTATGGCTTGAAGCTACCCCGGAGGGGCTATGAGCTATGTGATCGACCGGCGCCTGAATGGCAAGAACAAGAGCACGGTGAACCGCCAGCGCTTCTTGCGGCGTTACCGTGAACACATCAAGAAAGCGGTGGAGGAAGCCGTCAGCCGGCGCTCCATCACCGACATGGAGCACGGCGAACAGATCAGCATTCCCGGCCGCGATATCGACGAGCCAGTGCTGCACCATGGCCGTGGTGGCAAGCAGACCATCGTCCACCCCGGCAACAAGGAGTTCACCACTGGTGAACGCATCCCACGCCCACAGGGCGGCGGCGCTGGGCGAGGCAGCGGCAAGGCGAGCAATTCCGGCGAAGGCATGGACGAGTTCGTCTTCCAGATCACCCAGGAGGAATTCCTCGACTTCATGTTCGAGGATCTGGAGCTGCCCAACCTGGTCAAGCGCCACCTGACCGGCGCTGATACCTTCAAGACGGTGCGCGCCGGCATCAGCAGCGAGGGCAACCCCTCGCGCATCAACATCATCCGTACCCTGCGCTCGGCCCATGCCCGGCGCATCGCTCTGTCCGGCTCCAGCCGCGCCAAGCTGCGCGAGGCCAAGGCCGAGCTGGAACGCCTACGTCGTGAGGAGCCGGACAACTTCGGCGACATCCAGGCCATTCAGGAGGAAATCGAGCGGCTCAGTGCACGCATCCACCGCATTCCCTTCCTCGATACCTTCGACCTCAAGTACAACCTGCTGACCAAGCAGCCCAACCCCAGCTCCAAAGCGGTGATGTTCTGCCTGATGGACGTCTCCGGCTCCATGACCCAGGCGACCAAGGACGTGGCCAAGCGCTTCTTCATCCTGCTGTACCTGTTCCTCAAGCGTAATTACGACAAGATCGACGTGGTCTTCATCCGCCACCACACCAGTGCCAAGGAAGTGGACGAAGAAGAATTCTTCTACTCCCGCGAAACCGGCGGCACCATCGTCTCCAGCGCACTCAAGCTGATGCAGGAGATCATGGCCGAGCGCTACCCGATCAACGAATGGAACATCTACGCCGCCCAGGCCTCGGACGGTGACAACTGGAACGATGATTCGCCGGTCTGCCGCGACATCCTGGTCAACCAGATCATGCCGTTCGTGCAGTACTTCACCTACGTGGAAATCACCCCGCGCGAGCACCAGGCGCTGTGGTTCGAGTACGAGCAGGTGGCCGAAGCCTTCGCCGAAAGCTTCGCCCAGCAGCAACTGGTGTCGGCGGCGGACATCTACCCGGTGTTCCGCGAGCTGTTCCAGCGTCGCCTGGTAAGTTGAGGAGTTGCCATGAGCCCTGCCGAGAAGAAACGCCAGCCGATCTCCACCGGCTCGGAATGGACCTTCGAGCTGATCCGCGCCTACGACCGCGAGATCGCCCGCATCGCCGAGCGCTATGCGCTGGACACCTACCCCAACCAGATCGAAGTGATCACCGCCGAGCAGATGATGGATGCCTACGCCTCGGTGGGCATGCCGCTGGGCTACCACCACTGGTCATACGGCAAGCACTTCCTGGCCACCGAAAAGGGTTACAAGCGCGGGCAGATGGGCCTGGCCTATGAAATCGTGATCAACTCCGATCCGTGCATCGCCTACCTGATGGAGGAGAACACCATCTGCATGCAGGCACTGGTGATCGCCCACGCCTGCTACGGCCACAACAGCTTCTTCAAGGGTAACTACCTGTTCCGCACCTGGACCGATGCCAGCTCGATCATCGACTACCTGGTGTTCGCCAAGCAGTACATCATGCAATGCGAGGAGCGTTACGGCATCGATGCCGTAGAAGAGCTGCTCGATTCCTGCCATGCCCTGATGAACTATGGCGTCGACCGCTACAAGCGCCCCTATCCCATCTCCGCCGAGGAAGAGCGGCGCCGCCAGAAAGACCGCGAAGAGCACCTGCAGAAGCAGATCAACGACCTCTGGCGCACCATTCCCAAACATGCGGACAAGGGCGGCGACAAGGACAGCAAGCGCTTCCCCGCCGAGCCGCAGGAAAACATCCTCTATTTCCTGGAAAAGCACGCGCCGCTGCTGGAGCCCTGGCAGCGCGAGGTGATCCGCATCGTGCGCAAGATCGCCCAATACTTCTACCCGCAGCGCCAGACCCAGGTGATGAATGAAGGCTGGGCCACCTTCTGGCACTACACCCTGATGAACGATCTGTACGACGAAGGCCTGGTCACCGACGGCTTCATGATGGAATTTCTCCAGTCGCACACCAGCGTGGTCTACCAGCCATCCTTCGACAGCCCCTACTACAGCGGCATCAACCCTTATGCCCTGGGCTTCGCCATGTACCGCGACATTCGCCGTATCTGCGAAGAGCCCACCGAGGAGGACAAGCGCTGGTTCCCGGACATCGCCGGCAGCGACTGGCTGACCACCCTCAAGTTCGCCATGACCAGCTTCAAGGACGAGAGCTTCATCCTGCAGTTCCTCTCGCCCAAGGTGATCCGCGACTTCAAGCTGTTCGGCATCCTCGACGACGACCAGAAGGACGAACTGCTGGTGCCGGCCATTCATGACGAGTCCGGCTACCGCACCATCCGCGAACTGCTCGCTGCCCAGTACAACCTGGGCAACCGCGAGCCCAATATCCAGATCTGGAACGTCGACCGCCGTGGCGACCGCTCGCTGACCCTGCGCCACCAGCAGCACGACCGTAAACCCCTGGGCGAATCCACCGGCGAAGTGCTCAAGCACCTGCACCGCCTCTGGGGCTTCGACATCCATCTGGAAACTTTGCAGGGTGACCAACTGATCACCACACAACATGTACCGCCACGTAACACCCCGGAGGGAGAAGGCGAATACCCGCGCCTGGATCTGGTCATTCCACCCATTTGATGGGTTGTCGCTCGATGCAGGTGCCCAGCAGCATGACAGGCATATTTCGCGAGGCTGTCTGCATGCGTCTGTTCCTGGTTATCCTGCTGTGTCTGGGGCTCGCCACCTGCGCCAGCCCCATACCCCATGCGCGCATCCTGACGCCTGCCGACGATGCCTTGCAGGGCCGACACAGCTTTCAACTGGTCGACCCACAGAGCAGCCTGGCAGACACCCCGCCCTTTCCCGAACGCTACGCGCAACTGCCCCAGTTGCTGCGCCAGGGATTGTCCGCTCGTGGTTACCACGAGAGCCGGCCGCCACAAACGCGCGTCTATTACTGGCTCGCCGTGCAGGACCGACCGCTGACCTTCAAGGTCGATGCCGCCGGCAACCTCGGCCCCTACCAGGCCATCCACCGACTGCGCGACGAAACCGGCACGCTGCGCCTGCGCATTACCGACCTGAGTGACACTACCCTCTGGGAAGGCCTGGTCAGCACCGGCCTGAGCCCGGCGCGCGACAGCGCCGAGTTGCTGGAGCGCGCCGTGCACGTGCTGACCGAACAGATCCCCAAGGCCACGCCGTAGCGCGTCTGCACGACCAGCCGTTATCCTCCACACTCGACGGAGGATACTCATGCAGATCTACAAAGTCGGCGGCGCAGTGCGCGACCGCCTGCTCGGCCGCCCCATCAGCGAAGTGGACTGGGTGGTGGTGGGCGCCAGTGCCGAACAGATGCTGGAGCTCGGTTACCGCCCGGTGGGCGCCGACTTCCCGGTATTCCTGCATCCGCAAACGGGCGAGGAATATGCCCTGGCCCGCACCGAGCGCAAGAGTGGCCGCGGTTATGGCGGCTTCACCTTCCATGCCAGCCCTGAAGTCACCCTGGAAGAAGACCTGATCCGCCGCGACCTCACCGTCAACGCCATGGCCGAGGACGAGCAGGGCAACCTCGTCGACCCCTACGGCGGCCAGCAAGATCTTGCCGCGCGTCTGCTGCGCCATGTATCGCCTGCCTTTGCCGAGGATCCGCTGCGCGTGTTGCGTGTCGCCCGCTTCGCTGCCCGCTATGCGCCACTGGGGTTTGCCGTTGCGCCCGAAACCCTGGCCCTGATGCGCCAGTTGGCCGAGTCCGGTGAACTGGCCGATCTCACGCCGGAGCGCAGCTGGAAGGAAATCTCCCGCGCGCTCATGGAGCCACGCCCGGATGTGTTCGTGCAGGTGCTACGCGACTGCGGCGCCCTGGCCGCCCTGCTGCCGGAAGTGGACGTCCTGTTCGGCGTACCGCAGCCCGAGACGCACCATCCCGAGATCGACACCGGCGTGCATGTGCTGAGCGTGCTGCGCCAGAGTGCCGAGCACCAGCAGCCGCTGAGCGTGCGCTGGGCCTGCCTGCTGCACGACGTGGGCAAGGGCCTGACACCGGAGGCCGAGTGGCCACGGCATATCGCCCACGAACACAAGGGACTGAAACTGATCGAGGCGATCAACGCACGTTGCAAGGTGCCACGCGAGTGCGCCGAGCTGGCCGTGCTGGTGGGTGAATTCCATACCCATGGCCATCGCGCACTGGAGCTACGCCCCTCGACGCTACTGGAACTGCTGCAACGTTTCGACGTATTCCGCCGTCCACAGCGCTTCGCTGAATTCGTCGCCGCCTGCGAGATGGATGCGCGCGGTCGCCAGGGGCTGGAGCAGCGCGACTATCCGCAGGCAACCTACCTGCTGGGCGCCGCCGAGGCCGCACGACAGGTGCCGGTCAAACCACTGCTGGAGAAGGGATTCAAGGGCGCCGAGCTGGGCGAAGCGCTCAACCGCGAGCGCCTGAAGGCACTCAAGGCCTATAAGGAACAGCAGACAACGCAGCCCGGATGAAATCCGGGGTAGTACCCGACGCAAGTCCTGGATTTCATCCGGGCTACCACCACAGTGGGGTCGGGAGGGGCGTGCGCGCTACCGGTAACCGTGGTGCGCGCGGCGCACCCTACAAAGGCCTGGCCGCAGCCAACCAGCCCGTAGCCCGGATGCAATCCGGGGCATTGCCAACGCCCAATCCCCGGATTGCATCCGGGCTACGAGGAGCGAGCCTGCAACAACTCTGCGGGCGTCAGCTCGGTGCCATGCCACTGAAAGGCCGCCGGCCATAGTTGCTGGTCGATCTGCGCCGCAGCCCAGAGTTCGGCGAACGAGCGCCCATCGAGCGGATGCTGCAACTGCGGCGCCAGCAGCGCCAGCGGCCAGAGCACAAAGGCGTTCTTGAGGATTTCCGCACGCGGCAGCACCAGGCCGTTGAAGTTACCCACCTGCTCGCCGTACAGCAGCACGTCGATATCCAGCGGCAGGCCCTTGCGACCCGGCGCGTAACGGCCGTTGTCGGCCTCGATGAACTTCAGCCGGCGATCCAGTTCCGCCAGCGGCAGGTCGGTCGTGGCGGTGACCACCAGATTGAAGAAGTTGCCACTCTTAATACCCACGGCGTGGCTCTCGAACACCGGCGAGCATTGCAGGTCATGGAGAAAGCCCGCCAGCGCATCGAGCCCGGCACTCAAGTGGGTCTCGCGCTGGACATTGCTGCCGAGCCCCAGGTAGATCCGCGTCAGAGACATCCGCGCTCGATCTCCACACCGACACCACCACGGGCCGCCGGCACTGCACCGGGCTTGGTCAGTTTCAGGCGTATCCAGGGAATGTCGAATTCAGCCATCAACGTCTGCACCAGGCGCTCGGCGAAGGTTTCCACCAGGATGAACTGCGCCTCGGCGGCAAAGGCCTGGATACGCGCCGATACGCTGGCATAGTCGAGCGCCTTGTCCAGCTCATCGCCAGCGGCAGCCGGGCGGTTGTCCCAGGCCATCTGCAGATCCAGGCGCAGGCACTGGCGAATGTCTCGCTCCCAGTCGTAGGCGCCGATCACCGTGTCGACCTCCAGCCCTTCGATAAATACTCTGTCCACCACCCTCTCCGCGCCACGACAAGGGCGCCGCACCTCGTTAGAATCGGGCCACCCCAAGCTCTGGAATGGCCACCATGTTCTGGCTCCTGGCAATCCTTGCCTACCTGCTCGGCTCACTGTCCTTCGCCATACTGCTCAGCCGCCTGAGCGGCAGACCGGATCCGCGTGGCAGCGGCTCGGGCAACCCCGGCGCCACCAACATGCTGCGCCTGGCCGGCAAGAAACTCGCCGTGATGACGCTGGTGGGCGACCTGTGCAAAGGCCTGCTGCCCATCCTCATCGCCAAGCTGCTCGGCCTGAGCCTGCAACAGCAGGCCTGGATCGGCCTGGCGGCCGTCGTCGGCCATCTCTTTCCATTGTACTTCCGCTTCCGTGGTGGCAAGGGCGTGGCGACCGCTGCCGGCATGCTCCTCGGCCTCTACCCGCCCGCCGCCCTGCTGGCGCTGACCACCTGGGCCGTGGTCTTCCGCCTGACCCGCACCAGCTCCCTGGCCTCGCTGATCGCCACTCCGTTGACCCTGCCACTGCTGGCCTGGCAACAACCGGCCGCCTTGCTGCCCATGTGCGTGCTGACCGGCTTGATCGTCTGGCGCCACCGGGGCAATCTGCGCGACCTGTTCGCTGGCCACGAGCGCCGCTTCTAAGCAGCGACAAGCTTCAAGCTACAAGCCTCAAGCGAACACCAACATTCGCGAGCAGAGCTCGCTCCTACGCGTAAATCCCGGAGGGCGCTCACAGCGCCGGCAAGCTTTCCATCGGCCAACGCGCCTGCACCTTGATCGCCAGGTCTTCGTGCTGCCCGGCCAGCAAGCGCTGGCAACCGGCGTAGGCGATCATCGCGCCATTGTCGGTGCAGAATTTGGGCCGCGCATAGAACACCTGGCCTTTCAGTTCGCCCAACATACGCTGCAGATGCTCGCGCAGCGACCTGTTGGCGCTTACCCCGCCGGCGATCACCAGGCTGTTCAGCCCGGTCTGCTTGAGCGCCCGCTTGCACTTGATGGTCAAAGTCTCAACCACCGCCTGCTGGAAGGCCAGCGCAATGTCGCGACGGGCTTGCTCGAGGTCGTCCCCACTGTCCTTGCACTGCTGCCAGGTATTCAGAGCGAAGGTCTTCAAGCCGCTGAAGCTGAAATCCAGGCCTGGGCGATCGGTCATCGGCCTTGGGAAGACGAAGCGCCCCGGCGTACCGTGTTCGGCCAGCTTGGCGATTTCCGGGCCACCGGGGTAATTCAGCCCCATCAGCTTGGCGGTCTTGTCGAAGGCCTCGCCGGCCGCATCGTCCAGCGACTCGCCGAGTAACTGGTACTGACCGATGCCATCGACCCGCACCAACTGGGTGTGGCCGCCGGAAACCAACAAGGCGACGAACGGAAACTGCGGCGGTTGCTCCTCCAGCATCGGCGCCAGCAGGTGCCCTTCCATATGATGCACGCCGACCGCCGGCACGCCCCAGGCAAACGCCAGGGCCTGGGCGCAGGAAGCCCCGACCAGCAAGGCGCCAACCAGGCCGGGGCCAGCCGTGTAGGCCAGGGCATCGATATCGCCGGCCTGCTTGCCGGCTTCATCCAGCACCTGACGGATCAACGGCAACATGCGTTTGACGTGATCGCGCGAGGCCAATTCGGGCACCACACCGCCATAGACGCGGTGCAGGTCGATCTGGCTGAACAGCGCGTCAGCCAGCAGGCCACGCTCACCGTCATAGAGCGCGACGCCGGTTTCATCGCAGGAGGTTTCCAATCCCAGTACGAGCATGGAGCGAGGCCTTGGTTTGCGGCGTGGAACGAAGGCGCGCATGATAAGCGCCGCCCGGCCACCCGACCAGCGCTTTTCGACCTAAGGGCTTTGCATTCCGCGCGGGGAGGCGGTAACATCCGCAACCCTTAAAAACCGACGCACCCCCGAGCCATATTTGCCGGGTACGCGTTAAACCCGGTAATTAAAGATAGGTACGACCTGGATGCCAGCCGTCAAAGTTAAAGAGAACGAACCCTTCGACGTAGCCCTGCGTCGTTTCAAGCGCTCCTGCGAAAAAGCCGGTGTACTGGCTGAAGTCCGTAGCCGCGAATTCTACGAAAAGCCGACCGCTGAGCGTAAGCGCAAGGCCGCTGCCGCCGTCAAGCGTCACGCCAAGAAAGTGCAGCGCGAGCAGCGTCGTAGCGTCCGCCTGTACTAATCGGTACGCGTGACGCCCGAATGCCCGGCCTTGGTCGGGCATTGCTTTTTCAGGAACTCCGCCTCACCTCGCGTGCAGGGCGGAGTTTTCTGCTTTCTGAGTGCCCGCACGGGCGACTATGCTGAGCACCTATGGCTGGCCTGATCCCGCAATCCTTCATCGATGACCTGCTCAACCGCACCGACATCGTCGACGTGGTGAGTTCACGCATCCAGCTGAAGAAGACCGGCAAGAACTACAGCGCCTGCTGCCCTTTCCACAAGGAAAAGACCCCCTCCTTCACCGTAAGCCCGGACAAGCAGTTCTACTACTGCTTCGGCTGCGGCGCCGGCGGCAACGCCCTCGGCTTCGTCATGGATCACGACCAACTGGAGTTCCCCCAGGCGGTCGAGGAACTGGCCAAACGCGCCGGCATGGACGTGCCGCGCGAAGAAAGCGGACGCGGTCACAAACCCAGGCAGCCGGTGGACTCGCCCCTCTACCCGCTGCTGGAAGCCGCCGCCGAGCATTATCGCCAGGCGCTGAAAAGCCACCCACAGCGCAAGTACGCCGTGGACTACCTCAAGGGCCGCGGCCTGACCGGGGAAATCGCCCGCGACTTCGGCCTCGGCTTCGCCCCGCCCGGCTGGGACAACCTGCTCAAGCAACTGGGTGGCGACGCCCTGCAGCAGAAGGCCATGATCGATGCCGGCCTGCTGATCGAGAATGCCGACACCGGCAAGCGCTATGACCGCTTCCGTGATCGCATCATGTTCCCCATCCGCGACAGCCGCGGCCGCGTGATCGCCTTCGGCGGCCGGGTGCTGGGCGACGACAAGCCCAAGTATCTCAACTCGCCGGAAACCCCGGTATTCCACAAGGGCCAGGAACTCTACGGCCTGTACGAGGCACGCAAGCACAACCGCGACCTCGACGAGATCATGGTGGTCGAGGGCTACATGGACGTCATCGCCCTGGCCCAGCAAGGCCTGCGCAATGCCGTGGCCACCCTGGGCACGGCCACCAGCGAGGAACACCTCAAGCGCCTGTTCCGCATCGTACCCAGCGTGCTGTTCTGCTTCGACGGCGACGCCGCCGGGCGCAACGCCGCCTGGCGCGCCCTGGAGTCCACCCTGCCGAGCCTGCAGGACGGCCGCCGCGCGCGCTTTCTGTTCCTGCCCGACGGGGAAGACCCGGACACCCTGGTGCGCGCCGAAGGCACCGACGCCTTCCGCGCCCGCATCAACCAGCATGCGCAACCGCTGGCCGACTACTTCTTCCAGCAACTGTGCGAAGAAGCCGACCCACGCTCGCTGGAAGGCAAGGCGCACTTGGTCACCCTGGCCGCACCGTTGATCGACAAGATCCCCGGCAACAACCTGCGCGCCCTGATGCGCCAGCGCCTGAGCGAGATCACCGGGCTGTCCGGCGAAGCCCTGAGCCAGATTGGCAACACGCCGCGCAACCCGACACCACGCCAGAACCACGCCCCAGCGAGCCAGGATCAGGCCTACCCGGACTATGCCGACATCCCCAGCGGTGATTATTACGATGCCCTGCCTGACCTGGGCGGCTACGAACATCCTGCCCCCAGCCAGCCCAGCTACGAGAGCGCACCCAGCAAGAGCAAGGGCAACTGGAAGAAGGACGGCGGCAAGTGGCAGAAGAAAGGCCAGGGCAAGGACTACCCGCCACGCACCGCGGTCAAGGTGGAGTCCCCTCACCTGAGTGCCCTGCGCACCCTGCTGCACCACCCGCAACTGGCGCAGAAAGTGGAAGATGTCAGCCACTTCGCCGACGAAGAGGACACCTACGCCCAGCTACTGGTGGCACTGGTCGGCGCCCTGCAGAAAAGCCCCAAACTGCGCTCACTGCAACTGATCGCACGCTGGCACGGCACCGAGCAGGGCCGCCTGTTGCGCGCCCTGGCGGAAAAGGAATGGCTGATTTCGGCCGACAACCTTGAACAACAGTTTTTCGACACTATAACTACTCTTGCAGCGCGCCAGCGGGAGCGCAGCCTCGAACAATTGCTGCGCAAGGCGCGCCAGAGTGAACTAAGCGCAGAGGAAAAAGATCAACTGCGCACACTGCTAAGCCGCAATACCTCACCAGCCAGCCCCTCTTCAACTGGCGCGTAAGGCTGTTTGTCTGGTATAATCCTCGGCTTGTTTTCAGCCCGCCAAGACCTTCAGTGGATAGGGTGTTATGTCCGTAAAAGCGCAACAGCAATCTCGTTTGAAAGAATTGATCAGCCGTGGTCGCGAGCAGGGTTACCTGACGTATGCGGAGGTCAACGACCACCTGCCGGAAGATATTTCCGATCCGGAACAGGTGGAAGACATCATCCGCATGATCAACGACATGGGGATCAACGTATTCGAGAGCGCTCCGGATGCGGACGCCCTGTTGTTGGCCGAAGCCGACACCGACGAAGCTGCAGCCGAAGAAGCTGCCGCCGCCCTCGCCGCCGTTGAGACCGATATCGGCCGCACCACCGACCCGGTGCGCATGTACATGCGCGAAATGGGTACCGTGGAACTGCTGACCCGCGAAGGCGAAATCGAAATCGCCAAGCGCATCGAGGAAGGCATCCGCGAGGTGATGAGCGCCATCGCCCACTTCCCCGGCACCGTCGACAACATCCTCTCCGAGTACAACCGCGTCACCACCGAAGGCGGCCGCCTGGCCGAGGTGCTGAGCGGCTATATCGACCCGGATGACGGCAGCGTCCCGGACGAAGCTGCCGCCCCCGTTCCGGTACAGGACGGCGCCAACGCCAAGGATGACGAAGAAGACGAGGACGAAGAAAGCGAGAGCGGCGACGACGAAGAATCCGATGGCGATGGCGGCCCGGATCCGGAAGAGGCCGCGCGCCGCTTCACCGCTGTCTCCGAGCAGCAGGACAAGGTGCAGAAAGCCCTGAAGAAGCATGGCCGTGGCAGCAAGCAGGCCACCGAAGAGCTGGCCGCACTGGCCGAGCTGTTCATGCCGATCAAGCTGGTGCCCAAGCAGTACGACGCCCTGGTCAGCCAGGTGCGCGGCGCCCTCGACCGCCTGCGCGCCCAGGAACGCGCCATCATGCAACTGTGCGTGCGTGACGCGCGCATGCCGCGTGCCGACTTCCTGCGCCTGTTCCCGGGCAACGAAGTGGACATGGACTGGGCTGCCGACCTGGCCAAGGGCAAGGCCAAGTACGCCGAGGCCCTGGGCAATCTGCAGAACGACATCAAGAACTGCCAGCAGAAGCTGGTGGATCTGGAAGCCGAGTGCAACCTGAGCCTGGCCGAGATCAAGGACATCAACCGGCGCATGTCCATCGGTGAGGCGAAAGCCCGCCGCGCCAAGAAGGAAATGGTCGAGGCCAACCTGCGCCTGGTCATCTCCATCGCCAAGAAGTACACCAACCGCGGTCTGCAATTCCTCGACCTGATCCAGGAAGGCAACATCGGCCTGATGAAGGCGGTGGACAAGTTCGAGTACCGTCGCGGCTACAAATTCTCGACCTACGCCACCTGGTGGATTCGCCAGGCGATCACCCGCTCGATCGCCGACCAGGCGCGCACCATCCGTATTCCGGTGCACATGATCGAGACCATCAACAAGCTCAACCGCATCTCCCGTCAGATGCTGCAGGAAATGGGTCGCGAGCCCACTCCGGAAGAGCTGGGTGAGCGCATGGAGATGCCCGAGGACAAGATCCGCAAGGTATTGAAGATCGCCAAAGAGCCGATCTCCATGGAAACTCCGATTGGCGACGACGAAGATTCGCACCTGGGCGACTTCATCGAGGACAGCACCATGCAGTCCCCGATCGACGTGGCCACGGTCGAAAGCCTCAAGGAAGCCACTCGCGAAGTGCTGGCCGGCCTCACTGCCCGTGAAGCCAAGGTGCTGCGCATGCGTTTCGGCATCGACATGAACACCGACCACACCCTCGAGGAAGTGGGCAAGCAGTTCGACGTCACCCGTGAGCGTATCCGCCAGATAGAAGCCAAGGCGCTGCGCAAGCTGCGTCACCCGACACGAAGCGAGCACCTGCGCTCCTTCCTCGACGAGTGATGCAAACGACCCCGGCCCAGGCCGGGGTCGTCGTTTCTGGCCTAAAGCGCGTGTTTTCTTGGTTCTTCGGGAAATTCAGCCTTGATACCGGACTGGCAAGTTTGTGTGTGATCTTGTCGTCTTGCGTTGGTGTTCTGGACGCCGCTTTGGGTGCCTTCAGATATTCCGGGTTTCGCCCCCTCGGGCGACTCACTTTTCTTTGAAGTGCGCAAAGAAAAGTAAGCAAAAGAATCTATGGTCACCCCCGTTTTTGCAACGCTGATCAGCGATGGATGATTGGCTTGCCTAAATCTATCCGGCGTCTGTATAGGGCATGCCCCGCGCCACGATGAGAGTCGCGCCGGGTGATCCTTATAAGCGCAGCGGCTTCAAAAGCCGATTCTTTTGCCAGGATCTTCACCAGGCCGGTGTGCCGTTCATGTCATCGGTTGTTCAGCATCGCAAAACCTGAAAGGGTGTTTCGTATCACAGCAGTAAGACCGGGTATCAAGCGACGGCAGTGCCTGATCTCGCTTCAAACTGCGAATGATTGGTTGCAATTGCCCAGGCGATCCGGGCGAATTTGTTGGCCAGGGCGCATGCCACGGTGTTCGCGTGACGCCGTTGAAGAAGCGAGCGTACCCAATCGGCTAAGGCACCCTGCTGATAGTCCAGGCGCTGCAAATAAACCTTGGCGCACTGCACTAGTAGCCGGCGCAGGTTCTTGTCGCCACGCTTACTGATGCCCAACAGATTGGCCCTGCCTCCCGTGCTGTATTGGCGTGGCACCAGCCCCACTGAAGCGGCAAAATCACGACTACGGCCATACTGTTTGCCATCGCCCATTTCGGCACACAGCAGACTGGCTGTAATTGTGCCTACACAGGGGATCGTCAGCAGGCGGCTGCCCAGATCATCCTCGACAAGCTGGCTGGCCATTTCCTTGTCCAACGCCTTGATCTGCTCATCCAGATAGCAGAAGTGCTCATGCAGACGCCTCAGCAGCCCGACCAGACGAGGCGGCAATTCGTGCTCGTCCAATATGCACAGTAGGCGCCTGACCTGCGACAAACCCTTGGGTAGGCTGATACTGAACTCCAGCAGGAAGCCATGAACCTGATTAGCCGTTTTCGTCCGGTCTCGAACCAGGGACTCGCGCATTCGGTGCAATACCGACAGGGTTTGTTGGGCTTCGGTCTTGGGTGTCACGAAGCGCATGCTGGGCCGGGAAGCTGCTTCGCAGATCGCCTCGGCATCGATGAAGTCGTTCTTGTTGGCCTTGACGAAGGGGCGCACGAACTGCGGCGAGATCAGCTTCACTTCATGTCCGAAGGTCATGAGTTGCCGGGCCAGAAAGTGCGATCCGGCACAGGCCTCCATCACCACTGTGCACGTTGGCAGGTTACCTAGCAGCCGCATCATTTGCGTGCGGGTCGTCTTCTTGCGAAAGACAGCTTGTCCGGCATTGTCCTGCCCATGCAGGTGGAAACTGTGCTTGCCGAGATCGATACCAACTAACGCGACTGTATTCATGGTGATGGTCTCCAAATAAAACACCCAGTGGAAGCGTAATCCTCGCTGGGTGTGGGGGTGACCATCTCATTAGCGCACCCCATCATCCGGCCCCGGCTGCGCCGGGGTTCGTTACTCGCTTCGCTCGCCCTTCGGGCCAGCCTTCGGCTGTTACTTCGCTTCGCTACGTTTCGCTCCATCGCCGCTCCGAGGGTCGGCGTACATGGGCCATCCCTGGCCCATTACGCGGGGCCGCCATCGGTATCTCGCGGCATCCATGCCGCTCGCCCCTCTGCGCAACGATTGCGCTCACCCTCCTGAAGGGGCCATTCGCGCGCCTGAACGAACCTGCATTTCAGAATATGCACAGTGTGTTCTGGTAGCTATGAAGTAGCGATGTGGCTACCGAGTTAAACCAATAGTTTCATTCGCGTAGGGCGTACTCGCGGAGCAGTACGCCGTTAGGAGTACGGGACGTAGGCTGTGGTGCCGAACGGGGCATGATCCGGCGGACTGTTCGCTGGCGCTCCTGAGTCCGCCCTACGGTCGACCAGCACTCCGCGCTACTTCTGGGTTACCGCAGGTTCAGGCGCGTGCAGAGCCCGCCCAGGAGGGCGAACGGAATCGTCGTGGAAGAGGTTGAGCGACATGGATGTCGCGAAAGCCGCGATGGGCCATGGATGGCCCACCGTGGCGGGCCTCTGGAGCGGCGATGGAGTGAGCGAACCCTCGCGTAGCGAGGGCCGGATGACCGGGCGGAGGGTTTTGGTTACTTTTGCCAAAAGTGACTCGCCCGGGAGGGCGAAACCAGAAACATCAGCAAAAACGCGGCAACTCGGAACATGCACCCGGAAAACGCGTACTTTATTGCCAGCCCGATCTCAACCAAGCATTCCCCTCTGAAATGCAAAGAGCCGATTTTTTCCCAGATAACTCAGGCAGTTGGCGCTAATCACACGGCCTCGTTATAATCCGCCGTCCTTTCGGGCCTATAGCTCAGTTGGTTAGAGCAGTCGACTCATAATCGATTGGTCGCAGGTTCAAGTCCTGCTGGGCCCACCATCTCCGAAGCCGCGCACTGCGCGGCTTCGTGCTTTCCAGAGTGCAACTCCAGCGCCCCGGCGACAGCCAAATCTGCAAACCTCACACCTGACCTTCGCGGTCACGGTAGCCCAGCAGATAGAGGATGCCATCCAGGCCCAGGGTGGAAATCGCCTGCTTGGCCGACTGCTTGACCAGTGGTTTGGCACGGAAGGCCACGCCGAGGCCGGCCAGGCCGAGCATGGGCAGGTCGTTGGCGCCATCGCCGACGGCGATGGTCTGCTCCAGTTGCAACCCTTCCCTCTCGGCCAGCTCGCGCAACAGGTCGGCCTTGCGCTGCGCATCTACGATGGGCTCGACCGCCACGCCAGTGACCTTGCCATCGACGATCTGCAGTTCGTTGGCGAACACGTAATCGATGCCCAGCTTGGCCTGCAACTGTCGGGCGAAGTAGGTGAAGCCACCGGAGAGAATCGCGGTCTTGTAACCCAGACGCTTGAGCTCAGCGAAGAGGGTCTCGGCACCTTCGGTCAGGCGCAGCGAAGCACCGATCTCCGCCAGCACGTCTTCCGACAGCCCCTGCAGCAGCCCCAGGCGCTCCTTGAAGCTGGCGCGGAAGTCCAGCTCGCCGCGCATGGCACGCTCGGTGATCTCGGCAACCTGCTCGCCGACACCAGCGGCCTTGGCCAATTCGTCGATGACCTCGGCCTCGATCAGCGTCGAGTCCATGTCGAATACCGCCAGGCGGCGATTGCGGCGGAACACCGAATCACGCTGGAAGGCGATATCGACGTTCAGCTCCTGCGCCACACTGAGGAATTCGGCGCGCAATGCCGCCGGGTCGTCCGGTTCGCCACGCACCGAGAATTCGATGCAACCCTTGCTACACTCGCTCGGCATGTCCAGCGGCATGCGCCCGGAGAGGCGGTCGATATGATCGATGTTCAGGCCGTAGCGGGCGGTGATGGTGCTGACGCGCTGCAACTGCTCGGCGGTAACCTTGCGCGTCAGCAGGGTGACGATATGCCGGGCCTTGCCCTGGCCAGCAACCCACTGCCGATAGTCAGCCTCGGATACCGGAGTGAAGCGCACCTGCTGATCCAGCTCGTAAGCGGTGAACAGCAGATCCTTGAGCACGGACTGGGAACGGCCGTTGTCGGGAATCTCGATGAGGATGCCGAACGACAGGGTGTCGTGGATCACCGCCTGGCCGATGTCGAGGATATTCACCCCGCCCTGGGCCAGGACGCCGGTGATGGCTGCGGTGAGCCCGGGGCGATCTTCGCCGGTGATATTGATCAGGACGATTTCGCGCAAGGCGCACCCTCCGAGGCAGATGATTGATGACCGAATGCGGCAGATGAGCCACCGCCCAGCGAAAAGGCCGACATTCTACCCAGTTTCCTGCCAATGCGGGCAGCCGTGCGCTTTGCCCATGCGGGGTCGCTCGCTATACTGCGCGGCAACTTCAGTCGACAAGAGCCGTGCTCTGTGAACCGGCCCGCGCCCGTCAAACCCGATAATTTCTTCATCATGATCTTCCACGCGCTGCGCCAGCGGCGGGTGCCCCTGGTGCTGCGCATCGCCAGCCACAGCCTGCTGCTGGTGGCTCTGGCCATGGTCATCTATGCCTGGGTGATGGGCATGCAGTTCAAGCAGGCCATGCAGCAACAGGCCGACGCCCTCGGCCAGGCGCTGATCACCCAGACGGCGGCCTCGGCCACCGAGCTGCTGGTGTCCAACGACATCCTCAGCCTCAACGTGCTGCTGGGCAATCTGGCGAAGAATCCGCTGGTGGCGCACGCCGCCATCTACAGCGTGGACAACCGCATCCTCGCCGAGGCGGGCTCGCGGCCGACGCGCAGCATGCTCGGCGAAAGCTCGGGGCTGTACTCCACGCCCATCAACTTCCAGGAAGTGATGGCCGGGCAACTGAGCATCAGCCTGGATATGCGCCAGTTTCAGCAACCCATGACCATCAGCCTGCAGAGCATGGGCATCCTCAGCCTGATCCTGCTGGCCCTGACCCTGTCGCTGAGCATGCGCCTGGGCCGACACATCTCCACCCCCCTGCTGCAGTTGCGTCTGTGGTTGCGTGACCCGGACGACCCCGCACCGGGTGCCGGGCGCAATGACGAGCTCGGCGACCTGGCACGGCAGCTACAGGCCCGCCTGGTGCCACCGAAGCCAGAGCTGGAGCCAGAAGAAGACGACTTCACCGAGGAAGAAGCCTTCTCCGACAGCGTTCCGGAAGATGACCTCAGCACTGAAGACGAGGCGCCACGTCAGTACAGCGCAGCACCTCCGCTAGCCACCGCGCAGCCGCGCCAGGCAGCCAAGGTCAACCTGCCCTGGGACGAAGACGACGCCGATCCATTCGCCGACCTGGCCAACGAGCCACAGCCGACGGCAGCGCCTGCAACGGCCAACCCAGCGCAGGCCACCGCGGTACTGGCCATCCAGCTCGGCGGCCAGGAGCAACTGCGCCGCCTGCCGCGCACGCGCCTGCTCGACCTGCTGCAGCATTATCGCGACTGCCTGGAACAAGCCGCTTCGCTCTACCAGGGCGAGCTGCACACGCTCAAGGATGGCAGCAGCCTGATGCTGTTCCACGAGCGCGACTGCGCCGAGGACTACCTGACCCACGCCATCTGCTGCGGCGAGCTGATGCGCGCCCTCGGCCATGCCCTGCAGATCGAGGTGGCCGACAGCGGCATCACCTTGCAACTGCAACTGGGCCTGACCCTGGGCAACGGCCTGGAAGGCCTCGGCCAGGCCGAGCTGCTGCTCAGCGACAGCGCGCTGGACGCCCTGGCCCTGTCGCAGCACAGCCGCAACCTGCTACTGGTGGAAAAGCGCATCGCTCAGGACGAACTGGCCAAACAGCGTGCGCGCATCCGCCCCATCGCCAGCCCCGAGGGCGCGAGCTGCGTGGAGCGTCTGCTCGACCCCTACCCGGCACTGCTGGAACGGCAACTGGCGCGCATGCACGACAGCCACGCCTGACCTCGGCTACGCGCCCACCGTGGCGCGTTGCGCCGACTGCACCCCGTAGCGCTGCAGCCAGTCCTTCCAGCGCACTCGCTCATCTTGCACCAGCCAGCCCTGCTGCTCGGCGAAGCTCTCCGACAGCCACAGGCCGCGTGTGCTGACCGCCGTGAGTTCGCCAGCGCGCAAGGTGAACAAGTCGCCATTGGGCTGGCCATTGTGCAGGGCCACCAGGTACAGATCGGGACGCCGACGCTCCAGGCGCGCCACCAGCACACCGTCCTCGAGGCACTCGTCGACGTGGAACAGGCTCGGCTCGCGCACCTCGCGCGGCAGCTCCAGATTGAGGTCGTAGACCAGCTGCAGCGAAGCAGTGGGCAGGTGCACATAGGCACGTGGGCGCTCGAGCAGGGTCAGGTTGCCGCACTGCACCGGCCGCGCCGCGCCGGACAGCGGGCTGAGACGAAAATGGCTGGTCTCGCGATAGCGCAAGGCGCCCTGATAGGGGGTTGGCAGCCAGGTATCGCCGAAACGGCCGCTGAGCCAGCCGTCCTCGCTCTCGATCAGGCACTCCTCGGCCACTTCCTGGATGGCCGTGAGCAGTGGCAGGTTGAGCTCGTGCGCCGGCACGTAGCCGGAAATCAGCTTGAGTACGGTGTCACCGCGATCCGGCCGCCGTTGGCGCACCAGTACCCAGTAATCGCGCCCCTGCAGGCGCAGGGTCAGGCGTACCGAAACGCCCAGGTTGGCCAGCTCCACCGCGAAACGCTGGTCGTCCGCTACCGTTACTGGGCAACGCCGCTCGAGCATCTGACGAAAATTCAGCGGTTGGCCCAGGCTCTTGTAGCGCAAGCCCTCCGGGTCGGCCTCGACATACAGCGGCAGCGTCTTGAAACGGCTCGGATCCTTGCGAATCAACGTACGCGACATCTCGGTACCTCACAGTCTCGTGCCGGGCGCCCAGCGCACCGACGAGGGATAAGGACGAAACAGTCAAACAAGGCTGCCTCAAGCCGATGCTCCTGCACAACCCGAAGCTGTAAAGGAACATGACCGTGGGTCTGCTTCCGCTTCACGCACGGCCACGTGCGAAACGCCGCCCTGATCAGCCCAGCTCGGCGATCACCGCCGCCGCCGTGGCCACGTTGGCCGCCAGATGCGCTGGATTGATGGTGCCGACGATGGCGCTGGCGACACCGGGGTGAGCGAAGATCAGCTCGAAGCTGGCGCGCAGCGGGTCGACACCATCGGCCAGGCAGGCATGCCCGCTGGCCAGGGCCTTCTTGATCAGGATGCCCTTGCCGTGACTGGCAGCGTAGTCGATAACCGGCTTCTCGCCCTGCTCGGCGAGGTTGTAGGTGACCATCGCGCAATCCCCTTCCTGCAGTGCCAACAGGCCACCGTCGACGGTCTTGCCGGACAGCCCGTAGGCGAGAATCTTGCCCTCGCGCTTGAGCGCCTCTAGCGTCTCGTAAACGCCAGTGTCGCGCAGCACGGCCAGATCATTGCCATCGGAATGCACCAGCAGCAGGTCGATACGGTCGGTTTCCAGGCGTTTCAGGCTGCGTTCCACCGACAGGCGGGTGTGCGCTGGCGAGAAATCGAAGTGTGACAGGCCCTGGTCGAACTCTTCGCCTGTCTTGCTGACGATCACCCACTGGTCGCGCTGGCCACGCAGCAAGGGGCCGAGGCGCTGCTCGCTGACACCATAGGCCGGCGCGGTGTCGATCAGGTTGATGCCCAGCTCACGCGCCTGGCACAGCAAGGCCGCAGCCTGAGCGTCGTCGGGGATGGTGAAACCGCTGGGGTATTTGACGCCTTGGTCGCGGCCCAGCTTGACCGTGCCCAGGCCCAGCGGCGACACCAGCAGACCGGTGCTGCCCAGCGGGCGGTGCAGATCGTGCAGGCTCATGGCAGCAGCGTCTCCCATACCGGCTGCGCCAACGGCGGACGCGGCAGCTCGGGTAACGGCGCATGCTCACCTGGTTGCACGCCGTCACGCGCCAGCGCCTGCAGCACGCGGTCGGCGAAATCCGGCGACAGCGCCAGCTTGGTCGGCCAGCCCACCAGCAGTCGACCTTGATCGGCGAGGAAGGCGTTGTCCGGGCGCGCCAGGCCCGATTGCGCCGGCTCGGCACGATCCACGCGCAGCGTGGCCCAGCGGGTCTGGCTCTGATCGACCCAGGGCAGCAGTGCAGCGACTTCCTTCTGCGCCGCCTTGATCTGCGCGGCTTCGTCACGCGCCACGCCATCGGCCTCGGCCAGGTCACCGCCGAGATACCAGACCCATTGGCCATCGGCCGCCGGGTGGGTGGTCACGGTCACCCGTGGCTTCGGCCCGCCGCCCAGGCAATGCGCATACAGCGGTTTCAAGGCCGGCCCCTTGGCCAGCACCATGTGCAGCGGGCGCAGTTGCTGGCGCGGCTGTTCGATACCCAACGCCGCCAACAGCTCGGCATTGCCGGCGCCGGCACTAAGCACCAGGCGCTGCGCACGGATCTCGCGGCCATCGACGACCAGGCCGACCAGCTCACCCGCTTCACGCAGCGGCTCGATGCGCTTGCCGGCCAGCAGGCCATCGCCGGCCAGCTCGGCCAGACGCGCGATCAGGCTGGGCACGTCCAGCACCAGCTCATTGAGGCGATAGACCTTGCCTTTGAACTTCGGATCGCGCAGCGCTGGCGGCAGTTGCTCGCCCTTGACCGCATCGACCCGCGTGCGCATGGCCTTGCTGGCGAAGAAGCTGGTCAGATTGCCCGCCAGGGTGCCCGGCGACCACAGGTAATGCGCGTCGGAGAGCAGGCGCACGCCACGCAGATCCAGCTCGCCATCACCGGCCAGCGCCTCGCGCCAGCGCCGCGGCATATCGCCGATGGCCTCGGCCGAGCCGGTCAGCGCGCCGTGCAGCGCGTACTTGGCGCCGCCATGGATGATGCCCTGGGACTTCAGGCTCTGCCCGCCGCCGAGGCTCGCCGATTCCACCAGCAACGTGGCGAACCCCTGCTGGCGCAGACGTGCGTTGAGCCAGAGGCCGGCAATACCACCGCCGACAATCAGGACATCGGTGCTGAGAGCTTGGGACATGAACAGGCCTCGCAGAAAAACAGGGGCGCAGTATAACCCTCGAGGCAGCGACAAGCCGCAAGCTTCAAGCCGCAAGTCTGCCCGTCTTAATGCCCCGTGGAGTGCGAGAACAGTTGGATGACCACCACACCGCTGACGATCAGGCCCATGCCGAGCATGGCCGGCAGGTCGAGTTTTTGCTGATACAGCACCAGCGCGGCGATGCTCACCAGGACGATGCCGAGCCCCGCCCAGATGGCGTAGGCGATGCCCACCGGAATGGTGCGCACCACCAGGATCAGCATCCAGAAGGCGATGGCGTAGCCACCGATCACCAGCAGCAGCGGCAAGGGCTTGTTGAAGCCGTCGATGGCCTTCATCGAGGTGGTGGCGATGACTTCGGCGGCGATGGCGATAGCGAGGTAGAGGTATCCGGGCATGGCGGCGACTCCTGAACGATGCCCTCGATTCTAGTGAGCATAGCGATGGGATAAAGTGATTACCTATCTGAATTGGAGATAGATCATGAACTGGAATCTCGATCAACTGCAACTGTTCGTGCGCACCGCCGAAAGCCGCTCCTTCTCTGCCGTGGCCCGCGACACCGGGCGTGCACAATCGGCGGTAAGCACCGCCATCGCCCTGCTCGAGGCGGATCTAGGGGTCGCCCTGTTCGAGCGCAGCAGCGGCCGCCAGCCGCAATTGACCGAAGCCGGTCGCGCCTTGCTGGAGGAGGCGCGTAGCGTGCTGCAGCAGTGCCAGCGCCTGGACGGCCGCGCCCTGGGGCTGGCCCGTGGCGAGGAAGCCCGCTTGCGTCTGGCGCAGGATGAGGCCATGCCCTACCAACCGGTATTGGCCAGCCTGGAGGCCCTGGCCGGAGCCTTTCCCTTGCTGGAGGTGCAGCTCTCCAGCGGCGCGCAGGGCGACATGGCACGCAAGCTGGTGCAGTGTCAGGCCGATCTGGGCCTGCTCTTCCATCACGAGCAGATGCCCAGCGAACTGGAAAGCCAGCGCCTGGGCACCATCGAGATGGTCACGGTATGCAGCCCGCAGCATCCACTGGCCGGGCTCGCCAGCGTAGAGAGACGCGACCTGGCCGAACATCGCCAGTTGCTGATGACGCCGCAGGACAGCCACTACCCCGGCGGCGAGCAGATCAGCCCGCTGATGTGGCGCGTCGACAGCTTCTACGTGATGGCCGAGCTGGTGATCCGTGGCCTGGGCTGGGCCTGGTTGCCCCGCCACGTCGCCCAGTACCCCACCTACCTGGGCCACCTGCAGGAACTGCGCAGCGACTGGGCGCCATTGCCGCTGGTGGTGGAGCTGGTCTGGCGTCGTGATGGCGCGCTCGGCCCGGCCGCGAGCTGGCTGGCCGACTGCCTGGCCCAGGAGCTGCTGCGCCCGCAGGCCTGATCGCTCTTCCAGCGCCTGCCCTGCGGCGATAAGCTGCGCGCCCATGAACAGACACCTTTACACCCTGCTGCTGCACCTGGCCCTGCCCCTGATCGCCCTGCGCCTGGCCCTGCGCGCACGCAAGGCGCCGGCCTACGCACGGCGCATCCAGGAGCGCTTCTCCTTCGGCCTGCCGGCGATGCAAACCGGTGGCATCTGGGTGCATGCCGTGTCGGTGGGCGAAAGCATCGCCGCCGCGCCGATGATCCGTACCCTGCAGGCGCGTCACCCGGAACTGCCGATCACCGTCACCTGCATGACGCCGACCGGCTCGGAACGCATCCAGGCCCTGTTCGGCGACAGCGTGCAGCATTGCTACCTGCCCTACGACCTGCCTTGGGCGGCCGCGCGCTTTCTCGACCGCGCAAAGCCAAGCCTGGCCGTGGTGATGGAAACCGAGCTGTGGCCGAACCATATCCACCAGTGCGCCAAGCGCGGCATTCCCGTGGCCCTGGCCAATGCCCGCCTGTCCGAGCGCTCGGCGCGCGGCTATGCGCGCTTTGCCAGGCTCACCGCACCGATGCTCGCCGAGCTGTCGTTGCTCGCCGTGCAGACCCAGGCCGAGGCGCAGCGCTTTCTCGAACTGGGCGCGCGCCGCCAATGCGTCGAAGTGACCGGCTCGATCAAGTTCGACCTCAAGATCGACGCCGAGCTGCCACGACGCGCTGCCGACTTACGCCAGCAGTGGCAAGCCGAGCAGCGCCCGGTGTGGATTGCTGCCAGCACCCATGCCGGCGAAGACGAGATCGTCCTCGACGCCCATCGCCGGCTACTGAAATACCGACCGGATGCCCTGCTGATCCTCGTGCCCCGGCACCCGGAACGCTTCGGCGCGGTGCACGAGCTGTGTCTGAGCCAGGGCCTGAATACGCGCCGCCGTTCCACTGGCGAAGCGGTACAGGCTGGCGATCAGGTGCTGCTGGGCGACACCATGGGCGAGCTGCTGTTTCTCTATGCCCTGGCCGATATCGCCTTCGTCGGCGGCAGCCTGGTGGCCAACGGCGGACACAACCTGCTGGAGCCAGCCGCACTGGGCAAGCCGGTGCTGAGCGGCCCACACCTGTTCAACTTCCTGGAAATCGCCGCGCAACTGCGTGAGGCCGGCGCGCTGAGCGAAGTGGAAAACGCCGATCAACTGGCTGGCCAGGTTGCCACGCTGTTGCGCCAGCCTGACGCGACACAGCGTATGAGCCAGGCCGGCCTGGCCGTGCTCAAGGCCAATCAGGGCGCGCTGGAGCGACTGCTGCAAGGGCTGGATCAGCTACTCGCCAGGCGCGGCTGAGAGGCTCGCGCTTTCCCCGGCGACTGCTACCGTTGATGCATGGCTCGGGACAACCTGGGTGGCCCGAGCGTTACGAGCAGGCAGGGAGGAGCCGCGGTGGCTACCGTCAAGATTCTCATGTGGAACACTCAGCACCTGAACCACCAGAACCAGCGCAAGCCCATGAGCGAAGCGTACGAAGAAAAACTGGATGCCTTGCTGAGCACGCTGGAAAAACTCAAGCCCGAGATCATTGCCCTGTTCGAGGTGGGCACCACCGGCAATCCCAATCTGAAGCTGGTGGACGACCTCAAGGGCAGCTATGCCATGAAGGCGTCGCTCTCCATGGAGGGAGGTATACGCAAAGGCACGACGCTTGGGTCGATGGTATTCGTGCGCAACGATATAGCCGACGACTACTCCGAACCCTTCGAGCTCCCCCTGGGCTCGGAATCCATCAGGGCGACCTTGTTGCTGAGCGACAAGGAAGAGAACCTCTTCGCCTTCTGCCATGCCAATGCATCGTACAAGGCGGCAGCACAGGTGCTGGAGGACATTCAGCTACTGGGCAGCTATCAAGGCAAAGGCATCAAGAAGCTGGTTTTCTTCGGCGGCGATCTCAATACGGATGCGAACAGCGCTCCGGCAAGCATCACGTTGCCTGGAAAGGACAAGGTGCTGCGCTGCCTTCCCGGCACGGCCGGATTCACTCATATTTCCATTCGCAGCTCGTTGGCGCTGGCCAGAGCGCTGTATGCGCAGGAGAAGAAGAACTCTCAGGGGCGGATGCTGCTCAGCGAAAGCGAGTACATCAATTGCGTCATGGGATGCGATGTGGCCTACGGCGATATCGCCGTTCCCTCGCTGCTGGACTATGCCTATATCCATGAGAGCTGCGACTGGCAATCGATCTGCCATGCCTCGATCTCGGTGACGACCCTGTCCAATGATTCCACGACCCTCAACGCCTCCAGCCTGATCGATCCGGAGAAGGTCTATGCCACGATTCAACGCATATACATGGGCAAAGTGCTGCGCAGTGACCACTTTCCAGTGGTTTACAGAATTTCGTATTGAAACGATGAACGAGGGCAAGGAACGGCGAATGTCTTCCCTCGGTAGCGAATTCGTTCGCGACTCTGGCAGACGCGGGCCAACCCTTTTCACGGATAAATCCGTTGCTACCGACTCTGCGCCCAGCCACCCTGGGCGCAGACAAATGCTCTGGCAGAGCATTTATTCGCGAGCATGATCGGGCACGGAACCCAACCCTGTCGCGAATAAATTCGCGCCTACGCGATTGAGGTTCTGAAGCCAGAGTCGCTCAATATCCCTGCTCGTTCTTCAAGCGCTCCTCGGCAGCCGAGGCCAGATCCGGCGGCAGGAAGTCCTTGTCCGGGTTGTAGTCCGGTTTGAGGAAACGGCCCAGGGCCTCCAGGTCGGCGGGGCTGAGGGTGCCGGCGGCCTGCTTCAGGCGCAGGTTGTTGAGGATGTAGTCGTAACGCGCGTCGTTGTAGTTGCGCACGGCGCTGTAGAGCTGGCGCTGGGCATCGAGCACGTCGACGATGTTGCGGGTGCCGACCTGATAGCCGATCTCGGTCGCTTCCAGCGCGCTCTGGTTGGAGATGATCGACTGGCGCCGCGCCTGCACGGTTTCCACATCGGTATTGACCGCGCGGAACAGGTTGCGGGTGTTCTGCACCACCTGGCGGCGCAGGCTCTCGCGCAGTTGCTCGGTCTGCCCCAGACGTTGATAGGCCTCACGCACCTGCGAGCTGGTCAGGCCGCCGCTGTACAGAGGGATGTTCAGTTGCAGGCCGATGCTGCGCTGCGACACGTCACCACTGTAACGCGGCGACAACGGCGAGCCCGAGTTGGTGAAGCCGAGGCTGTCGTTGTCACCCTTCTGGTAGCTGGCCACGGCGTCGAGAGTCGGTGCATGGCCGGCCTTGCGCTGGCGCAGGTTCTCCTCGGCGGCGGTGACCGCATAGAGGCTGGCTTGCAGATTGAGGTTCTGCGCGGCGGCAGTATCGACCCAGGCCTTGGCATCGTTGGGGGTCGGCACCAGCACCGGCAGGGAGTGCACGATGCCCTCCACGGCCACGTAGTCGCGATTGGTCAATGTCACCAGGGCCTCGAAGGCATCATCCACGGCGCGCTCGGCGAGCAGGCGGTTGGCCCGGGCGGTATCGAAACCGGCCTGGGCCTCGAGCACGTCGGTCTTGTCGGAAAGGCCGACATCGAAACGCTCGTTGGCCTGGTCGAGCTGACGCTTGAAGGCGGCTTCCTCGGCGCGGGTCGAGGCCAGGTTGTCCTGGGCACGCAGCACGGCGAAGTAGGTCTCGGCACTCTGCAGGATGAGGTTCTGCTCGGTGGCGGACAGTTCCAGCGCGGCCTGCTCGCTGGTGGCCTCGGCGGCCTGTAGCTGGAACCAGCGGTCGGCACGGAACAGCGGCTGGCTCAGATTGGCCTGATAGACCAGGCCACTGCGCGACAGGGTGGCGCTGGGCGAATCGATCTCGGTGCGCGTGTCACCATAATTGGCCCCAGCCGAGAGGTTGGGCAGCAATCCGGCACGCGCCTGTGGCACCACTTCGCGACGCGCCTGGTAGTCAGCGCGGGCAGCGGCGATATCGGCATTGTTCTGGGCGGCTTCCTGATACACGGTCATCAGGTCGGTCTTGCTGGAAAGCGGTGCCTCGGCGGCCTGTACCAGGCCCACCGATGCGGCGGCCACGGCAACAGCCAGGGAGAGTCTGCGCAACATGGAGGTCGATCCTTGAATAGGCGGTAATCGGCAAGGCTACGGCTGGCCACAGGCCAGGGTCAAGCACCCGAGCCCAAGCTTCAGTCTAGTTTGCAAGAAGCATTGTTGCCCCGCTGCAACAATGCCGAAGCCCCTGCCCCGAGCGTCGCTTTCCGACGCATGGGTCGACTTATTTCCGCGTGCAGGTTGGTTTAGCGCCGGGGCTTGATTAGACTGCCAGGGTTCTTGTCGGGGTGCCCCATGTGAGGGGCTGAGATTGGCAACTGCCGGATCCCGTTGAACCTGATCAGGTTAAGGCCTGCGTAGGGAACAAGATGTCCTCGCCGCCATCATGCGTGGCGAGTCCTCTGCACCGCCTGTGGTGTATCTCGCGCCCTTCGTCCGCTCAGGTTCCAACTCCGACATCTATCCCGGAGAGAGCCTTGATGAGCACAGAACAACAACGACACCTGAGCGAAAGCGCCCAGGTCGACCAGCAGTCGGTACAGCCCTTCCCCCGTTCGCAGAAGATTTACGTGCAGGGTTCGCGCCCGGATATCCGCGTGCCGATGCGCGAGATCAGCCTGGACGTGACGCCGACCGCCTTCTCTGAAACGAAGAATGGCGGCGAGATCAACGCCCCGGTCACCGTCTACGACACCTCTGGCCCCTACACCGACCCGAACGTGACCATCGACGTGCGCAAGGGCCTGGCCGACGTGCGCAGCGCCTGGATCGAAGATCGTGGCGATACCGAGAAACTGCCGGGCCTGTCTTCCGAGTTCGGTCAGCGCCGCCTGGCCGACGAAGAGCTGACCAAGATGCGTTTCGCCCACGTGCGCAACCCGCGCCGAGCCAAGGCCGGGCACAACGTCAGCCAGATGCACTACGCCAAGAAGGGCATCATCACCCCGGAGATGGAATACGTCGCCATCCGCGAAAACATGAAGCTGGCCGAGGCCCGCGAAGCCGGTCTGCTCGACGAGCAGCACCCGGGGCACAGCTTCGGTGCTGCCATCCCCAAGGAAATCACCCCCGAATTCGTGCGCAGCGAAGTTGCCCGCGGCCGCGCCATCATCCCGGCCAACATCAACCACGTGGAACTGGAGCCGATGATCATCGGCCGCAACTTCCTGGTGAAGATCAACGGCAATATCGGCAACAGCGCCCTCGGCTCTTCCATCGAGGAAGAAGTGGCCAAGCTGACCTGGGGCATCCGCTGGGGCTCGGACACCGTGATGGATCTGTCCACCGGCAAGCACATTCATGAAACCCGCGAGTGGATCATCCGCAACTCGCCGGTACCCATCGGCACCGTGCCGATCTACCAGGCCCTGGAAAAGGTCGGCGGTATCGCCGAAGACCTGACCTGGGAGCTGTTCCGCGACACCCTGATCGAGCAGGCCGAGCAAGGCGTGGACTACTTCACCATCCACGCCGGCGTGCTGCTGCGCTACGTGCCGCTGACCGCCAAGCGCGTCACCGGCATCGTCTCCCGTGGCGGCTCGATCATGGCCAAGTGGTGCCTGGCGCATCACAAGGAAAACTTCCTCTACACCCATTTCGACGACATCTGCGAAATCATGAAGGCCTACGACGTGTCCTTCTCCCTGGGTGACGGCCTGCGCCCCGGCTCCATCGCCGACGCCAACGACGCCGCACAGTTCGGCGAGCTGGAGACCCTCGGCGAGCTGACCAAGATCGCCTGGAAGCACGATGTACAGTGCATGATCGAAGGCCCCGGCCACGTGCCCATGCACCTGATCAAGGAGAACATGGACAAGCAGCTCGAATGCTGTGACGAGGCGCCGTTTTACACCCTCGGCCCGCTGACCACCGACATTGCCCCCGGCTACGACCACATCACCAGTGGCATCGGTGCGGCGATGATCGGCTGGTTCGGCTGTGCCATGCTCTGTTACGTCACGCCCAAGGAACACCTGGGCCTGCCGAACAAGGATGACGTGAAGACCGGCATCATCACCTACAAGATCGCCGCCCATGCCGCCGACCTCGCCAAAGGCCACCCCGGCGCGCAGATCCGCGACAACGCCCTCTCCAAGGCGCGTTTCGAGTTCCGCTGGGAGGATCAGTTCAACCTCGGCCTGGATCCGGACACCGCCCGCGCCTACCACGACGAGACCCTGCCCAAGGACTCGGCCAAGGTGGCGCACTTCTGCTCCATGTGCGGGCCGAAGTTCTGCTCGATGAAGATCACCCAGGAAGTGCGCGACTACGCCAAGGAACAACGCATCGACGCCGTCGACCTGGAGGCCGAGCAGGGTATGCAGGCCAAGGCCGAGGAGTTCAAGGCGCAGGGCAGCCAGCTCTATCAGCCTGTGTGAAAGGCCGTCATGCAGGCTTGATCTGGCGGCACTATGCTCGCTAGTGTGCGGGTAACGGGCCGCATCAGACCGTGTGAAAACGTAGCGAGCGCAGGTCAGGCAAGGCAAAAAACGGCGAAAAAGCGCAGTTTACGCGCTGTAAATGAGCATTTTGAGCCGTTTTTTAACGCAGCATGAGCAAGCGCAGTAGTTTTCACACAGTCTGAGCTTGGCCCGTTACGACCATCTGGAGCATGCCCATGGACAAGAACGACATCGACATCCTCGCCCGCGAGGAGTGCTTTCGCGGCTTCTACCGGCTCGACCGGCTCAAGCTGCGTCACCGGCAATTCTCCGGTGACATGGGCCCGTCCATCACCCGTGAGCTGTTCGTGCGCCACGATGCCGTCTGCGTGTTGCCCTACGACCCGCAGCGCGACGAGGTGGTGCTGATCGAGCAGTTCCGCGTCGGCGCCATGGACAAGGCGGCCAACCCCTGGCTGCTGGAACTGGTCGCCGGGCTGATCGACAAGAACGAAGAGCCCGAAGAAGTCGCTCGCCGCGAAGCAGTCGAAGAAGCTGACCTGATTCTCGGCTCGCTGTGGCCGATCACCCAGTACTTCCCCTCCCCTGGCGGCTCCGACGAGTTCGTCCACCTGTTCCTCGGTCGCTGCGACAGCGCCGGGGCCGGCGGCGTACATGGCCTGCCGGAGGAAGGCGAGGACATCCGCGTGCACGTAATGGCCCTGGCCGATGCCCTGGCCGCGGTGCGCGATGGGCGCATCAACAACGCTGCGAGCATCATCGCCCTGCAATGGCTGGCGCTGAACCGCGACGAAGTGCGGGGCATGTGGTCGTGAACCTGCTGCGCGAGCGCTACCGGGTCGATCTGGTCGAGCTGCAGACCGCTTGCGAGGCCAACTACGCACGCCTGATGCGTCTGTTGCCGAGCATGCGCAGCGAACATCAGTCGCGGCGTGTGGCCCTGAGCCAGGGAGATCATCTGCTGGGCATCCTGCACCTGGAAGTGCTGGAAACCTGCCCCTACACCACCAGCCTGCGCGTGCGCCAGGAGCACAGCCTGCCGTGGCTACCGGTGCCACAACTGGAAGTGCGGGTCTATCACGATGCGCGCATGGCGGAAGTGGTCAGCGCCGAGAATGCCAGACGCCTGCACATTCGCTACCCTTATCCGAACGCCGCCATGCACCAGCCGGACGAGAAGAGCCAGCTCAACCTGTTTCTCGGTGAATGGCTGAACCATTGTCTGGCCTGCGGACACGAAGCGCAGCCGGTACTCTGAAACCCTGGATCAAGCTTTTGCCCAGCCTGCCGATAGGCTCGGCGCGCGGTTTTTGTGGCCCGCCCCCTGGCGACCACCCTGTGCGCTGTAGCAGGCGACGGCAAAAAAACACTCCTGGTTTTTTCTGTGATCTGTTTCCGCTTCCCGGGGTTTCCCCTTTTGCCGCAGCAGCTACCATAATCCATTCGTTCGCGCCCCTGGAGACCGCCTTGTCGAGCCACGCCCCCCTCGCCGCCGATTCCTCGGTTCTGCTGGTGCAGTTGTCCGACAGCCATCTGTTCGCCGAAGCGGATGGCAAGCTGCTGGGCATGGACACCTGCGACAGCCTGTGCCGTGTGATCGAAAAGATGCGGCAGGAACAATCTGGCATCGACCTGATCCTGGCCACCGGCGACCTGTCGCAGGACGGCAGCCTGGCTTCCTACGAACGCTTTCGCAGCCTCACCGACGGGCTCGGCGCGCCGGTACGCTGGCTGGCCGGCAACCATGACGAAGCCTCCCCCATGCAAGTGACCTGCGCTGGCACGCACTTGCTGGAGCCAGTGTTCGACATCGGTGCCTGGCGCGTGATCCTGCTCGACTCGTCGATCCCCGGCGCGGTGCCCGGTTTTCTTGCCGACAGCCAGTTGGAGCTGCTGGAGCGTGCCCTGAGCGAGGCCCCCGAGCGCCATCACCTGATCTGCCTGCATCATCACCCGGTGTCCATCGGCTGCAAGTGGATGGAGCCCATCGGCCTGCGCAACCCCGATGCCCTGTTCGCCATCCTCGAACGCCATGCGCAGGCGCGTGCCGTGCTCTGGGGCCATATCCACCAGGAGTTCGACCAGCAGCGCGGCGACCTGCGCCTGCTCGCCTCGCCCTCGACCTGCGTGCAGTTCGCCCCTGGCAGCGAAGACTTCCAGGTGGGCAGCGAAGCCCCCGGCTACCGCTGGCTGCGCCTGCATGCCGACGGCACGCTGGAAACCGGCGTCTCGCGCGTCACCGGCATCAGCTTCGAGATCGATTACAGCGTCAAGGGCTACTGAAGCAGCGGCAAGCCTCAAGCTACAAGCCGCAAGCAAAACACCCAGCCCCAACAGACACCGCCCCGCTGTTTCTTGCAGCTTGCCGCTTGCAGCTTATAGCTGCTTTTTGTAGTAGCCTCCCGCACCATGACTGCATCCATCCTCTATATCCACGGCCTCAACAGCTCGCCGGCCTCGCTCAAGGCCAGCCAGTTGAGCCGCGCCATGGCGCATCTGCAACTGAGCGAGCAGTTGCGGGTGCCGGCCTTGCATCATCACCCGCGCCAGGCCATGGCCCAGCTCGAGGCGCTGGTCGCCGAACTGGGCGCGCCACTGCTGGTAGGCAGCTCACTGGGCGGCTATTACGCCACTTATCTGGCTGAGCGCCATGGCCTGAAAGCCTTGCTGATCAACCCCGCTGTGCGTCCGCACCTGCGCTTCGACGGCTACCTCGGCCCGCAGCGTAATTTCTACAGCGACGAGAGCTGGGAACTCAGCGAGGATCACATCCACGCCCTGGCCGAGCTGGAAGTGGCGCCACCACAGGACACCCGCCGCTATCAGGTGTGGTTGCAGACCGCTGACGAAACCCTCGACTACCGTGACGCCGAGCGCTACTACCGGGCCTGCGCTCTGCGCATCCAGGCCGGTGGCGACCACGGTTTCCAAGGCTTCAGCGAACGTTTGCCGGCACTCTTCGCATTCGCCGGCATTGGCGCCACAATCTGGCGCGATACCGACTTTTCCGCCTTCAATTGACGATCAAGAGAGCCCATGGCCCAGCAGAACGCCTATAACGCCGACGCTATCGAAGTCCTCTCCGGCCTCGACCCGGTGCGCAAGCGCCCGGGCATGTACACCGACACCACGCGCCCCAACCACCTGGCCCAGGAAGTCATCGACAACAGCGTCGACGAAGCCCTGGCCGGGCACGCCAAGTCGATCCAGGTAATCCTCCACGAGGACAACTCGCTGGAAGTGCTCGACGACGGTCGCGGCATGCCGGTGGACATCCACCCGGAAGAAGGCGTGCCCGGTGTCGAGCTGATCCTCACCAAGCTGCATGCCGGCGGCAAGTTCAGCAACAAGAACTACCAGTTCTCCGGCGGCTTGCACGGCGTCGGCATCAGCGTGGTCAACGCCCTGTCGACCCGTGTAGTGGTCACCGTCAAGCGTGACGGCAACGAGTACCAGATGAGCTTCGCCGATGGTTTCAAGGCCAGCGACCTGGAGGTCATCGGCACGGTCGGCAAGCGCAACACCGGTACCAGCGTGCATTTCTGGCCGGACGCCAAGTACTTCGACTCCTTCAAGTTCTCGGTCAGCCGCCTCAAGCATGTGCTCAAGGCCAAGGCCGTGCTGTGCCCAGGCCTGTCAGTGACCTTCGAGGACAAGGCCGCCGGCGAAAAAGTCGAGTGGCTGTATGAAGATGGCCTGCGCTCCTATCTGGTCGATGCCGTCAGCGAATTCGAGCGCCTGCCTGCCGAGCCCTTCTGCGGCAGCCTGGCCGGCAACAAGGAAGCGGTGGACTGGGCCCTGCTGTGGCTGCCCGAAGGCGGCGATGCGGTACAGGAAAGCTACGTCAACCTGATCCCCACCGCGCAGGGTGGCACCCACGTCAATGGCCTGCGCCAAGGCCTGCTCGATGCCATGCGCGAGTTCTGCGAATTCCGCAACCTGCTGCCGCGCGGGGTCAAGCTGGCCCCGGAAGACGTCTGGGAACGCATCGCCTTCGTCCTCTCGATGAAGATGCAGGATGCCCAGTTCTCCGGCCAGACCAAGGAGCGCCTGTCCTCGCGTGAGGCGGCGGCGTTCGTCTCCGGCGTGGTCAAGGACGCCTTCAGCCTGTGGCTCAATGCCCATCCGGAAACCGGCCTGGCGCTGGCCGAGCTGGCCATCAGCAACGCCGGGCGCCGTCTCAAGGCGGGCAAGAAGGTGGAGCGCAAGAAGATCACCCAGGGCCCGGCGCTGCCCGGCAAGCTGGCCGACTGCGCCGGCCAGGAGCCGATGCGTGCCGAACTTTTCCTGGTCGAGGGCGACTCGGCCGGCGGCAGCGCCAAGCAGGCGCGTGACAAGGAATACCAGGCCATCATGCCGCTGCGCGGCAAGATCCTGAATACCTGGGAAGTGGATGGCAGCGAGGTGCTGGCCTCGCAGGAAGTGCATGACATCGCCGTGGCCATCGGCATCGACCCCGGTTCCAGTGACCTCTCCGGGCTGCGCTACGGCAAGATCTGCATCCTCGCCGACGCCGACTCCGACGGTCTGCACATCGCCACTCTGCTCTGCGCCCTGTTCGTCCGCCACTTCCGCCCGCTGGTGGATGCCGGGCACGTCTACGTGGCCATGCCGCCGCTGTACCGCATCGACCTGGGCAAGGAGATCTTCTACGCCCTGGACGAAGCCGAGCGCGATGGCATCCTCGACCGCCTGGTCGCCGAGAAGCGCCGTGGCAAACCGCAGGTCACCCGCTTCAAGGGCCTCGGCGAGATGAACCCGCCGCAACTGCGCGAAACCACCATGGATCCCAACACCCGGCGCCTGGTGCAGCTCACGCTGGATGATTTCGACGGCACCCGCGAGGTGATGGACATGCTGCTGGCGAAGAAGCGCGCCAGCGACCGCAAGAACTGGCTGGAGTCCAAGGGCAACCTGGCCGAGGTACTGGCCTGATGCGCCGGCTGTTGCTCGCCGCCAGCCTGCTGGCGGGCCTGGCGCAGGCCGAACAGGCGCCACTCGAAGAGCTGCGCCTGGAGGCCGAGTACCCGGTCGACGGCATGCCCTACGGCAATCTCTCGGGGCTGGCCAAGTGCGGCGAAACCCTGTGGAGCCTGTCCGATCGCGATGATGACCGCCTCTTCCAGCTCAACCTCACCGAAGGGCGCCTGCAAGCAGAGGCGGAAACCTTCGTCGCCCCTGAACCGCCACCAAGCCAGCACCCCTGGGGTCTGCGCATGCGTAACTGGGCGGCCAGCCTGGTGCGCGGTGGGCACTTCGATTTCGAGGGGCTGAGCTGCGATGCCCGGGGCAACCGTTACCTGGTCAGCGAAACCCAGTCCGCCGTGCTGCAAGTCGCCAGCAATGGTGACGCTCAGTGGCTGCGCCTGCCCAACGGGCTGGTGCGCCAGGCACGCGCCAGCGGCATGCTGCTGCACTTCAACCAGGGCTTCGAGGGCATCACCATAGACCCGGACGGCAACCGCCTGTGGATGGCCGCCGAACAGCGCCGCCGTGGCCTTACCGTGCTGCATCGGCAGAACAATGCCTGGCGCTGCACCGGCGGCTGCGTACTGTTCAGCGAAGGCGGCAAGGAGCCCTCGCCCGCAGCCCTAGGCGGGCACCCCGCCGCGCGTGATTTCGCCGGCCTGGCCTACTTCAACGACAAGCTCTTCACCCTCGAACGTCAGGCCCATCGCATCTGCCGCCGCGCCCTGAGCGATGGCGTGGTCGAACGGTGTTGGTCGTTCGCCGCCGAAGCCTTGACCGAGCCACGCCGTTACCCCGTGGAGTACGGTGTGGCCGAAGCCTTGTGGATCGGCAAGGACGGCGCCTGGATCGGTGTCGACAACGGCGGCATGACCCGTGCCGATGGCGAAACGCGCCCCGTCGTCTGGCAGTTCAAGGCGCCCAAGGGCGGCTGGAGCCAACGTCCGTGAGCGAGCAGACTCCCGGCAAGCGCGCCGGGCGAGTGATGTGGGTGCTCGCCTGGGGCGCTGGCCTGCTGCTGGCCACGCATTTCTTCGGCGACTGGGAAGAGCGCCAGCGCAACCCCAACCAGGTGCCGCACTCGGTACATGGCCAGGGCTATGTGGAAGTCAGCCTGGCCAGCAATCGTCAGGGCCATTACCTGCTGGACGGGCAGATCAACGACCAGCCGGTGACCTTCCTGCTCGATACCGGCGCTACAGCCGTGGCCATTCCCGAGGCGCTGGCACGCAAGCTCGGCCTCAAGCGCGGCGCACCGATCACCCTAAGCACTGCCAATGGCCGCACCACCGGGCACCGCACGCGCCTGGCCAGCCTGCGCCTGGGCGACATCGTATTGCGCGACGTGGCCGCGCTGATCGCCCCCGGCATGGATGGCGACGAAGTGCTGCTGGGCATGAGCGCCCTGAAACAACTCGAATTCACTCAGAAGGGCGGCACCCTGGTGCTGCGCCAATCAACCCTGCAATGAGGCCCGCATGAGCGAATCCCTCGATTTGAGCCTGGAAGGCGTGGAGCGTCGGTCGCTGGCCGAGTTCACCGAACAGGCCTACCTCAACTACTCCATGTACGTGATCATGGATCGTGCCCTGCCGCATATCGGCGACGGCCTCAAGCCGGTGCAGCGGCGCATCGTCTATGCCATGAGCGAACTGGGCCTGGACGCCGACGCCAAACACAAGAAATCGGCGCGTACCGTCGGTGACGTGCTCGGTAAGTACCACCCGCACGGCGACAGCGCCTGCTACGAAGCCATGGTGCTGATGGCGCAGCCGTTCTCCTATCGCTACACCCTGGTGGACGGCCAGGGCAACTGGGGTGCGCCGGACGATCCCAAGTCCTTCGCCGCCATGCGTTACACCGAGGCGCGCCTGTCGCGCTACTCCGAGGTACTGCTCGACGAACTGGGCCAGGGCACCGTGGACTGGGTGCCGAACTTCGACGGCACCATGAACGAGCCGGCCACCCTGCCGGCGCGCCTGCCCAACCTGCTGCTCAACGGCACTACCGGCATTGCCGTGGGCATGGCCACCGATGTGCCGCCGCACAACCTGCGCGAAGTGGCCAGCGCCTGCGTGCGCCTGCTGGACGAGCCGAGTGCCACGGTCGAGCAGCTCACCGAGCATATTCCTGGCCCGGATTTCCCCACCGAGGCCGAGATCATCACGCCCAGGGCCGACCTGCTGAAGATCTATCAGACCGGCCGTGGCTCGGTGCGCATGCGCGCCGTGTATCGCATCGAGGATGGCGACATCGTGGTCACCGCCCTGCCCCATCAGGTTTCCGGGGCCAAGGTGCTGGAGCAGATCGCGGCGCAGATGCAAGCCAAGAAGCTGCCGATGGTGGCCGACCTGCGTGACGAGTCCGACCACGAGAACCCCTGCCGCATCGTCATCATCCCGCGCTCCAACCGGGTCGATGCCGAAGAGCTGATGACCCACCTGTTCGCCACCACCGACCTGGAGTCCAGCTACCGGGTCAACACCAACGTCATCGGCCTCGACGGCAAGCCGCAGGTCAAGGATCTGCGCACGCTGCTGACCGAGTGGCTGCAGTACCGCGTCGGCACCGTGCGCCGTCGCCTGCAGTTCCGCCTGGACAAGGTGGAGAAGCGCCTGCACCTGTTGGAAGGCTTGCTGATCGCCTTCCTCAATCTCGACGAAGTCATCCGCATCATCCGCAGCGAGGATCATCCCAAGCCGGTGCTGATGGAACGCTTCGGCCTCACCGATGTGCAGGCCGACTACATCCTCGACACGCGCCTGCGCCAACTGGCCCGCCTGGAAGAAATGAAGATCCGTGGCGAGCAGGACGAACTGGCCAAGGAACGCGAGAAGCTCCTGGCCCTGCTCGGCAGCGAAGCCAAGCTGAAGAAGCTGGTGCGCAAGGAGATCCTCGAGGACGCCGAGAAGTACGGCGATGCGCGCCGCTCGCCGCTGGTCGAACGCGCCGAAGCCAAGGCACTCTCGGAAACCGAGCTGATGCCCACCGAGCCGGTCACCGTGGTGCTCTCGGAGAAAGGCTGGGTGCGTTGCGCCAAGGGGCACGACATCGACGCCACGGGCCTCTCCTACAAGGCCGGCGATGGCTTCAAGGCCGCCGCGCCTGGGCGCTCGAACCAGTACGCCGTGTTCATCGACTCCAGCGGGCGCAGCTACTCGCTGGCGGCGCACTCGCTGCCCTCGGCACGCGGCCAAGGCGAGCCGCTCACCGGCCGCCTGACGCCACCGCCTGGGGTCAGCTTCGAGTGCGTGCTGCTGCCCGAGGACAGTGCCCTGTACGTGATCGCCTCGGACGCCGGTTACGGCTTCGTGGTCAAGGGTGAGGATCTGCAGGCCAAGAACAAGGCCGGCAAGGCGCTGCTCACCCTGCCCAACGGCGCGCGCGTGGTCGCGCCCAAGCCATTGAGCAATCTCGAGAATGATTGGCTGGCTGCGGTGACCACCGAGGGTCGCCTGCTGCTGTTCCCGGTGCGCGACCTGCCGCAACTGGGCAAAGGCAAGGGCAACAAGATCATCGGCATCCCCGGTGAACGCGTGGCCAGCCGTGAGGAGTACCTGACCGACCTGGCCATCGTGCCGGGCGGGGCCAACCTGGTGCTGCAAGCTGGCAAGCGCACCCTGACCCTCAAGGCCGATGACCTGGAGCATTACAAAGGTGAACGTGGCCGCCGTGGCAACAAGCTGCCACGCGGCTTCCAGCGCGTCGACCAGTTGCTGGTGGAATGACCTGGCGAGCCAGCCGTCAGCGCTTTGGCGCTGACCGGCTGGCAGACAGGGGCTGGAGTCGTGACGCAGTTTGACGGATGATACGCCGCTCAGGCCCTTTCTCTGGCCGCCCATCGGCACGACATGCTCTTGATACGCAGCCTGATCCTGGCTGCGGGGATCTTATGATGACCGTAGTACGCCCACTGGCTCTACTTCTGACCACATTGCTGAGCTTGGGTGGTTGCAGCCTGCTGCAGCCCAAGCCGGTTCCGCTCTATCAACTCGATGCCGGCGAAGCCGTGGCACCGACCCAACAGAACGGTGTCGCGGTTCTGCTGGGCCCGGTCAGCGTCGCCGACTATCTGCGCAACGGCAATCTGCTGCAACGCCAGGCCGACGGCAGCCTGGTAGCCGCGCCGAATGCGCGCTGGGCCAGCGGCCTGGCCAATGACATCGACCAGCAACTGCTGCGCCAGCTCGCCTGGCGTCTGAACAGCCAGCGCCTGGTGCTGGCCCCGGCGCCGGGTTTCAGCGCCGACGCTCAGGTGATGCTGAACATCACCCGTCTCGACTCAGGCCCCAACCAGCCGGCGGTGCTTGAGGCCCAGTGGCGTCTGCTCGATCGTCGCGGGCAACTGCGCGACAGCCGCCTGATCCACCTGGAAGAGAAGCACAACGGCAGCCTGGGCGAGCAGGTCAAGGCGCAGAGCGTGGTGCTGCAGCGCCTGGCCGCGGAGCTGGCAACCGCCATCCAGCCGGTGGTGGCCCTGGCCGAGCCGCCCGCACAGCCAGCGCGCAAGAAGGCGCCGTCGACCAAGAGCGATGTGCAAGCGCCGCCGGCAGTGCCACGCATCCCGGTGGCGGAGCCGATCAGGATCGATACGGAAGTCTTCCGCTTCTAAACGGCTTCTAACAGGCCGTTGAAAAACGTAGGCGAGGCAGGCAAGACAAGGCAAAAACAGCCGAAAAAGCGCAGTTTATGTGCTGTAAATGAGCATTTTGAGGCTGTTTTTTAACGCAGTATTGCCAACGCAGGTAGTTTTTCAACAGCCTGCTAACGAAAACGCCGCGCTCCGAAAGGGGGCGCGGCGTTTTGTTTTCCGTGACAGCCTTTTACTTCAGCTCGCTGGATCCCTTGCCCAACAGGCGACGGGCGACAATGAGCAACTGGATCTGCTGGGTGCCCTCGAAGATGTCGAGAATCTTCGAGTCACGCGACCATTTCTCCAGCAGTTCGTCCTCGCCATAACCCATGGCCCCCGCCAACTCCACGCACTTGAGCGTCACTTCGCTGGCTACGCGTCCGGCCTTGGCCTTGGCCATGGACGCCTCCTTGGAGTTGGGCAACTTGTTGTCGGCCATCCAGGCGGCCTTGAGGGTCAGCAGGCGCGCAGCCTCCCACTCGGCCTCGAGGCGATAGAGCGTGGCTTCGGCGTGGCTGACGCTCAATAGCGGCTTGTTGTAATCCAGGCGCATACCCGCCTTGCGCAGCAGCGTACGGGTGCGATCCAGCGCCGCCTTGGCCACGCCCACGGCCATGCCGGCCACCAGTGGCCGGGTGTTGTCGAAGGTTTCCATGACCCCGGCAAAGCCTTTCTGCACATCCACTTCGGCATTGCCGAGCAGGTTGGCAGCCGGCACCCGGCAATCGCTGAAACTGATCGAGGCGGTATCGGAGGCCTTGATCCCGAGCTTCTTCTCCAGACGGGTGACGGTCATGCCCGGCGTGCCCTTCTCCACCACGAAGGACTTGATCGCCGCACGGCCCAGGCTGCGGTCGAGGCTGGCCCAGACCACCACGGCATCGGCACGCTCGCCGGAGGTGACGTAGATCTTCTCGCCATTGAGCACGTAATGGTCGCCGTCCTTGACCGCCGTGGTGCGAATCGCCGCCGAGTCGGAACCGCAGCTCGGCTCGGTGATGGCCATGGCCGCCCAGGTCTTGCCGAAGCGTGCCAGTTGTTCATCGTTGGCCACGGCGGCAATGGCCGCATTGCCCAGGCCCTGGCGCGGCATGGCCAGGAGCAGACCGACGTCGCCCCAGCATAGCTCCATCACGCCGAGCAGCGCCGCCATGTTGCCGCCGTTACGCACGCCTTCCTGCTGTTCACGGGAGGCCCCGCGCTTGCTGGCCGAGCCGGCGCCGACGGCATCGGGCGAGCCCTCGTTCATGCCGTCGAGCAGCGCGGCGAGCATGTCCAGCTCCTTGGGGTAGGCGTGTTCGGCCTTGTCGTACTTGCGCGAGATCGGCCGCAGGTAACGCTCGGCAACCTGATGAGCCTGGTTCTGCAGGCCACGGAATTTCTTCGGGGTTTCCAGATTCATGAAGGTATTCCTCTCAAAGGTGCAGACCGCCGGCGAGCACGGCGACACTGCGCAAATCTCGGTACCAGCGCTCGACCGGATGCTCCTGGGTGAAACCATGGCCACCGAGCAGTTGCACCGCATCGCAGCCGATCTTCATCGCCTTTTCCGCGCACAACAGGCGTGCCAGGTAGGCCTCGCGATGAAACGGCTTGCCACTCTCGGCCAGTGCACAGGCGCGCCAGAGCAGCATGCGCATGGACTCCAGCTCGATGGCGATGTCGGCAATCATGAAGGCCACGCCCTGGCGATGACTGATCGGCTCACCGAAGGCCTGACGCTCGTTGCAGTAAGGCACCACGTAATCCAGCGCCGCCTGTCCGGTGCCCACGGCCAGCGCGCAGAAGGCCAACGCCGAGTAGTCGAGGAAAGCCTGAAAATCGAAATCCGCACCAGCCAGGCGCTGGCTGGCCGGCACCTTCACCCCCTTCAACTGGATGCGTGCCAGGCCACAGGCCTTGAGCCCCATGGCAGGTTCGGCACGGCGGCTCACACCCTTGCTCGAGGCCTCGACCACGAACAGTGCCGGCCCGTCGCTCGCCTTGGCCGCAACGATCAGACGACTGGCCTGCAAGCCACCGAGCACCAGGGCCTTCTCGCCATCGAGGATGTAATGCTTGCCGCGTTTGCGGGCACGGGTGGCCGGTACCTTGGGATCGGCCAGCATGGCCGGCTCGGTCACCGCCAAGGCATAGGCCGGGGCTCCGGTTTCACCCACGAACGCCGGCAACCACTCGGCCTGTTGCGCCGGCGAAGCCCAGCGACGGATGCAGTTGGCCGCCGAGAGCGGCAGCAGCAGCGCTGCTGCCAGGGAGAAATCACCTTGCGCCAGGCTCTCGGTGATCAGTGCATTGCTCAGCACGGTACGCTCACCGGCCATACCCCCATGCGCCTCGCCGACGCCATAGAAGGCCAGGCCCAGTTCGCTGGCCTGGTTGAGCAGTGCCGCCGGCACCAGGGCCTGGGCATCGGCCTCATGAGCCGCCGGGCGCAGCACTTCCAAGGCAAAGCCTTGGAGCATGTCCACCAGCATCTGCTGCTCTTCGGAAAGCGACAGGTCGAACAGGTCGTCGGTACGCGGCCGATCCGTGCGCGGTTTGCTGGCCGAACGCTCGGCCATCATGCGGAAACTGGCACGGCTGCCGGTATAGATGAACTTCTCGAAGGGTTTGCGCAGGTTAAGGCGATCCGGCCAGTCGGCCTGGGCCACCTTGCTCAGTACGCTCAGGGCAGAACCCTGTACATCGACACTCATGGCATCTCGCTCCTCGCGGGGTGATGCCATCGATGATGCGCTGCCGATGGGCGGGCGCCTATGACTCTCAAGACGCGCGCTCGCGTCAGTCAGGTCAAGGCCTGCACTCGGCGGGCATGGCTGGCACCATGCCCGCCGCGCGACTCATTTGCTGCGAATTTTCTCGACGATGGCGGTGGTGGAGCTGTTCTCCACCAGGCCGAGCACACGCACCTCGCCGCCATAGGCCTGGACGATATCGGCACCGACCACCTGATCGACGCCATAGTCGCCGCCCTTGACCAGCACGTCCGGCTGTACCTGCCCCAGCAGGCGCTCGGGCGTGTCCTCGGCAAAGCTCACCACCCAGTCCACCGCGCCAAGGCCGGCGAGCACCGCCATGCGCCGGTCGACGGCGTTGATCGGCCGGCCAGGGCCTTTCAGGCGGCTGACCGACGCATCGTCGTTGACCGCCACGATCAGGCGATCACCCTGGGCCCTGGCCTGCTCCAGGTAGGTAACATGGCCGGCGTGGAGAATATCGAAGCAGCCATTGGTGAAGACGATCTTCTCGCCATGGGCGCGTGCATCCTCGATGGCGATGAGCAACTGATCCAGGCTCAGCACGCCGCGCTCCGAGCCTTCTTCACGCTGCACCGCACGGCGCAGTTCCGGCGCGCTGATGGCCGCCGTGCCCAGCTTGCCCACCACGATGCCCGCCGCCAGATTGGCCAGGGCCACGGCCTGCGGCAACTCCTCGCCGGCAGCAATGGAAGCCGCCAGGGTGGAGATCACCGTATCCCCGGCACCGGTGACATCGAATACCTCACGGGCACGCGCCGGCAGGTGCAGCGGCGGTTGGTGCGGGCGCAGCAGGGTCATGCCGTGCTCGCCACGGGTCACCAGCAGCGCACCCAGCTCCAGCTCGCGCATCAGTTTGGCGCCCTTGCTGACCAGCTCGGCTTCGTCGGCACAGCCACCGACGATCAGCTCGAACTCGTGCAGGTTGGGGGTGATCAGGCTGGCGCCACGGTAGATGGAGAAATCCTTGCCCTTGGGGTCGGCCAGCACCGCGATGCCCTTGCTGCGCGCTGCCTGAATCAGCACCTGATGGTTCTGCAACGCGCCCTTGCCATAGTCCGACAGCACCAGCACCTTGACCCCGTCGAGCAAGGCCTCGACCTCACGCGCCAGAGCGGCGATATCGGTGGCGAAGGGTTCCTCGAAGTCCATGCGCAGCAATTGCTGGTGGCGGCTCATCACCCGCAGCTTGACGATGGTGGGCTGGTCGTCGAGGCGCTGGAAGTGGCTTTCCACGCCGGCGCCACGCAGGCTGTCGCTGAGGCTTGCGGCGGCCTCGTCTTCACCGGTGACCCCCACCAGCAGCGCACGGGCACCGAGCGCGGCGATATTCAGGGCGACGTTGGCGGCACCACCGGGGCGATCCTCGATCTGGTCGACACGCACCACGGGCACTGGCGCCTCCGGGGAAATCCGCGAAGTGCCGCCATGCCAGTAGCGATCGAGCATCACGTCGCCCACCACCAGAACGGCGGCTTGGTCATAGCGGGGCATGGTCAGTTTCATGGCAGCTCCAGAAAGGGAGAAAAACGGGAAAAATCATAGCATGGGGCATGTGGCGCACGGCTCAGAGTGGCCGCACCCAGAACAGCTCATGGCGCCGCACCGCCTTGCGGAAGAACTCGTCATCGCCTGTGGCGGGCCAGCGGCGCCCGGCCAGGGCAAACTGGATCAGCCGGCGCAAGCGCTTCTTCAATGGCAAGGGGCCTTGCAGATCATGCTGCAGCCCCAGCGCCATGGCCTTGTCCAGTTGCCGCTCGGCATTCAGCGTCGGGCTCCACAGGCGATCAGCCGGCAAAGGCGTGAGCGCCGGCGGCAGGGCGATGCCGTTGCCGGCTGGGCCCATGGGCCAGCGGTCATTGTCATGCAGGTGATTGGCGTAGAGCAGCAGGGTTTGCGGCTTCCAGCTGCTACGCTCGCAGGCCTCGAGCAGGGCACGGGTGCTGGCGACATGGTCGTGATGCGGGTCGAGCTGCGGGTGCGGCGTCACCAGCACCTCGGGGCGGTAATGCTCGATCACGGCGGCCAGATCGGCGATCAGGTTGTCCCAGGTCGGTTGGCCGTCGCCATCGGCCGGCAAAGGCAGCGGATTGTGTTGGCGCACACTGCGAACATCGCTCTCACCCGACTCGCGTGAGCCAAAGGGCACTTGCGGTTGCTCGGCCATGGCCGGCAGTTGCAAGCAGTAGTAGCCGAGCTGCACGCAACGCCGCTGCGGCACGCCGCCCCAGAGCGGCGCGGCCAGGCTGTCCCAGGCTCGCAGCCGGCCTTTCAGGAGAGCGGCAGCGGCCTTGTCCAGGCCCAGACGCTGGTAGTGTTCGGCCTCGATCTCCCCCTGAGTGAGAGTGACGATGGCCGTCTCCGACGAACGGCTGTACTGACCAAAGGCGGCCAGCTCGGCATCGTCGGCATGCGGCGCGATGATCAGCATGCGTTGGCCGGCGAAATCGGGGTTGCGCATGGCATGCAGGCGCAATTCGCCATGGATGCGGCAGAAACGCGGCACGATGCTCAGGCCATCGGCCTGCTGCCCAGAGAGGTTGAGGTAGCGCCGCCCGACGACACCGCGCTCGAAATCCTGGCGATCTTCCCCCACCCGCACATAAGGGTCGAGCCAGCGCCCCAGCCAGGTGGCCTTGAGCCGCAGTTCGAGGATCAGGGTGTCGTAGCCAGCCAGCTCGGCTTCGACCTGCAGCACACCTTGCTCGATACGCACCGGCAGGCTGAGGCAATCATCGGGAAAGTCGTAGCGGTAATCGTCGCGCGGCGAATAGAAGAGGTGATCGGCGAACCAGGCCTCATGCGCCACCCAGCCCAGTACCAGCAGCAGTAGCGGCAGCCACCAGGCAACGAGCACACCCAGCGCGACCAATACCAGCAAGGCCAACAGCAGGGCGATACGTTTGTTGCGCCGGTGGCGCTTGAGCAATTGTTGCTTGCGTCCGTTCATGGTTTCACACCTGATAGACCGGCACCCGGTTGCACCAGCGATCCTTGTACTCGCGATCGGCCCGGCCGAACGAATAGCGCAGGGGCTTGCCCAGCGAACGCGCATGCGCCCACTCGTTTTGCGTGTTGACGAAGCTGAGCACGCTGCCGGGGCTGAATTCGCGCTGCTGCGGGTCGACCCCGCCATTGATGTACTCCAGGCTGACCCATTGCGGCGCCTCGACCCGATAGAGCACCTGGATCGCCACCGGCTCATCGTTGAGATAGATCAGCGAGCCGGTCATGAACTCGCGCAGACGGCCGAACACCTCGACCAGGTGCGCCTTGCCAGTGGCCTCGAAGCCCCAGCGGCGCTGGAACAGGTCGGCGTAGATGCGCGCCTGCTCTTCGGGTGCCAGCTCCAGCATCGGCCGGATCACCCCGCCCGCCTCTTCCAGCAAGCGCTGTTCGCGGCGCTGGTTGTAGCGAAACTTCTTGCTGTACTGCTCTGGCTCGCGGGCCAATGCCAGCCCCTCGGGCTGCTCGCAGGCGCCCATGAGCTGGGCAGCATTGAGCTCGGAGAGATAACGGGCACGATGGCGCAGCGGCACACGTACCTCGGCGGAAAGCGGCAGGATGATCTCGGCATTGCCCAGATCGAACAGGCCACGTTTGCCCTGCTGCTTGAGCACGTCCTTGGACAGGGCCAGGTACCGGCCCCAGGTCGGAATCGCGGCCTGGAGCTCGCCATCGACCCTCCATCCCAGGTAACGAACCGGGATACCGGCCAGATCGGCCAACCGCGCGACCACCTCGGGATGGGTGGCAACGCTGCCGCCAAAGCACTCCCAGGCTTCGGCATAGTCCGCGGCGGAAATCTGCGTCCAACCACGCTCACGCCAGAATTGCAGACGACTCAGCATCAGGCGTCCTGCTCGGCCACGACGGACTCGTCGCCTTCCTCGAATTGCTTGGCATGCAGGCGCGCATAGTAGCCGTTCTGCGCCAGAAGCTCGGCATGGTTACCCCGCTCGACGATCTGCCCCTGATCCATCACCAGGATCAGATCGGCCTTCTCGATGGTGGTCAGGCGGTGCGCGATCACCAGCGTGGTACGCCCCTGCATCACCTGATCCAGCGCCGCCTGGATATGCCGCTCGGACTCGGTATCCAGCGCCGAAGTGGCCTCGTCGAGAATCAGCACGGGCGCATCCTTGAGCAGAGCGCGGGCAATGGCCAGACGCTGGCGTTGACCGCCGGAGAGCAACACCCCGTTCTCCCCTACCAGGGTGTCGTAGCCTTGCGGCATCTTCTCGATGAACTCGGCGGCATAGGCATCGGCGGCGGCCTGCTGCACGGCCTCGAGCGGAGCGCCAGCTAGGTCGCCGTAGGCGATATTGTTGCGTACGGTGTCGTTGAACAGGGTTACGTGCTGAGTCACCAGCGCGATATGGCGGCGCAGATTGCGCAGGGTGTAATCCTCGACGTCCACGCCATCGAGCAGGATCTGCCCCTGCTCATGGTGATAGAAACGCGGGATCAGGTTGGCCAGGGTCGACTTGCCACTGCCGGAACGCCCGACCAGCGCTACCATCTGCCCGGGCTCGGCGACGAAGGAGATATCGTTCAGCACCGGTTTTTCCGAACCGGGATAGCTGAAGCTCAGGTCCCGCACCTCCAGCCGGCCATTGATGCGTTCGCGCTCCTGAGTGCCGTTATCCACTTCGGGCGCTTCATCGAGCTGCTCGAAGATGCTCTCGGCACCAGCAAGGCCCTTCTGGATGGTGGAACTGACTTCGGATAACTGGCGAATCGGCTTGGGTAGCAGACCGGCCAGGGTGATATAGGCCACCAGATCCCCCGCCGAGGCATCACCCCGCAGCCACAGCACGAGGAACATCAGCACGGCCATGGCGCTGTAAATCACCAATTGCAGCGAAGGCGTGTATACCGCACCGGTGCGCACCATCTTCAACTGCTTGTTCTTGTTCTCCTCGCTGGCGTCGAAGAAACGCTGCTTCTCGTAGTCCTCACCACCAAAGCTGCGCACCACCCGGTAACCCTGGATGCTTTCAGAGGTGACATGGGTGACATCACCCATGCTGGTCTGAATCTTCTTGCTCTGCTTGCGGAATTTCTTGCTGGTACTGGTGACCATCAAGCCAATGATCGGCAGAATCGCCAGCATCACCAGGGTCAACTTCCAGTTCATCCACAGCAGCGTGGCAAAGAGGAACACCACCGTCATGCCCTCACGCACCACCACCTTGATCGCATCGGTCGCAGCGCCGGTGACCATGGTGACGTTGTAGGTGATACGCGAGATCAGGTGGCCGGAGTTGTGGTTGTCGAAGTAGCGATTGGGTAGGGTCAGCAGGTTGTTGAACAGCGCGATACGCAGATCCTGCACCAACCCCATCGAGACCTTGGCCAGATAGTAGTTGCCAAGGAACGACCCGATGCCCTGCCATAGGGCGATCAGCACGATCAACAGCGGCACGGCCTGCAGCAGCTTGAGGTGCGCCAGCCAGGGGGCGTGCTCCAGCAGCCATGGCACGCCCGCGAACAGGCTGGCCTCGGGGTTGGACAGGCCATCGACGAAGTACTTGAGGATGTAGCCCAGCATCGGCTGAGTCGAGGCGAAGATCAGGAAGCCAAGGATACTGATGGTGAACAGGCCCCAATAAGGAACCACGTAGCGCAGCAATCGCAGATACACCTTGAAGCTGGATTGCTGGTTGGAATTGGCCATTCGGCTTGCCTCATGCGCTGGCAGGGTTAGCAAGAGGCGGATTGTACCAGCACTGTCGAGCTAAACACTCACGACGCCCCTGGAAGTTTTGGTAGCCGCCGGGCAGCCAGGATCATCGCAACACAGAAATGAAATCAATTAGCCACTACAATGCGCGATCTTGCCACCGTGAGCGGCGGAAAAACTCCCGCTCTATAAGCAATGTATTGCGCAGTGAAATCCTGTAACGGCCTGGATACACGGCCTAATTCTGGAGCGATATGAACAACCGCCCCCAACTCGTCTATCTCGCCTTTGGTGCCGAGATTTATCAGCTCGAGGCCATATTCAGCCTTGTCTCTGCACTATCTCGAAGCTCAACCCGCGGATGGGAAATACAAGTTTTCACGGATGCTCCAGAACGATATGTCGGCCTTCCCGTGAAAACGCAGATCATCGATGAGCAATGGGCTGGCCCCCATCGTTACCACTTCCGCATCAAGCATGCAGCGCTGCGCGAGGTGTTACGTCATCACGAGATTGCAGCCCTGGTAGACACTGATACTTTCTTTCACCACTGCGTCGACGATCTCTTTACACGAATCAGACCCTGAGGAATCCCCACAAAAATCCCATTTTGATCAATGGGATAGCTTGAAGACGCCTGCATGAGTCGGGCAGTTT
>NZ_JBQLIX010000018.1:0-96977 GCF_052156495.1 Pseudomonas sp. NCHU5216 | reverse complement strand
AGCCTTTTTGCCTTCTTTTGTGGCGTTTGACAAAAGAAGGTCGCCGGGGGGCGAAACGGGAGACATCAGCTAAACACCGATAAGCAGCTTGAACACCGAAACCAACACACAAACTTGCCAGTCCGGTCTCAAAACTGACTTTCCCGAGATTCCGCGAAGAACCAAAAACAACGCCCCGACAGAGCGGGGCGTTGTTGGTCATGCAGATATGGTCAGGGCTTCTTCAGACCATAGCTCTCATCGAGCATGCCAGGGCCATCGCTCTTGGGCGCATAGTCCTTGGGCATTTCATAATTCTTCGGCGGGGTCAGTCGCTCGCGCTTCTCACCGCTTTCGGCATTGTTGAGGCTGGCCAGCAGGCGCTGCCGGGTCAGCTCGTCCAGGGCCAGGCGGTTGGCGCCGTCGGACAGGTGTTCCTGCACGTCCTGGTAGCTCTGGGTGAGTTTCTTCACCAGGTTGGCGGTGGTGTTGAAGTGGGTCACCACTTCGCTCTGGTAGGCCTCGAAGCGCGCCTGCATTTCATCCATCTGCCGCTGCGTCCGGCTCGGCGCGGCATTGGGCGCCAGGCGGGCGAGCACAAAGCCCACGGCGATGCCGACCACCAGGGTCAGGGCAGGTATCAACCAGGCTGTAACGGTCTGTTCCACGAGTCCTTCCTCTCAAAACGGCTTTGCTTTACGTTAGCGGCTTGAGCCTGTGCTGTATATGTTTACCGCGCAGGCAGTTTGCTAGACGAGTCGACCCGTTGCGGGGTCACGGAGTTCAGTGTTGCTCAGTCGCGAAACCCCTCTTTTCATTCAAGGCCCCGTGGGCCAACTCGAAGCCCTTCAACTGGAAGTGTCGGACGCCCGAGGCGTGGCGCTGGTTTGCCATCCCAATCCGGTGCAGGGCGGCACCATGCTCAACAAGGTGGTGAGCACGCTGCAGCGTACCGCGCGCGATTGTGGTTATCACACCTTGCGTTTCAATTATCGTGGCGTCGGCGCCAGTGCCGGCAGTCATGACATGGGCACCGGCGAGGTGGACGACGCCGAGGCTGTCGCCGCCTGGCTGCAGGCACAATACCCGAACCTGCCCATCACCTTGCTGGGCTTTTCCTTCGGCGGCTTCGTCGCTGCTGCACTGGGCGCGCGCCTGGAGGCGCAGGGCCGGGTGCCAAGCAAGCTGTTCATGGTCGCCCCCGCCGTGCATCGCCTGACCGCCGAGGCGCCGCCGGCCAGCCAGTGCCCGCTGGTGGTGATCCAGCCCGAAGCGGACGAAGTGGTCGAGCCCCAGGCCGTGTACGACTGGTCGGCCAAGCTCGGGCGTGCCCATGAGCTGCTGAAAGTGGCAGAATGCGGTCACTTCTTTCATGGCAAGCTGACGGATCTGAAGGAACTTCTTCTGCCGCGTCTGTGAGCCTGGCGTAGGGTGCGCCGCGCGCACCTGCATTCGTGGTGCGCATGGCGCACCCTACGACCAACCTGGCATTCGAGGCATTCCGCGAGCCGACCCGCGCGAGCGCCGAAACAGTTCAAGCAAAGCGAATCTGATCATGACCACTCGTATCCTTACCGGCATCACCACCACCGGCACGCCGCACCTGGGCAACTACGCCGGCGCCATTCGCCCGGCCATCGCCGCCAGCCGCGATCCGCAGATGGACTCCTTCTACTTCCTCGCCGACTACCATGCCTTGATCAAGTGCGACGACCCGGCGCGCATCCAGCGTTCGCGCCTGGAAATCGCCGCGACCTGGCTGGCGCTGGGCCTGGATACCGACAGGGCGACCTTCTACCGCCAGTCCGACATCCCCGAGATTCCCGAGCTGTGCTGGCTGCTCACCTGCGTCACCGGCAAGGGCCTGCTCAACCGCGCCCACGCCTACAAGGCCTCGGTGGACAAGAACGTCGAGGCCGGCGAAGACCCGGATGCCGGGGTGACCATGGGCCTGTTCAGCTACCCGGTACTGATGGCGGCGGACATCCTCATGTTCAACGCGCAGAAGGTGCCGGTCGGTCGTGATCAGATCCAGCACGTGGAAATGGCCCGCGATATCGGCCAGCGCTTCAATCACCTGTTCGGCAAGGGCAAGGAATTGTTCGTTCTGCCCGAGGTGGTGATCGAGGAAGAGGTGGCCACGCTGCCTGGTCTCGACGGGCGCAAGATGAGCAAGAGCTACGACAACACCATCCCGCTGTTCGGCACCGCCAAGCAGCTCAAGGATGCCGTGGCGCGCATCGTCACCGACTCCAGGCTGCCGGGCGAGCCCAAGGATGCCGAAGGCTCGCACCTGTTCACCCTGTACCAGGCATTCGCCAGCCAGGCACAGCAGGCCGAATTCCGCGCCGAGCTGGAGGGCGGCCTGGCCTGGGGCGAGGCGAAGAATCGCCTGTACCACCTGCTCGAAGACACGCTGGGCGAGGCGCGCGAGCGCTATAACGCGTTGATCGCCAAGCCGGCAGACCTGGAGGACATCCTCCTCGCCGGTGCCGCCAAGGCACGCAAGATCGCCACGCCATTCCTCGGCGAACTGCGCGAGGCGGTGGGCCTGCGTTCGTTTCGCGAGCAGGTTCAGGTTGCCAGCGGCGAGAAGAAGAAGGTCAGCAAGAGCGCGCGCTTCGTCAGCTTCCGTGATGACGATGGCAGCTTCCGCTTCCGTCTGCTGGATGCCGATGGCGAGCAACTGCTGCTGTCGAAAGCCTTCGCCGATGGCAAGTCTGCAGGTCTGGCCAACAAGCGCATGCAGTCTGGCGAGGCGCTGGACGTACGCGCCGAAGGCCTGGCGTTCTCGGTGTGGATCGATGGCGAAAGCGTGGCGAGCAGCCCCGAGTTCGCCGATGGCCAGGCGCTGGAGGCGGCCATCGTCCGCTTGCGCGAGGCTTTGGCGCTGCAGGAGTGAAGTAGCCCGGATGCAATCCGGGACGAGCGTCGCCAGCATTCCCCGGATTGCATCCGGGCTACGGCTACGATTGCCAATCCACGGGGGCGTCGCTAAAGTGACGCCCCCGTTTTTACTTGCCGGCCGAGAGCCTGTTGAAAGGCTCGCGAGCTAGAGGCATGCAAGGCAGAAACAGGCGAGGAGGCGGAGTGTACTGGTGTACATGAGCACTCCGAGCCTGTTTTTAACGCAGCAGGCCCGACGCGCAGCAGACTTTGAACAGGCTCTAACGAATCATGACTCCCCTCGAGCGTTATCAGGCCGACCTCAAGCGGCCCGACTTCTTCCATGATGCGGCTCAGGAAAATGCCGTCCGCCATTTGCAGCGTCTGTACGACGATCTGATCGCGCGTGACCAGGATAAATCCGGTCTGCTCGGCAAGCTGTTCGGCAAGAAGCCGCAGGGGCCGGTCAAGGGCCTGTACTTCTGGGGTGGCGTGGGGCGTGGCAAGACCTATCTGGTCGACACCTTCTTCGACGCGCTGCCCTTCGAGCAGAAGATGCGCACCCACTTCCACCGCTTCATGAAGCGCGTGCACGAGGAGATGAAGACCCTCAAGGGCGAGAAGAACCCGCTGACCATCATCGGCAAGCGCTTCGCCGACGAGGCGCGGGTGATCTGCTTCGACGAGTTCTTCGTCAGCGACATCACCGACGCGATGATCCTCGCCACCCTGCTCGAAGAACTGTTCAAGAACGGCGTGTCACTGGTGGCCACCTCCAACATCGTGCCAGACGGTCTGTACAAGGACGGTCTGCAGCGCGCGCGGTTCCTGCCGGCCATCGCCCTGCTCAAGCAGCACACCGACATCGTCAACGTCGACAGTGGCGTCGACTACCGCCTGCGCGCGCTGGAGCAGGCCGAGCTGTTCCACTTCCCGCTCGGCCCGCAGGCCGAGGAGAGCTTGCGCAAGAGCTTCCAGAGCCTGCTGCCGGACTGCACCCATATGGTGGAGAACGAGGCACTGATGATCGAGAACCGCGCGATCAATGCCGTGCGCGTGTGCGAGGACGTGGCCTGGTTCGAGTTCCGCGAGCTGTGCGACGGGCCGCGTAGCCAGAACGACTACATCGAGCTGGGCAAGATCTTCCACGCGGTGATCCTGGCCAACGTCGAGCAGATGGGCGTGGCCAAGGAGGATATGGCGCGGCGCTTCATCAACCTGGTGGACGAGTTCTACGACCGCAACGTCAAGCTGATCATCTCTGCCGAGGTGGAGCTCAAGGATCTCTACACCGGCGGTCGCCTGAGCTTCGAGTTCCAGCGTACGCTGAGCCGTCTGCTGGAGATGCAGTCGCACGAGTTCCTCACCCGCCCGCACCGTCCCTGAAGAAAAACGCCCGCACTGTTCAGTGCAGGCGCAGTGCGATCACTGCGGCAGCAAGCTTCGCCCCAGCTCCAGCGCTTGCGCGCCGTGCTGGACGATCAGTTCACCGCCGTAGGTGACGATAAGCAGCGCCACGACCATCACCGTCATCGGCAGAATCCAGCGCTCATAGCGGTAGTAGAAGCTCTTGTCGCGCACCTCCTCGTTGGCGGCGTCTATCTCTGCCTCACCCACCACCTGCCTGGCCAGTAGGTGGTTGAGCGCCACGGGTGGGGACAGGTAGGCCAGCTCCATGGCGGTCAGGGTGATCATCCAGAAATGCACCGGATGAATGCCGTTGGCATAAGCGATCGGGGCGATGGTGGCCGACACCAGGATCACCACGCCAAAGGCGTCCATCACCATGCCGATGAGGAACAGCACGACCATCAGCGCGGTCAGTGCCAGCCAGATGCTCTGGAAGTCATGTGGCATCAGCTCCATGAGGCCGGAGCGTTCGATCACCCCGCCGGTGGACACCGACAGAGCCATCAGCAGGGTCAGCGCGCCGATATGGCCGACGGTGTCGTAGGTCGCTGCGCCCACGGCCTGGGTGAAGTTGCGTTGGCTGTTGCCCTGGTCGTTCTCGACGGCGGTGGGCGCTTCCACCAGCTTTTCGCCGCGCAGCTTGTCGAAGATCAGCACCACCAGCAGGATCACCGGCAGCATCACCGGGGCGGTGAATTCGTTCAGGCGCGTGTCGAGCATGTAGCCGTAGATCCAGATCACCACGATGGCGATGAGCAGGTACGGCGCTACCGGCACCAGGGCGCGAGCCATGGCGGGCACGGCGTCACGCGGGTGGGCGATGTTGATGGGCTGTTGACGCAACACCTGCGAGGCGATGAAGAACAGCGTCGAGGTCAGGGCGAAAACGGCGATGCCCCAGTTGTACAGTTCGGCCGTGGTCACCTGCTTGTTCAGGGCCGCGACCACCACGATCAGCAGGCAGGGGCGCAGCACCACGCCGAGCGAGCCGGACATCGCCGACACCGCCAGGGCAAACTGGCGACGACCGCCTGAGAGCAGCACTTCGCGGTAGATGATGGCCCCGGCGGCGATGACGAAGATACCCGACGCACCGGTATAGGCCGTCGGTACCGCTGCGCCGATCAGCAGGATCCAGGTCAGCAGTTCCGGCGACAGACGCCAGGGACGAACCAGGTCGAGAAAGCGATCGACCACATTGGTCTGCTTGAGCAGCATGCCGGACCAGATGAACAGCGCCAGATTGAGGAAGATGCCCGAGAGCTCGACGAGCTGGCCCAGGTAGATGGCGATGCCGCCATAGTGGCCCTTCATCGAGAACGAGGTGAAGGAGCTGATCGCCATGATGGCGTAGAGCGGCGTGGAGAGCAGCGCCAGCCCCAGGTTGCCGCCTGGTTCGGCATCTGCCGGTGGTTTCAGGAAGTGATAGACGCTGATCAGGAACAGGCAACTGAACAGGGCGATCCACAGGCCGTTGAGATAGGGCTTGCTCAGTGGCAGGTCGGCGTTGATCAGGGTGTTCAGATAGTGGCTGCAGGAAAACACCAGCAAGGCGTTGGCGATGATCATGCCAGCAGACGAAACACGGTGGTCGAGCCGGGTTCTGGCTGGGCGCAGCGAAATATGATGGTGGCGCAGGGTAGTGGTGATACCGGCGATGGAAATGAGCAACAGCAGAAGCAGCGCGCGATTGTCGGTGCCGAAGCGAAAGATGCCGAAGAACGACGTTTCCAGGCCCCGGTACAGCTTCAGCTCGGGGGTGATGTGGGCGACGACGGCGCCGTACATCTCGTGGCGTTGGGCACAGAGCTGAGCGGCGCGCTGCAAGGCGCTGCGCTGCGCTTGCGGATCGACCTGAGTATCACCGAACAGGTCGTCGATATCGCTGCTGGCCTGGGCGGGTTGCTTGGCCATCAGGGCATCGATGTCGGGGTTGGGGTCGCAGGTCGGTGCCACCGGGTCGGCGCGCAGCATGAAGTACTGCACGCCGGCAGCCGGATCACCGAACAGGCGCTCACCCATGCGCAATAGTTGGCCATGAAGCATTTCCCCGGTGCCGATGACCAGGGTGAGGGTCAGCAGGAGGAACACCGGCAGCGTGGAAAACCACCGGCCAAGCCGGGTGCGCTCCAGAGGCTGGGGCGGTGCAGGTTGGTCATGGCTGGTCATGGTCGAGGCAATGGACATGGCGGGCTCTACGGTCAAGGCGGAGTGGGGGCGTGCACGCCCCCGTTTCGTTGTTCTTATGCGAGCTTATTCGAGGTTCTGCGCACACTCGGCGTCGGCCGGATTGAGCTGGCAGCGCACGCGCTTCATCACGGCCATCATGCGCTTGTCATAGATGCCTTCGTCGGTCAGCGAAATACGCGCTTCACGCAGCATCACGGTGTACTTCTCCATGTCCTCGGGCGGGATGTCGATCCAGTAGCGGTTGTCGATCTCGCTTTCCGACTGCTTGACGATACTCATGGCGCGGTCGTACTGGCCGAGGGCATATTCGCGGGACTTCTGCCCGAAACCCTCGGGGAAGCGATCCGGGCGGATGACCAACTGGTAGGTCAGTTGCAATACCGGGAAGCGCGCTACACCGCCGCGTTCACCCATGCCCTTCTGCAGCTCCAGCGGTTTGTAGGCGGCCGCCGGTGCGCCGACCACATCCACCGAGCCGTTGTTGAACTTGCCGGCGAAGTTGGTCACGTCGGAGGCGACTGGCTGGGCGCCGATGCGCTGCACCATCTTCGCCTGGGCATTGTCGTAGTCCATGATCGCGAACTTCTTGCCCGACAGTTTGCTGATGTTGTCGATGGTGCGGTCGTTGACGAACAGGTAGGCCGCGCCCATGGGGACGATGCCCGCCACTTCGTAGGGGCCGTTGATCATGAACTTGCTGGCCTTGGGCGCGCTCAGGGTGGTGATCACCGTCTTCAGTGCCGCGTAGCTGGGCAGGGCGCCCAGGGCCTCCAGGCTGCCGGTGAACTTGTTGAACTGGCGGGCGCGCAGGCCCATGATCATCACGCCGTCGCATTGCCCGGCCTTGAAGTCCTCTGCAGCGATCTTCTCGTCGGTATAGGGCTTGAGCTCGATGCTGGCGCCGAAATTATTGGCCGCTAGCTGGTAGTCCTTCATGATGCTGTAGATATCGCCCTGGGCACCGAGGATGTCGAACACGCAGATCTTCTGAGCGAAGGCCTGCGGGGCGGCGCCCAGCGCCAGGCTGAACAGGGCGGGGGCGACTAGGTTGGCAAACTTCATGGCAGATACTCCGGGTCATGCCGCTGAGGCGGATGGCTTGTGACGACCTGCCTCAGAGCAGGTCGTCGATCTCGATGCCGGTATCGACCGGCTGCTTCTCATCCCAGAAACGCAGCAGGCCACCGATCGGCGTGCGGGTGCCGGTATTGGCCGTCCAGTAGCGATCGGCATTGTTCATGACGATGCTGCTGCTGATGGCGTCGACCTGGGCATAGGTCTGGTCCAGCTTGAAGCTGCTGCCCGGCGCTTCGGTGGCGCCGAAGGCGCGCAGAACGGTGCGCAGGTGTTGTTCATCGTTCTTCGCCGTGGCGGAGATCGCATACAGTGCGTGAGCCAGGCGCACACCATGGCGCTCGGCGATCTGCCGCGACTGTTCCATTACCTGCCAGGGATCCTGCCCATCGCCGCTGCCCGGCAGCATGTTCCAGACCAGGGCACGGGCTGCCATCGGCGCACCCCACCACTTCTCGTTGTCCAGGCAGGTCATGGCGCGTTCGGTCTTGGCCGCGATGTCCTTGGGCACACCGACGGCGTTCTGCGAGTTGATGTCGTTCTGGATGGCCTGCAGCCCCTGAATCAGGCCGAGCAGGTAGATCAGCTCGTCGATGTCCTTGTCGAAGGCCGGGCAGCCGGCGCCGACTTTGATGTCGAAGCGCTGCTCGTAATAGCGGACGAAGTTCTGATAGGACTGGTACTGGCGCCGTGCTGCCAGTTCGGCATAGCGCTTCTGGGTGATGCGTGCGTCCTGCGCTTCTTCGACCTGCTTGCTGCGCGAGGCGCGCAGGTAGCGCAGTTCCTGCTCGAAGGCGGTCTGCTCGGCACAGCTACCGGCGGTGAGGTAGAGCAGGGTGAGCAGTTGATGGTTGTCTGCCCCCAGGCCGCTGGTGGCCTGGATCAGGGGGGCGACTGCCGCGCCGGAATAACAGGCCATGTCGGCATCATGACTTTCCAGCATGGGGCCGACCAGATTGTTCTCCACGAAGCGCAACGATTGGTTGGCACCAAAACGTTTGATCGGGGTACAGGCTGTCAGTAGCACCAGGGATACGAGGGCACCCAGGCGCAGCGCACGAGAAACTCCCATGACACTCTCCTTCTTTATTGTTGTTGTGAGCGCGCATCCAAGCGCACGGTCGCATGTGTCTACCACGCGGCAGCGGGCGACTTACGGCAATCACTCTACTGGTAGCGGGTTGGGCTGATACCCAATCTTCTGGTGGGTGTGGCTTGTCGGTAGACAGGCTGTCTAGTCGCAGGCGTTACCGCGCCGAACGAGTGCGGCGAGATGGGCTGCCGCGCTGCTCTTCACGGTTGCTGCTGGAACTGTCGGCGATAGTGGTTGGGAGACAGCCCGGTGTGTTGGCGGAACAGGCGGGCGAAGAAGCTGGCATCGTCGTAACCGATCTCGTAGCTGACGGTCTTGATGCTCTTGCGGCTGGAGGACAGCAGGCTCTTGGCCGTTTCGATGCGCAGCCGCTGCAGGTAATGCAGGGGCTTGTCGCCGGTGGCAGCCTGGAAGCGGCGCATGAAATTGCGGATGCTCATGCCGTGCTCACGAGCCACGTCCTCGAAACGGAACTTGTCGGCGTAGTGTTCTTCCAGCCAGTGCTGGATCTGCAATACGGCGACGTCCTGATGCAGCTTCTGACCGCCGAAACCGATGCGCCCCGGCGTGTAGCTGCGCTGCACCTCGTAGAGGATGTCGCGGGCCACGCCTTGCGCCACGCTGACGCCGCAAAAGCGTTCGATCAGATAGATGTACAGGTCGCAGGCCGAGGTGGCGCCGCTGGCGCAGTAGAGGTTGTCGGCATCGGACAGATGCTTGTCCCGATTCAGTTGCACCTTCGGGAAGCGTTCGGCGAACTCGCCGAAGAACCGCCAGTAGGTGGCCGCTTCCTTGCCGTCGAGCAGGCCGGCCTCGGCCATCCAGAATACCCCTGTGGCCTCGCCACAGATCGCCGTGCCGGCCGCATGCTGGCGCCTGAGCCAGTCCAATACCTGGGGATAACGCTGACGCAGGGCGTCGAAGTCGTCCCAGAAAGCCGGCAGGATGATCACATCGCAACTCTCCAGGCCACCGTCCACAGGCACCTGAACCTTGCTGAAACTGTTCATGGGCTGGGCGTCCGGGCTGACCAGGCGGATCTCGAAGGGCGGTTCAAAGCCCAGGCCTTGCTGCCTGGCGTAGCGGATGCCGGCCATGTGGAAGAAGTCCTTGGCCTGCATCATGGCCGACGCGAAGACACCGTCGGTGGCGAGAATGCTGACACGGCGCAAGGTCGCGTGGGGGGCTTGGGTAACCATGTTTTTTGTTCTTGTTGAAGGCTAAGTGGTCATGCACTGGCTGGATCGTCTTATTTTTTGGCGCATGTGTCCAGTGTGACCAAGCGTTTGCTTGGCTAAAGTCGAGCAACTCTTCACTGCCCCGGACTTCAGGTAGCGCCATGATTCCCAGAACGATATTCAGCTCCGACCATGAACTGTTCCGCGACAGCGTGCGCAAGTTTCTCGAGCGCGAAGCCGTGCCTTATCACTCACAGTGGGAGAAGGACGGCCATGTCGATCGAAGCCTGTGGAACAAGGCGGGCGAGGCTGGCCTGCTCTGCTCACACCTTCCCGAGGAATACGGCGGCATGGCCGCGGATTTTCTCTACAGCGCCGTGGTGATCGAGGAGATCGGTCGTCTGGGTCTGACCGGCATCGGCTTCTCCCTGCACTCGGACATCGTCGCGCCCTACATCCTGCATTACGGCAGCGAGGCGCTGAAGCAGCACTACCTGCCCAAGCTGGTGAGCGGCGAGATGGTTACCGCCATCGCCATGACCGAGCCGGGGGCTGGCTCCGACCTGCAGGGCGTGAAGACCAGCGCGGTGCTCGATGGTGACGAGTACGTGATCAACGGCTCGAAGACCTTCATCACCAATGGCTGGCTGGCCGACCTGGTGATAGTCGTGGCCAAGACCGATCCCAAGGCCGGCGCCAAGGGCACCAGCCTGTTTCTGGTCGAGGCCAGCACGCCGGGCTTTTCCAAGGGCAAGCGCCTGGAGAAGGTGGGCATGAAGGCGCAGGACACCTCGGAGCTGTTCTTCCAGGACGTGCGTGTGCCCAAGGAGAATCTGCTCGGCCAGGCGGGCATGGGCTTCGCCTACCTGATGCAGGAGTTGCCGCAGGAACGCCTGACCGTGGGGGTCGGCGCGCTGGCATCGGCCGAGGCAGCGCTGCAATGGACACTGGACTACACCCGCGAACGCAAGGCGTTCGGCAAGGCGGTGGCGGATTTCCAGAACACCCGCTTCAAGCTGGCCGAGATGGCCACCGAGCTTCAGGTTGGCCGGGTATTCATCGACCGCTGCCTGGAGTTGCACCTTGAGGGCAAGCTCGACGTACCCACAGCGGCGATGCTCAAGTACTGGAGCACCGATCTGCAATGCAAGGTACTCGACGAATGCGTGCAACTGCATGGTGGCTACGGCTTCATGTGGGAATATCCAGTGGCGCGCGCCTGGGCCGATGCGCGGGTGCAACGCATCTACGCCGGCACCAACGAGATCATGAAGGAAATCATCGCTCGTTCGTTGGTGTAACCGCAGCTACAAGCCTCAAGCGGCAAGCTCCAAGGAAAAGCATGTGCAGGCGGGAGTTTCCACCTGCACACTAGCTCTTTGCAGCTTGCAGCTTGCAGCTTGCAGCTTGCAGCTTGTTTTTATGGCGCCGGGTTGGGTTGCCCCTTATGAATCGCCTCGATGCCGGCGAGCACTTCATCGGAGAGCTTCAGCTCGGCGCTGGCCAGGTTGCTGTCCAGTTGCTCCAGGCTGGTGGCACCGATGATGTTGCTGGTGACGAAGGGTTGTGCGGTGACGAAGGCCAGTGCCATCTGCGCCGGATCCAGCCCGTGCTCGCGGGCCAGGGCCACGTAGCGCGAGCAGGCCGCCTCCGCCTGCGGGTTGGTGTAGCGGGCGAAGCGGCTGAACAGGCTGATGCGTGCACCGGCGGGGCGTGCGCCACCTTCGTACTTGCCACTGAGCATGCCGAAGGCTAGCGGTGAATAGGCCAGCAAGCCGCACTGTTCGCGAATCGCCACCTCGGCCAGGCCTACCTCGAAACTGCGATTGAGCAGGTTGTAGGGGTTCTGGATCGACACCGCACGCGGCCAGCCACGGCTCTCGGCCAGTTGCAGGAACTTCATGGTGCCCCAGGGCGTTTCGTTGGACAGGCCGATATGGCGGATCTTGCCTGCCTTGATCTGCTCGTCGAGCACTTCCAGGGTTTCTTCCAGCGGGGTGAAGTCGGCGTCCCGGTGCGTGTAGCCGAGCTGGCCGAAGAAGTTGGTGGGGCGCTCCGGCCAATGCAACTGGTAGAGGTCGATCCAGTCGGTCTGCAGGCGTTTCAGGCTGGCGTCCAGCGCCGCGACTATGTGCTGGCGATTGAATTTGAGCTGGCCGTCGCGAATATGCGTGATGCCGTTGCCGGGGCCGGCGATCTTGCTGGCCAGGATCCAGTCGGCGCGGTCGCCACGCTGCTTGAAGTAGCTGCCGATGATCTGCTCGGTCTTGCTGTAGGTCTCGGCGCGCGGTGGCACCGGGTACATCTCGGCGGTGTCGATGAAATTGACGCCACAGGCCTTGGCGCGTTCGATCTGCGCATGGCCCTCGGCTTCGCTGTTCTGCTCACCCCAAGTCATGGTGCCCAGGCAGATGGCGCTGACCTTGAGGTCGGTGCGGCCGAGCTGACGATATTGCATGGCGATCTCCTCGTTTTTTGCTCGCGGAAAAAAGGATGCATCAAAGCAGGTTGCTATTTTCGCTGCAATCGGCATAATTCCGCGGCTCTCGACGCGGGAACGCCTAGCTCGCCGACAGAGAAGGTGGGGATGCCTAGCCCACCGAACCCCCTGCCGTGGCGGACGCGCTGACCCGAGCCCCCGATAGCGTCTGTTTCCGGCTGTCTTTGACTTGTCAAAGCAAGCACCATTCAGTAAGATCCGCCGTCTTATTTTCAGGGCGGCCCCTGAGGCTATAGCGAATGAAGACTTTTACTGCAAAACCGGAAACTGTTAAGCGCGACTGGTACGTCGTCGACGCTGCAGGTCAGACCCTGGGTCGTCTGGCCACCGAAATCGCCAGCCGTCTGCGCGGCAAGCACAAGCCCGAGTACACCCCGCACGTTGATACCGGCGACTATATCGTCGTGATCAACGCCGAGCAGGTTCGTGTGACCGGCGCCAAAGCGAGCGACAAGAAGTACTACTCCCACTCCGGTTTCCCGGGCGGCATCAAAGAGATCAACTTCGAGAAGTTGATCGCTCGTGCCCCTGAGCGTGTGATCGAGACCGCGGTCAAAGGCATGCTGCCGAAGAACCCGCTGGGTCGCGACATGTACCGCAAGCTGAAGGTGTACAAGGGTGCCGCTCACCCGCACACCGCTCAGCAGCCCCAAGAACTGAAGATTTAACGGAATAGTTCACTATGTCGGCGACTCAAAATTACGGCACTGGCCGTCGCAAGACTGCAACCGCACGCGTTTTCCTGCGTCCGGGTACTGGCAACATCTCCATCAACAACCGCAGCCTGGATACCTTCTTCGGCCGCGAGACCGCTCGCATGGTCGTGCGTCAGCCGCTGGAGCTGACCGAGACCGTCGAGAAGTTCGACATCTTCGTCACCGTTGCCGGTGGTGGTGTCAGCGGTCAAGCTGGTGCGATCCGTCACGGTATCACCCGCGCGCTGATCGAGTACGACGAGACCCTGCGCAGCCCGCTGCGTAAAGCCGGTTACGTCACTCGTGACGCCCGTGAAGTCGAGCGTAAGAAAGTCGGTCTGCGCAAAGCGCGTAAGCGTCCGCAGTACTCCAAGCGTTAATCGCGACTACGCTTGTCAAAGCGCCCAGTTTCCTTACGGAGCTGGGCGTTTTTTATGGGGCTGGAAAAATCCTGCGACAACGTGCCGCATATGCGCAGGCCGCGCCCGACAAGGCTTTCGCTGGCCTAGTGCTAGGTAATTACCTTGTCAGAAAAGGGGCTTTTCTTTACCATTTGGCGAATTTTTTGCGCGGCCCGATTTTTACTTAGTAGAGGCCTGAACAACAGGCCACAAAGCTGATGGGAGACGACTGAATGAGCAATGACGGCGTGAATGCAGGCCGGCGTCGCTTCCTGGTAGCGGCCACCTCCGTGGTGGGCGCTGCAGGGGCGGTAGGTGCTGCGACTCCGTTCGTGGGGTCATGGTTCCCCAGTGCCAAGGCCAAGGCGGCCGGGGCACCGGTGAAGGTGAACGTCGCCAAGATCGAGGCGGGTCAGCAGATGGTTGCTGAGTGGCGCGGTCAGCCGGTGTTCATCGTGCGCCGTACCGAGGAGATTCTGAGCAACCTCGTCAAGATTCATGATCGCATGGCTGACCCTGAGTCCAAGGCCTCGGTACAGCCGCCTTACGTGGATCCGACCGTGCGCTCGATCAAACCCGAGCTGCTGGTAGTTGTCGGCCTGTGCACCCACCTGGGTTGCTCGCCGTCCTTCCGTCCGGAAGTTGCGCCTGCCGATCTGGGGCCTGACTGGGTGGGTGGTTACTTCTGTCCGTGTCACGGTTCCCGTTACGACCTCGCCGGGCGCGTCTACAAGGCCCAGCCGGCGCCGTTGAACCTGCCGGTGCCGCCGTATAGCTACGAGACGGATGACGTCATCGTCATCGGTGTGGACCAGGAGAAGGCCTGATGAGCAAATTCATGGAATGGGTGGATGCGCGCTTCCCCGCCACCAAGATGTGGGAAGACCATCTCTCCAAGTACTACGCACCGAAGAACTTCAACTTCTTCTACTTCTTCGGCTCCTTGGCACTGCTGGTGCTGGTCAACCAGATCCTCACCGGTATCTGGCTGACCATGAGCTTCACCCCATCCGCCGAAGAGGCCTTCGCCTCCGTCGAATACATCATGCGTGATGTCGAGTACGGCTGGATCATCCGCTACCTGCACTCCACCGGCGCTTCGGCGTTCTTCGTGGTGGTCTACCTGCACATGTTCCGCGGTCTGCTCTACGGCTCCTACCAGAAGCCGCGCGAGCTGGTGTGGATCTTCGGCATGCTGATCTACCTGTGCCTGATGGCCGAAGCCTTCATGGGTTACCTGCTGCCCTGGGGCCAGATGTCCTACTGGGGTGCCCAGGTGATCATCTCGCTGTTCGGTGCCATCCCGGTCATCGGCGACGACCTGACCCAGTGGATCCGTGGTGACTATCTGATCTCCGGCATCACCCTGAACCGCTTCTTCGCCCTGCACGTGATAGCACTGCCGATCGTCCTGCTCGGCCTGGTGGTGCTGCACATCCTGGCGCTACATGAAGTCGGCTCGAACAACCCGGACGGCGTCGACATCAAGAAGAAGAAGGACGAGAACGGTGTGCCCCTCGATGGCATCGCGTTCCATCCGTACTACACCGTGAAGGACATCGTCGGTGTCGTGGTCTTCCTCTTCGTGTTCTGCGCCGTGGTGTTCTTCTTCCCGGAGATGGGCGGTTACTTCCTCGAGAAGCCGAACTTCGAGCAGGCCAACCCGTTCAAGACCCCGGCTCACATCGCCCCGGTCTGGTACTTCACCCCGTTCTACGCGATTCTGCGCGCGGTGCCGGACAAGTTGCTCGGCGTCATCGCCATGGGCGCGGCCATTGCCGTGCTGTTCGTCCTGCCCTGGCTGGATCGTAGCCCGGTCAAGTCGATGCGCTACAAGGGCTGGCTGAGCAAGATCTGGCTGCTGATCTTCTGCGTCTCCTTCGTCATCCTCGGCGTACTGGGTGTGCTGGCTCCGACTCCGGGCCGTACCCTGCTGTCGCAGGTGTGCACCGTCCTGTACTTCGCGTACTTCATCCTGATGCCGTTCTACACCAGGATGGAGAAGACCAAACCGGTTCCGGAAAGGGTGACTGGCTGATGAAAAAGCTATTTGCTGCATTTGTATTCGCTGCGATGCCTGTTCTGGCGTTCGCTGCTGGTGGTGAGGATGTGCATCTGGACAAGGTCGATATCGACCTGACCGACAAGGCTGCCATGCAGGACGGCGCACGTACCTTCGCCAACTACTGCATGGGTTGCCACTCGGCCAAGTTTCAGCGTTACGAGCGGGTTGCCAAGGATCTTGGCATCCCCGAAGAAGTGATGATGAAAAACCTGGTCTTCACCGGCGCCAAGATCGGCGACCATATGAAGAACGGCATGCATCCGGAAGATGCCAAGGTCTGGTTCGGTGCCGCTCCGCCCGACCTGACCCTGGTGGCTCGTGTACGTGGCAACGACTGGCTGTACACCTACCTGCGCAGCTTCTACGCCGACCCGACCCGTCCGCTGGGCGTCAACAACACGGTATTCCCGAACGTGGGCATGCCCAACGTGCTGGCTGGTCTGCAGGGCAACCAGGTCATCGGTTGCAAGCAGGTTCAGGTGGTCACCGACGGCAAGAAGCAGTTCGACCCGCTGACCGGCACGCCGATCACCCATGAGGCCTGCGATCAACTCGTCGTCGAGCCCAACACCGGCACCCTGAGCGAGGCCGAGTTCGACGACAAGATCAAGAACCTGGTGACCTTCCTGGCCTACTCGGCCAACCCGGTCAAGCTGAAGTCCCAGCGCATCGGCACCTACGTGCTGCTGTACCTGGCGTTCTTCTTCGTGTTCGCCTACCTGCTCAAGCGCGAGTACTGGAAGGACGTTCACTAAGTCGTTGCGACTCTGCCCGAAACCTGCGCGCCCTGATGGGCGCGCAGGTTTTTGTGCTTGAGGATCCTGGTGCTGCCTAGCATGGCAAGTGCCTGCGAGTCAGGAGTTGCTCGAAGCGTTTGCGTCTCTCATCGCTTGCCGTGGCGGGCGATGGCAAAACCGCTTCTGATCATTTTTCGTGTTTCTGGAATATAAAAGCGAGGAGGATCGCCATGGCGGTGACCAATAGGTTGACCTGCTACTCCGACCCCGCCGACCATTATTGTCATCGGGTGCGTCTGGTGCTCGCCGAGAAGGGCGTCAGCGTCGAGATCATCGAGGTCGAGTCCGGGCGTTGCCCGCCCAAGCTGGCCGAAGCCAACCCCTACGGCACCGTGCCCACTCTGGTCGATCGTGACCTGGCGCTGTACGAATCCTCCGTGGTGATGGAATATCTGGACGAGCGTTATCCACACCCGCCGCTGTTGCCGGTGTATCCGGTGGCGCGGGCCAACAGCCGTCTGCTCATGCATCGCATCCAGCGCGACTGGTGTTCGCTGGTCGACCGGATTCTCGATGCGCGCAACAAAGAGGCCGACAAGGCCCTGGCGCGCAAGGAACTGCGCGAGAGCCTGACCGGCGTATCGGCGCTGTTCGCCGACAAGCCTTTCTTTCTCAGTGAAGAACTGAGCCTGGTCGACTGCTGCCTGTTACCTATACTGTGGCGCTTGCCCGTGCTGGGCATCGAACTGCCGCGGCCGGCCAAGCCGTTGCTCGACTACATGGAGCGCCAGTTCGCCCGTGAAAGCTTCCGGGCCAGCCTTTCCAGCGTCGAACGAGACATGCGCTGACGCGCGAGGAGGAGACACCATGAATTCCAGTCGTCCCTACCTGATCCGTGCCCTGTACGAATGGATCGTCGATAACGACTGCACGCCGCACCTGCTGGTCAATGCCGAATACCCCGGCGTGCGTGTGCCGCCAGGTTTCGCCAATGATGGGCAGATCGTGCTCAATGCGTCGCCCACTGCGGTGCGCGACCTGCACATGGACAACCAGGCCGTGAGCTTCGAGGGGCGTTTCGGTGGCGTGGCGCACAGCCTCTACCTGCCATCCGAGGCGATCCTGGCGATCTATGCGCGGGAGAACGGCCAGGGCATGGTCTTCGATGCAGAGCCACACACCGCGCCTCAGGGCGAGGAACAGGGCCCGGAAGACGATGGCCCGGATGATGGCGGCGAACCACCACGCCCGAGCGGGCGGCCGAGTCTGAAAGTGGTCAAATAAGCGGCAAGCTTCAAGCTGCAAGCGACAAGTAAGAGCAAAAACAACGGGCGCCCTGGGGCGCCCGTTTTACTTGCGGCTTGTAGCTTGCGGCTTGCAGCTCAGTTTGTGTACTCGAACAGTCGTACCACTTTCTGCACCCCGGAGACGCCCTGTACCACGTTGGTGGCGGCGTTGGCTTCGGCGCGGTTGACCACGCCCATCAGGTAGACGATGCCGTTCTCGGTGATCACCTTGATGTCAGCACTGGGGACACTGCTGTCGGTCAGCATCTGCGCCTTGATGCGAGTGGTCAGCAGCGAGTCGTTGCTGCGTGCCAGCAGCGAGGCGGGCTGTTGCACCTGCAGTTCGTTATAGACCTTCTTCACCCCCTGCACGCTGCGTGCGCGCTGCGCGGCGAGATCCTTGAGCTCGGCGCGCGGCGTCTGCCCGGCCAGCAGGATCACACCGTTGTAGGCGGTGACCACGATACGCGAGGTGGGGCTGCTCAGGTCGGGATTGGCGTTGCTGATGCTGGCGGCCACGTCAGGGCCGAGGAACTGGTCGTCGATCTTGTTACCGATGCTGCGGCTGCCACAGCCGGCCAGGCTCAGGACAACGGCCAGGGTGGCGAGGATAACGGCGGAACGCTTCATTCTTCACTCCCGAATAATTGACTGTCGATCAGGTCGCAGAGGCAATGGATGGCCAGCAGGTGAACCTCCTGAATTCGTGCGGTGACTTTCGCCGGTACGCGGATTTCCACGTCTTCCGGCAGCAGCAGCGAGGCCATGCCGCCACCGTCGCGGCCGGTCAGGGCGACGACGGTCATCTCGCGATCATGGGCAGCTTGGATGGCCTGGATGACATTCGCTGAGTTGCCACTGGTGGAAATGGCCAGCAGAACGTCTCCGGGCTGGCCCAGTGCACGAATCTGCTTGGAAAACACCTCGTTGTAGCTGTAGTCGTTGGCGATCGAGGTGATGGTCGAGCTGTCGGTGGTCAGGGCGATGGCCGGCAGGCTGGGGCGCTCACGCTCGAAGCGGTTGAGCAGCTCGGAGGAGAAGTGCTGGGCATCGCCGGCCGAGCCGCCGTTGCCACAGGAAAGAATCTTGCCTTCGTTGAGCAGCGCCTGAACCATGATCAGGCTGGCATGTTCGATGTAGGGCACCAGAACGTCCATGGCCTGCTGCTTGGTGTCGATGCTGGCTTGGAAGAGTTGGCGGATTCGCGATTGCATGTCCATCGGTTAAAACCTTGAGTGTGCGGCCGTCAGGCGTCGAAGGCGTTCTTGATCCAGTCGAGGTGCGCGGTATCGCCAGTGCTGATGGCGACCACGTCGAAGCGGCAGGGGTGGCGGGTCCAACGAGCGTGTTGCTGGAGAAACAGTTCGGCCGCGCTGATCAGCTTGTTGCGTTTGCGGGCATCAATGCTTTCCAGGGCGCCGCCCCAGGCGCTGTGACGACGGGCGCGGACTTCGACGAATACTACTGTATCGCCATCGAGCATGACCAGATCGAGCTCGCCGCGGCGACAGCTCCAGTTCTGTTCGATCAGGCGCAGGCCATTACGTTCCAGATGCTGCCGAGCCGCCTGTTCGGCGGCTCGACCCAGGTCGTTATGGGCGCTCAATTGAGGCTGTCGGGCAGGCGTTGCACCTGACCGTCGCGGAACTCGGCCCAGGGCAACTGACGCTCGATGCGTTGCGTGGCACTCAGGCTGAGGGTGCCGGAGAGGCCGTCGATGCGCGATTCCGGCAGGGCCTTGAGCTGGCCCAGGCGCGGTGCCAGGCGGTAGGCATCGACGCCCATGGCGTACAGACGGCCCAGGCTGCCACCCGCTTGCGGCCACTGTTCGGCAACCTGCTGACGCAGCGGATCCTGCGCATCCAGCAGCCACGGTGTTTCACAGAAGCGGATACCCTCCAGATCCTGATACTGCGCCTGGCTGTGGGCGCCGGTGAAGAGGTGCGAGGTGGCGTAAACCGGCACGTCGCCGGCGTACTGGAAGGCCAGTGTGGGTTTGATCTGCTGGGCCTGCTGCGGGGTGGCGGCGAGGAAGATGAAGTCGATGTCCTGGCGGCGTGCCGGCTGCGCATCGAGGCTGGTGCCGAGGGTATTCTGCAGGCGGCGGGCGCGGGCTTCGCTTTCACGCAATTGGAACAGGTCGGCGATCTGCCGGGCCAGCTCGACGGGTTGGTCGACGTGCTCGGCGGCGATCAGGGTGCCGCCCTGGGCCTGCCAGCTCTGGCGGAAGGCATCCAACACGCGGTCGCCCCATTCGCCACGCGGCACCAGGGCCACGGCGCGGCGCATGCCGTCTGCCCAGGCACGGCGGGAAACCTCGCGGGCCTCGTCCTCGGCGGCCAGGCCGAACTGGAACAGTTGCGCCGGGCCTTCCTGACCGGCATCGCTGTAGTTGAGTGCCAGGGTGGTGATCGGCAGCTTCTCGCGTTCACTGAGCTGCTTGACCAGCGGCTTCTCCAGCGGGCCGACCACCAGTTGCACGCCATCGGCCTGCGCCTGTTGGTAGAAGGCGTCCAGCGAACCGATGCGCGAGCTGTCGTACAGCTTGATCTGCGGTGGGTTCTGCCCGGCTTGCTCGGCCTGGAAGTGCGCGGCCAGGAAGCCGTCACGCAGGGCGCGGGCGACACCGGCCAACTGACCTTCCTGTGGCAGCAGCAGGGCGATGCGAGTCAGTGGCTGGCTGGCCAGCTCACGCAGCTTGACCAGGGCTTGCGGCAATTGCTCGGCGGCCGGGTGTTGCGGGTTTTTCGCCACCCAGTCGTCGATGGCGGCCTGCTGTTGCTCCAGGGTCGGCGTTTCCTTGATCAGGCGGGCCAGTTCCAGCCAGCCGGCCAGGTCGTTGTCGGCACCGGCACTGGTCTGCGGAGGCAGGCTGGAAACCAGTTCCCAGATTTTCTCCTGGTTATCACTGGCGACCTGGCCGCTCAGCAGCGGCGCGATGAACACGCGCTCGCGGGCTGCGGCCAGTATCTGGCCGTCGGCCTCCAGGGCGCGGGCGCGAACCAGTTGCGTGCGCACCTGTTGCTCCACCGGCAGTTCTGCCAGACGCTCCAGGCTGGGGTGCTGCAGGGCCTGCAGGGCACTCTTGGGCTGCTTGCGGGCCAGAGCTAGCTCGGCGCTCAGGGTGCTGGCGAAGATCTGCTGCGCCGGTTGCAGGCCGTTGAGGTCGAGTTGCTCGAGAATGCGCGAGGCACGTGCGATGTCTTTCTGCTGGTAGGCCTGGTCGGCAGCCGACAGACGCAGCAGGGCGGCTTGTTCCGGCTTGCTCTCGGCAGCCTGTTGCAGCATCTGCTCGATGCTGGCTTGTGGCGTACGCGGTAGCTGGCCCAGGTTGTTGGAGGGCGAGCTGGCGCAGGCGGCGAGCAAGCCCGCTAGGAAGAGTGCTGAGAGAGGGCGCAGGCTAGCGATCATCGGGTCATCCTGATACTTGAGCAAAACGAGCGGCGATTGTACCCAAGGGCTGAGGTCGGCGCGATGTCGCTGGGTGCGCAAGCCATCAGAATGAGCACCCATTCAAGCAACGAGCCGTTTTGCGCTCGCGGACGAGTGCTGAGCCTTGCCCTCAGCGCTCTGTCGGTTCATCGCCTCCCGCGCAGCCCTCGTCGCAGGCCTTTATCCGAAGGTCGAACCTGGCCAGTGCCTGGCCGATCTCTTCAAGTCGTTGCGGTGCGAGGCTCGAGCCGCCATCGAGCCGAATCTCTTTCCCTGCCGGGTCGTCGCAGCTGACGCCAATACCGGGCACCAGGCCTGCGATGATCTCGTTCGCGCGATATTCCACGGCCAATTGGCGCAAGCGAAATCTCGCCACCTTGGCGAACGGGGTCAGGGGGAGTTCATCGAGCATGAACACATGGCGGGGGCGCGCGGGCGGTTCCGCGATCCGGGCAGCGATGAAGGTCGTCAGCTCATCCAGCGCGAGCACAACCCCTGCTCGGGGCACGAGGTACAGCACCGGCACTTCACCGGCATAGTCATCCGGCATGCCGACAGCGGCTGCCTGTAGCACATCCGGGTGCGCCAGGGCGGCGTCCTCGATCATCTGCGGGTCGATGTTATGGCCGCTGCGTATGATCACGTCCTTGGCGCGGCCCACCACTCGCAGTTCACCTGCCGCTGTGACTTCGCCCAGATCCCCCGAGTGCAGCCAGCCCCCGTTGGGATCCCCGATGACCCCTTCGGCGGTCAGATAGCCTTTGAACACATTGGGGCCACGCACCAGGATTTCCCCTCTGGCTCCTGGGTGAAGACCACTGTCGGGGCTCCCCAGACAGATCTCGACGTTTGGCACGGGCTTGCCCGCGCTGAGTGAAACGGGGCGGCCATCGGTGCGTTGCGCCGTTGCGATGCCGCTGGATTCGGTCATGCCGTAAAGCTGGCAAACCGGCTTGCCGGTCTTTGCCTGCAGACGCAGGAACAGCTCCTGGGGTAAAGGTGAGCCACCTGTCATGAGCGCTCTCAATTCATGGAGATCGGCCCCTTCGGTTGAGGTTTCGGCGATGGCTGCGAGGGTAGTGGGCACCCCGGCGAGCAAGGTGATGCGCTGAGCGTCCACGATCTTCCATATGTCATCGATGACCTTGCGGCTGCGCATGCCGAGCAGTGAGGGAAATACCAGGGTCGCACCTGTCGACAAGGTGGCGAGCAGCGCGTCGATGGCGCCGCCGACGTGAAACAGCGGCAGGCCACTGAGCAACCGCTCGCTAGTGCCCAGGCCCAGGCCTGAAGCAGCCATGAGCGAGGCTGAGGCCATGTTGCGCAGGGAGAGCCGGGCCAGCTTCGGCAGGCCTGTCGTGCCACCGGTATGAATCAGCAACCCCACGCGCTCGGGGTCGTTGGCCGGCAGCTCCGCGGTCGATGGTGCAAGCAGTTCATCCCAGGGTTGCGCCGTGCCGCTGCCGCCGCCGACGGAGACTGCAATGACCTCAGGCGGGTTGCGCATGCCGTCGAGGGCCATCTGCAGGCGCTCCCACACATCCAATGCCGGATGCGGCCCCATGCTGATCACCACACGACAACCCGAGAGTGCCAATTGACTGCGTAGAGCCTCTGCCGACAGCAGCAGATTGACCGGGAACGCGACGGCTAAGCAGGTAGCGGCAATCAGGGCTGTCACCGCCTGGGGCACGAAGGGCAGCAGGATCGCCACGCAATCGTGGCGCTGGATGCCGCGTGCCGCCAGCGCCTGGGCGACTGCCCGAACCTCGGCAAGCAGTGCGTCATAGTCGAGCGTTGCGCCGGCTCCCATGCCGTCGGCACAGAGGTACTCGAGAGCCGGGTGATGGGGATGCTGCGCCGCCGAGCAGGCAAGCAGGTCGAAGGGAGTCGGGCACGACTGCATACGCTGTTGCAGGCAGACGCTGGTGTTCGGGAGGGTCGCTGACACAGAAGTCTCCTTCGCTGCGCAAGGCGCGCAGCAAGCCGTGCAGGCAGGCTGCGAACGAGCGTCGCCCGCAGCGCGGCGTGAAGTGGTCGAGCCTGCCGGGGTATCGGCATCGCTCAGGGCAGGCAGGCCAATTACCGGGTTATTGGCCCCGGCGCTGGTCGAGTTCGCGGATGCGTTCACGGGCCTCGTCGCGCTCGGGAATCGGCCGGCCGCTATCGCGCCATTCGACGGCGGCCTTGAAGCCTTCGGCCTGGGCGTAGCGGCGGAACCAGAGGCCCTCCGGGTTGTGGCGGGTAATACCGTCGAACAGGGTGGCCATCATCTGGCTCTGTTCGATGCCCATGTTCAGCATCACCTGATTCACCACCAGCTTGTGCATCGCCAGATGCGACTTGGGCACGCCGGCGATGCGATTGGCCAGGGCCATGGTGGCTGATTCCAGCTCGCTGTTTGGCACCACTTCGTTGGCCAGCCCCCATTGCGCCGCTTGCCTGCCATCGATCACATCGCCAGTGAACATCAGTTGCTTGGCCCGGGCGAAGCCGAGGCGGTACGTCCACATCGCGGTTGTCGGGCAGCCCCACACGCGGGTGGGCATGTAGCCGATCTTGGCGTCTTCGGCCATCACCAGCAGGTCGCAGCACAGGGCGATGTCGCTGCCGCCGGCCACCGCATGGCCATGAACCTTGGCGATGGTCGGCTTGCTGCAGCGCCACAGGCTCATGAAGTCTTCGGTGTTGCGCTTCATGGCAGCGTAATCGACCATCGGATCCCACGGATGACCTTCCTGCTGGCAGGGGTGGTCGGTGAGCTGTTCGGCGTAGTCGCTCAGGTCATAGCCGCCACAGAAGCCCTTGCCGGCGCCTTCGACGACGATGACATGAACCTCATCGTTGGCCTCCGCCCATTCCACCGCCGCCCGGATATCGCCGGGCGTCTGTTCGGTGATCGCGTTCAGGCGTTGGGGGCGGTTGAGCAGGAGGCGGGCTACGCGGGGCGACTGCGGGTCTTGCTCGATGGTAACGGTGGTGAAGGCGGGCATCGGAGGCTCCAGTGTTGTTCGTTCGGGGGTGGAACAGTCAGAATTGACTGTAGGAGTCCGTCGATAAACAGTCAATGCTGACTGTTTCTCTCATTCACCTCTTTGATGAGTCCTCATGCAGAACACCACGCCCCTCACTACCAAGGCGCAGGCCACGCGTCAGCGATTTCTGGATGCGGCGGTCGCCTCATTGATCGAATGTGGCGTTGCGCGCACCACCACGTTGGAAGTACAGCGCCGCTGCGGAGCCAGTCGGGGTGCGTTGCTGCACCACTTCCCGACCCATGCAGCGTTGCTCTCGGCCACCATCGCCGAACTGGTGCGGCGCAACGACGAGGCGGTGCGCCGGGCAGAGTCGGCCATGAGCCATATCGACAATCCTGTGGAGCGGGCCGTCCGCACCCTGGCCAGCATGAGCGTGCAGCCCGCCTATCTGGCGGAGCTGGAGCTCTGGGGAGCGGCCAGAACCGATGCAGATCTGCAGGCAGCGGTCAGGAGCGCGGAGCGCGATGCCCGGGTCGAGCGCGAGCGAGTGGTCGACAGCCTGTTCTCGGCCATCGTCGACAATCCCAACTATGCGGCAGTCAAGGCCTTGAGCATCGCTTTTCTGCGCGGCTTGTCGCTCTCGAGCGTTCTGGTCAGCCATCCGGAGCACGATCAGAGGCTGATCGGCCAATGGATCTGGGCGGTGGAAGCGTTGCTCCAGACACCGGCACAGTCATGATGTCTGTAGGTATGGCCGCATCAGAGGACAATGAGGCCGCGCTCGGTGCTCGCGTGCTCGCCTCGATGGGGTCAGGCTCGTTTGCCATGCACGAGCACGCATAATGGATGGTGGTCGGGTCGCAATCGTCTGCATTGGCAGGCAAGCTGTCGCCCTGGTGAACGAGGCCGAACGCCCGGATCGGGTAAGCTGCGGCTTCACAGCGGAGAAAGACATGTATCAGTTAGCGGGGCTGCAGGCCCCATGAGTCAGAGCGCCATTACCAGTGTCCAGCCCGGCACCCTCTATGTGGTCGCCACGCCCATTGGCAATCTCGACGATATCAGCGCGCGGGCGTTGCGGATCCTGCGCGAGGTGGCGCTGATCGCCGCCGAAGACACCCGTCATTCGGCGCGACTGCTGCAGCACTTCGGCATTCAGACGCCGCTGGCGGCCTGCCATGAACACAACGAGCGTGAGCAGGGTGGGCGTTTCCTCGCCAGGTTGCAGGCCGGTGAGGATGTCGCATTGATCTCCGATGCCGGCACACCGCTGATCTCCGATCCGGGTTACCACCTGGTGCGCCAGGTGCGCGCCGCGGGTATGCCGGTGGTGCCGGTGCCCGGCGCCTGTGCGCTGATCGCGGCGCTGTCGGCGGCGGGGCTGCCCTCGGATCGCTTCATTTTCGAGGGCTTTCTGCCGGCCAAGGCGGCGGGGCGTCGCGCGCGCCTGGAGCAGGTGCGCGAGGAACCGCGCACGCTGATCTTCTACGAAGCGCCGCACCGTATCCTCGAATGCCTGGAAGACATGCGCGCGGTGTTCGGTGGTGAGCGTCCGGCCTTGTTGGCGCGTGAGCTGACCAAGACGTTCGAGACCTTGCAGGGGTTGCCGCTGGCTGAGTTGTGCGAGTGGGTTGCTGCGGACACCAATCAGCAGCGGGGCGAGTGCGTGGTGCTGGTGGCCGGCTGGCAGGCGCCGGAGGGGGAGGAGGCGGTCAGCGCCGAAGCTCTGCGCGTGCTCGATCTGCTTCTGGCGGAAATGCCGCTCAAGCGCGCGGCCGCGCTGGCAGCGCAGATCACCGGGGTGCGCAAGAACCTGCTGTATCAGGTGGCGCTGGAGCGCCAGAAATAAGCCACAAGCGGCAAGCTTCAAGCTGCAAGAAAGAGCAGGGGACGGCACGCGTTCCGGTAGCTTGCGGCTTGCCGCTTTGTTACCCTTGGCAACGGAGAGTCGATCGGACAGTCGCTGCCTTCGCAAGAAGGGGGAGGAAAGTCCGGGCTCCATAGGGCAGAGTGCCAGGTAACGCCTGGGAGGCGCGAGCCTACGGAAAGTGCCACAGAAAACAACCGCCTAAGCACGCAAGTGCCGGTAAGGGTGAAAAGGTGCGGTAAGAGCGCACCGCACGGCTGGCAACAGTCCGTGGCTAGGTAAACCCCACTCGGAGCAAGACCAAATAGGGTTCCATCGGCGTGGCCCGCGCTGGAACCGGGTAGGTTGCTAAAGGCGTGCAGTGATGTACGCCGTAGAGGAATGGCTGTCCTCGACAGAACCCGGCTTACAGATCGACTCTCCTCCCTCCTTCCTTTGTGATGCGCTTCTAGTTCTCGTCGGTTTGATACCGAAAAAATCTTACTCTTAACAAATTACTTTAAGTTTGAAATTCAGCTCTATGGATTGGCTGGATTTTGCACAGTCTTGCCTGTTCTGGCATCGCTTTCTCCCTCGCTTTTATTCGCTAAATCTCCGTCCTGTAAGGATTTTTCCGTTCTGGCGCGCCTTGACTGTGGGGCGGCTGCGTTCCTATAGTGTGCGCGAGTGGTGAAAAGTGGTACGAAGTGGGTATTTATGGGCATGGGAAGCTAATTACAGGGGAAGCGCAGCCGTGTTTCGCGGAGCTAACGCCATCAGTCTTGACGCCAAGGGGCGCCTTGCGATGCCGAGTCGGTATCGTGATGAGCTCGTTGCGCGTTGTGCTGGGCAGCTTATCGTGACCATCGATGCCGTCGATCCCTGCCTTTGCGTCTATCCCCTGCCCGAGTGGGAGCTGATCGAGAGCAAGCTGCGTGAGCTGGCTTCCTTTCGTGAAGAGAACCGCCGCCTGCAACGTCTGCTGATCGGTAATGCCGTCGACCTCGAGCTCGATGGCAGTGGCCGTTTTCTCGTTCCGCCGCGCTTGCGCGGCTACGCCAAGCTGGACAAGCGAGCGATGCTCGTTGGCCAGCTGAACAAGTTTCAACTCTGGGATGAAGACGCCTGGAATGCCGTAGCCGAAGCCGACCTGGCTGCCATCAAGGAACCAGGTGCTCTTTCCGATGACCTCCGTGACCTGATCCTGTGACCATGACCGATAGCGACTTCCGCCATATCACCGTGCTGCTCGCCGAAGCCGTCGAGGGCCTGGCTGTGCGCGCTGATGGCTGCTATATCGATGGCACCTTCGGTCGTGGAGGGCACAGCCGGCTCATCTTGCACAAGCTTGGCCCGGGAGGACGGCTGCTGGGGTTCGACAAGGATCCCCTGGCAATAGCCACCGGGAAAGCATTGGCGGCCGATGACGGCCGCTTTGTCGTTGTACAGCGCAGTTTTGCTGAACTTTCCGATGAGTTGGCTGTCCGCGGCCTGAATGGCTCTATCTCGGGGATTTTGCTGGATCTGGGAGTTTCCTCGCCGCAACTGGATGACCCCGAGCGCGGCTTCAGTTTCCTCAATGACGGCCCGCTGGACATGCGTATGAATCCGCAGGTCGGGGTCAGTGCCGCCGACTGGATCGCCACGGCTGACGAAGAGGAAATCGCCCGCGTGCTCAAGGAGTACGGCGAGGAGCGTTTCGCCAAGCGCATGGCCCGTGCCGTGGTGCAGCGCCGTGCCGAGCAGCCGTTCACGCGCACCGCCGATCTGGCCAAGGTGCTGACCGATGCCAACCCCGCCTGGGAGAAGGGCAAGAACCCGGCGACGCGCGCCTTCCAGGGCATTCGTATTCACGTCAACAACGAGCTGGGCGATCTCGAACGCGGCCTCGAGGCGGCGCTGGACTCGCTGGAAGTGGGGGGGCGCCTGGTGGTGATCAGCTTCCACTCCCTGGAAGATCGCATCGTCAAGCAGTTCATGAAGCGTCAGGCCAAGGGCGAGGCGGACAAGCTGCCGCGTGACCTGCCGATCATCCCCAAGGCCTTCGAGCCGCGCCTGAAGCTGATCGGCAAGCCGGTATTCGCCAGCGAGGCCGAACTCAAGGCCAACCCGCGCTCACGTAGCGCAGTCATGCGCATCGCGGAGAAGCTGCGATGAGCCGGCGTTTCGGCAAGTCCATGCCCGGCGGCAGCCTGCTGTTGCTGGCGCTGTTTCTCGCCATTCTGGTGTCGGCGGTGGCCGTGTCCTACAGCGCCCACTGGAGTCGTCAGCTGCTCAATGACCTTTATGGCGAGCTGAGCGTGCGCGACAAGGCGCAGGCCGAATGGGGCCGCCTGATTCTCGAGCAGAGCACCTGGACGGCGCACAACCGCATCGAGACGCTGGCCAGCGAGCAGCTCAAGATGCATATTCCCGACCCCGCCGCCGTGCGCATGGTGCAGCCATGATCGGTCTCGAAGGCGCGCTCTATCCCTGGCGTTTTCGCCTGGTGCTGGCACTGCTCGCCTTGATGGTGGGGGCCATCGCCTGGCGCATGCTCGATCTGCAGGTGCTCGACCATGACTTCCTCAAGGCCCATGGCGATGCGCGCAGCGTGCGGCACATTCCGATTCCCGCGCACCGCGGCCTGATCACCGACCGCAACGGCGAGCCGCTGGCGGTCAGCACACCGGTCACCACCCTTTGGGCCAACGGCAAGGAGCTGCAGGCTGCGCGCGACAAGTGGCCGGCGCTGGCTGCCGCGTTGGGCCAGGATCCGGCCAGCTTCGCCGAGCGCCTGGAGCAGAACAAGGATCGCGAGTTCATGTATCTGGTACGCGGCCTGACCCCGGAGAACGGTCAGCGCGTGCTCGATCTCAAGGTACCGGGCGTTTATTCCATCGAAGAGTTCCGCCGTTTCTATCCGGCTGGCGAAGTGGCGGCCCATGTCGTCGGCTTCACCGACATCGACGACCGTGGCCGTGAAGGCATGGAGCTGGCCTACGAAGACTGGCTGGCTGGCGTGCCGGGCAAGCGCCAGGTGCTCAAGGATCGTCGCGGCAAGCTGATCAAGGATGTGCAGGTGGCGCAGAACGCCAAGGCCGGCAAGTCCCTGGCGCTGTCCATCGACCTGCGCCTGCAATACCTGGCCCATCGCGAACTGCGTAACGCGCTGCTGGAAAACGACGCCAAGGCCGGCAGCCTGGTGATGGTCGACGTGAAGACCGGCGAAGTGCTGGCCATGGTCAACCATCCCACCTACAACCCCAACAACCGCCGCAGCCTGACTCCGGCGGCGATGCGTAACCGCGCCATGATCGACGTGTTCGAGCCGGGCTCCACCATGAAGCCGTTGTCCATGGCCGCAGCGCTGGAGACCGGGCGTTGGAAGCCCAGTGATGTGGTGCAGGTGGGCAATGGCACGCTGCGCATCGGTCGTTACACCATTCGTGACGTGACCCGTTCGGAAGGGCCGGCGCTGGATCTGACCGGCATCCTGATCAACTCCAGTAACGTCGGCATGAGCAAGGTGGCCTTCGATATCGGCGGCGAGCGCATCTACGACACCATGAGCAAGCTGGGCTTCGGCCGTGATACCGGCCTGGGTTTCCCTGGTGAGCGGGTCGGCAACCTGCCCAACCATCGCAAGTGGCGCGAGGCGGAAACGGCCACGCTGTCCTATGGCTACGGCTTGTCTGTCACCGCGGTGCAATTGGCCCATGCCTACGCGACCCTGGCCAATGGCGGCTCCATGGTTCCGCTGTCGATGATCCGTATGGACGGCAAGCCCGGCTCGATGCAGGTGGTGCCCAAGGATGTCGCCACCACCCTGCAAGGGATGTTGCAGCAAGTGGTCGAGGCGCCGCGCGGCGTATTCCGTGCGCAGGTGCCGGGTTATCACGTGGCCGGCAAGAGTGGTACCGCGCGCAAGATCAGCGTGGGCAGCAAAGGTTATCGCGAGAACGCCTACCGCTCGCTGTTCGCCGGTTTCGCCCCGGCGCAGGATCCGCGCATCGCCCTGGTGGTGGTGATCGACGAACCCGGCAAGGGCGCTTATTACGGCGGCCTGATCTCGGCGCCGGTATTCAGCAAGGTCATGGCCGGTTCCCTGCGTTTGATGAACATCGCACCGGACAACCTGCCGTCGGACGAGCAGAAAGTGGCCGCAGCTAGCCAGGGAGGGCGTAACTGATGCCCATGCCGCTCAATCAATTGTTGCCTGTTGCCGAGAGCAGTGTGCTGGTGCGCGAACTGACCCTGGACAGCCGCAAGGTGCGCCCGGGCGATCTGTTCCTGGCCGTGCCCGGCACCCAGCAGGATGGCCGTGTGCATATCGCCGATGCCATCGCCCGTGGTGCCGCTGCGGTGGCGTTCGAGGCCGAAGGGGCTGCGCCCATGCATGCCGACAGCGCCGTGCTGGTGCCGGTCAAGGGGCTGGCTGGGCAGCTCTCGGCCATCGCCGGGCGCTTCTATGGCGAGCCGAGCCGCAGCCTGCATCTGGTCGGCATCACCGGCACCAACGGCAAGACCAGCGTCAGCCAGTTGCTGGCGCAGGCGCTGGATCTGCTCGGTCAGCCATGCGGCATCGTCGGCACCCTGGGCAACGGTTTCCATGGTGCGCTGGAGCAAAGCAAACACACCACGCCGGATCCGGTCGGCCTGCAGTTCACCCTGGCTTCGCTCAAGCAGGCCGGTGCCCGTGCGGTGGCCATGGAGGTCTCCTCCCATGGTCTGGATCAGGGGCGTGTCGCGGCGCTGGAGTTCGATGTCGCGGTGTTCACCAACCTGTCCCGTGATCACCTCGATTACCACGGCAGCATGCAGGCCTATGGTGCCGCCAAGGCCAAGCTGTTCGCCTGGCCGAACCTGCGTTGCCGGGTGATCAACCTGGATGACGCCTTCGGTCGTGAGCTTGCGCAGCAGCCGCACGAGTCGCGCCTGATTGGCTACAGCCTGGCGCACTCCGACGCCTACCTGTATTGCCGCGACGCGCAGTTCGATGATCATGGCGTGCGCGCTCACCTGGTCACGCCGCGTGGCGAGGGCATGCTGCGCAGTAATCTGCTCGGCCGCTTCAACCTGAGCAACCTGCTGGCGGTGGTCGGTGCCCTGCTGGGCATGGACTACGCCCTCGACGAAATTCTCAAGGTGCTGCCGCAACTGCAAGGGCCGGCTGGCCGCATGCAGCGCCTCGGTGGCGGCGACAAGCCGCTGCTGGTGGTGGATTACGCGCACACTCCGGATGCCCTGGAAAAAGTACTCGAAGCCATGCGCCCGCATGTCGAAGGCCGTCTGCTCTGCCTGTTCGGCTGCGGTGGTGACCGTGATCGCGGCAAGCGCCCGCTGATGGCGGCAGTGGCCGAACGCCTGGCCGATGGGGTATGGGTGACCGATGACAACCCGCGCAGTGAGGACCCGGCGCAGATCGTCGCGGACATCCATGCCGGCTTCGTCGCGCCGGACAAGGTGCAGTTCATTCACGGCCGTGGCGATGCCATCGCCCGCCTGGTCGCCCAGGCTGAGGCCCGCGACGTGCTGGTGCTGGCGGGCAAGGGGCATGAGGACTACCAGGAAATCATGGGTGTGCGTCAGCCGTTCTCCGATCTGATCGAAGCGAACAAGGCCCTGGCGGCCTGGGAGGCCGCTCATGCTTAAGCCCTGGCTGCTCAGCGACGTCGCCGCCGACCTCAGTGCGCGTCTGATCGGTGCCGATGTGGCCTTTTCCGCGGTTGGCACCGACAGCCGTACCATCGCGGCCGGACAACTGTTCGTGGCGCTGACCGGGCCGCGTTTCGACGGTCACGATTACCTGGCCGACGTTGCCGCCAAGGGTGCCGTTGCCGCGCTGGTCGAGCGCGAGGTGGAAGGCCTGACGTTGCCGCAACTGCTGGTTGCCGATACCCGTCTGGCCCTCGGTCAGCTCGGTGCTCTGAATCGCCAGGCCTTCACCGGCCCGCTGGTCGCCGTCACCGGCTCCAGCGGCAAGACCAGCGTCAAGGAAATGCTCGCCGCCATCTTGCGTGTCGGCCTGGGCGGCGCCGTGCTGGCCACCCGTGGCAATCTCAACAACGACCTCGGCGCCCCGCTTACCCTGCTGGAGCTGGCGCCTGAGCATCGCGCCGGGGTGATCGAACTGGGCGCCAACCATGTCGGCGAGATCGCCTACACCGTCAGCCTGACCCGGCCGCAGGTGGCCATCCTCACCAATGCCGGCAATGCTCATGTCGGCGAGTTTGGCGGGCCAGAGAAAATAGTCGAAGCCAAGGGCGAGATTCTCGATGGGCTTTCCGAGCAGGGCGTGGCCGTGCTCAATCTCGATGACAAGGCCTTTGCCATCTGGCAACGCCGTGTCGCTGGGCGCCAGGTGCTGAGCTTCGCTTTGCGCGACAGCCGCGCCGATTTCCACGGCGCCGATCTGGCCCGTGACCAACGTGGTTGCCAGGGCTTCACCCTGCGCAGCCCGGCTGGCAGCGCGCGCATTCAGCTCAATCTGCTGGGTGAGCACAACGTCGCCAATGCCCTGGCCGCCTGCGCCGCAGCCCATGCCCTGGGCATGCCACTGACGGCGATGGTCGAAGGTCTGCAGGGCTTGCAGCCGGTCAAGGGGCGCGCCGTGGCGCAACTGGCAGCAAACGGTGTGCGGGTGATCGACGACAGTTACAACGCCAACCCGGTGTCGATGTGCGCGGCGGTGGATATACTCGCCGGCTTTTCCGGGCGCACCGTTCTGGTGCTGGGCGACATGGGCGAGCTGGGCGAATGGGCCGAGCAGGGCCATCGCGATGTCGGCCGGCATGCCGTGGGCAAGGTGGACGCGCTGTATGCCGTCGGCCCGCTGATGCGCCATGCCGTCGAGGAATTTGGCGCCGCAGGCCGCCACTTCGCCAATCAGGCCGAACTGATCGCAGCGCTTCGCGCCGAGCAGGCCGGCAGCACACTACTAATCAAAGGATCTCGCAGCGCCGCCATGGAAAACGTGGTGGCGGCGCTGTGCGACGTAGCTGGGGAGAATCACTAAATGCTGCTGCTGCTGGCGGAGTACCTGCAACAGTTCCACAAGGGCTTCGCGGTCTTTCAGTACCTGACCCTGCGCGGCATCCTCGGCGTGCTCACCGCCCTGGCGCTGTCGCTGTGGCTCGGGCCGTGGATGATCCGCACCCTGCAGGTGCGCCAGATCGGCCAGGCCGTGCGCAACGATGGCCCGCAGTCGCACCTGTCGAAGAAGGGCACGCCGACCATGGGCGGGGCGCTGATCCTCACTGCCATTGCCGTCAGCACCCTGCTCTGGGCCGACCTGTCCAACCGCTACGTCTGGGTGGTGCTGGCCGTGACCCTGGCCTTCGGCGCCATCGGCTGGGTCGACGACTACCGCAAGGTGATCGAGAAGAACTCGCGCGGCCTGCCGAGCCGCTGGAAGTACTTCTGGCAGTCGGTGTTCGGCCTGAGCGCTGCTGCCTTCCTTTATATGACTGCGCAGAGCCCGGTGGAAACCACCCTGATCCTGCCGCTGCTGAAAGACGTGAGCATCCCGCTGGGCATCGGCTTCGTGGTGCTGACCTACTTCGTCATCGTCGGCTCGAGCAACGCGGTGAACCTCACCGATGGCCTCGACGGCCTGGCCATCCTGCCCACGGTGATGGTCGGTGGTGCCCTGGGCATCTTCTGCTACCTGTCGGGTAACGTGAATTTCTCCGAATACCTGCTGATTCCCTACGTGCCGGGCGCCGGCGAGCTGATCGTGTTCTGCGCCGCCCTGGTGGGGGCCGGCCTGGGCTTTCTGTGGTTCAACACCTACCCGGCGCAGGTGTTCATGGGCGACGTCGGCGCGCTGGCGCTGGGCGCCGCACTGGGCACCATCGCCGTGATCGTGCGTCAGGAAGTCGTGCTGTTCATCATGGGCGGCGTCTTCGTCATGGAAACCCTGTCGGTGATCATCCAGGTCGCCAGCTTCAAGCTGACCGGCAAGCGCGTGTTCCGCATGGCGCCGATCCACCACCATTTCGAACTCAAGGGCTGGCCCGAGCCACGCGTGATCGTCCGCTTCTGGATCATCACCGTGATTCTCGTGCTGATCGGCCTGGCCACCCTGAAACTGAGGTAAGAGCGCGTGTCATTGATCGCTTCCGACCAATTCCGCATCGTTGTCGGCCTCGGCAAGAGCGGCATGTCCCTGGTGCGCTTCCTGGCGCGTCAGGGCGTGCGCTTTGCCGTGGCCGATACGCGCGCGAATCCGCCGGAGCTGGAAGCGCTCAAGCGTGACTATTCGCAGGTGGAAGTACGCTGTGGCGAGCTGGACGTGGATTTCCTCTGCCGTGCCACGGAGCTGTACGTGAGCCCGGGGCTGGCGCTATCGACTCCGGCGCTGGCCGAGGCGGCGGCGCGCGGGGTGAAGCTGTCCGGCGACATCGACCTGTTCGCCCGCCATGCCAAGGCGCCCATCGTCGCCATCACCGGCTCCAACGCCAAGAGCACCGTCACCACCCTGGTGGGCGAGATGGCGGCTGCCGCCGGCAAGCGTGTCGCCGTGGGTGGCAACCTGGGTACGCCGGCGCTGGATCTGTTGGCCGACGATATCGAGCTGTACGTGCTGGAGCTGTCCAGCTTCCAACTGGAAACCACCGATCAGCTCAACGCGGAAGTGGCCACCTGCCTGAACATCAGCGAAGACCACATGGATCGCTACACTGGCCTGCCGGCCTACCATCAGGCCAAGCACCGCATCTTCCGGGGTGCGCGTCAGGTGGTGGTGAATCGTGACGACGCCTTGTCGCGGCCGCTGATCGCCGACCAGGTGAGCTGCTGGGAATTTGGCCTGGGCAAACCCGACTTCAAACGTTTCGGCCTGCTGGAAGAGAGCGGCGAAAAGTGCCTGGCGTTTCGTTTCGAGGCCCTGCTGCCGGTGAGCGAGCTGAAGATCCGCGGCGCGCACAACCAGTCCAATGCCCTGGCGGCTCTGGCCCTCGGCCATGCCGTCGGCCTGCCGATGGAGGCCATGTTGGCCACCCTGCGCCAGTTCGCCGGGCTGCCGCACCGCTGCCAGTGGGTTGGCGAGCGTGCTGGTGTGAGCTACTACGACGACTCCAAGGCCACCAATGTCGGCGCGGCGCTGGCAGCCATCGAAGGCCTGGGTGCGGATATCGCCGGCAAACTGGTGCTGATCGCCGGTGGCGACGGCAAGGGCGCCGATTTCTCCGCGCTGAAGCAGCCGGCCGCGCGCTTCTGCCGCGCCGTGGTGTTGCTCGGGCGCGATGCCGAGCGCCTTGCCGAGGCGCTGGGTGACGCCACGCCGCTGGTGCGAGTCACGACTCTCGACGAGGCAGTGCAGCGCTGCAGCGAGCTGGCCGAGCATGGCGACGCCGTGCTGCTGTCGCCGGCCTGCGCCAGCCTGGACATGTTCAAGAATTTCGAGGAACGCGGGCGCCTGTTCGCCCAGGCCGTGGGAGGGCTCGCCTGATGCTGAGCTTCCTGCGCGTTCGTCCTTCACCGCTGCTGGGGCGTGGCTTCGATGTCGACTTCCCCATGCTCGCCGGCTGCCTCGGCCTGCTCGGCCTGGGGCTGGTGATGATCACCTCGGCTTCGTCGGAAGTGGCAGCGGCGCTGTCCGGCAATCCGCTGTACTACATGATCCGCCACATCATTTACCTGCTGATCGGGCTGGGGGCGGCCGGCGTGGTGCTGATGATCCCCATGAGCTTCTGGCAGCGTTACGGCTGGATGATGCTGCTGGCCGCCTTTGCCCTGCTGGTGCTGGTGCTGATTCCCGGCATCGGCCGCGAGGTCAACGGTGCGCGGCGCTGGATCGGCTTCGGTGCCTTCAACGTGCAGCCCTCGGAAATCGCCAAGGTGTTCGTGGTGGTCTATCTGGCCGGCTATCTGGTGCGACGCCAGGAAGAGGTGCGCGAGAGCTGGATGGGCTTCTTCAAACCCTTCATCGTGCTGCTGCCGATGGCGGGGCTGCTGCTGCTGGAGCCGGACTTCGGTGCCACCGTGGTAATGATGGGCTCGGCCATGGCCATGCTGTTCCTCGGCGGTGTCGGTATGCTGCGCTTCGGCCTGATGGTGGCGCTGGCCGTGGGTGCGGTGTTCGTGCTGGTGCAGACTCAGGAATACCGCCTGCAGCGTCTGATCACCTTCACCGACCCCTGGGCCGACCAGTACGGCGCCGGCTACCAGTTGACCCAGGCGCTGATCGCGTTCGGCCGCGGCGAATGGTTCGGCGTCGGTCTGGGCAACAGCGTGCAGAAGCAGTTCTACTTGCCCGAAGCACATACCGACTTCGTGTTTTCGGTGTTGGCCGAAGAGCTGGGGCTGATCGGCTCGCTGGCGACTCTGGCGCTGTTCGTCTTCGTTTGCGTGCGCGGCCTGTACATCGGTTTGTGGGCCGAAAAGGCCAAGCAGTTGTTCTCCGCCTATGTCGCCTATGGTCTGTCTTTCCTGTGGATCGGCCAGTTCCTCATCAATATCGGGGTGAACACCGGCCTGCTGCCGACCAAGGGCCTGACCCTGCCGTTCCTCAGCTATGGCGGTTCGTCCCTGGTGATCTGCTGCATCAGCCTGGCGATCCTCCTGCGTATCGAGTGGGAAAGCCGTCACGTGCTGGGCAACGAGGATGTGGAGTTCGATGAGTCGGATTTCGCCATCGAGCCGCCTTCCTTCGTCCTGGAGGAGCCTCGTCATGCGCGGTAACGTCCTGATCATGGCCGGCGGCACCGGCGGGCACGTGTTCCCGGCGCTGGCTTGCGCGCGTGAGTTCCAGGCGCGCGGCTACAGCGTGCATTGGCTGGGCACGCCGCGTGGCATCGAGAACGAGTTGGTGCCGCAGGCCGGTCTGCCGCTGCACCTGATCAATGTCAGCGGCCTGCGCGGCAAGGGCAGGCTGTCCCTGCTCAAGGCGCCGTTCCAGTTGTTGCGCGCCCTGTGGCAGGCGCGACGCATCGTGCGTGAGTTGCAGCCGGTATGCGTGCTCGGCATGGGCGGTTACGTCACCGGGCCCGGCGGCCTGGCTGCGCGTCTGGCCGGCGTGCCGCTGATCATCCACGAGCAGAACGCCGTGGCCGGTACCGCCAACCGTTTGCTGTCGCGTATCGCCACGCGCATCTGCGAGGCCTTCCCCGACACCTTCGCGGCTTCCGCCAAGCGTCGTACCACCGGCAATCCGGTGCGCGAGGAGCTGTTCCTGGAAACCCCGCGCGAGCCGCTGGCGGGGCGCAAGCCCAAGCTGCTGGTGCTCGGCGGCAGCCTGGGCGCCGAGCCGCTGAACAAGCTGCTGCCCGCCGCGCTGGAAAAACTGCCTGGCGAGATTCGCCCGCAAGTGTTCCATCAGGCCGGCAAGCAACACGCCGAGATCACCGCGGAGCGTTATCGCGATGCTGCGGTCGAAGCCGAGGTCGCGCCCTTCATCAAGGACATGGCGCGCGCCTATGGCTGGGCCGATCTGGTGATCTGTCGCGCCGGAGCGCTGACCGTCAGCGAGCTGGCCGCCGCCGGCCTGCCCTCGATGCTCGTGCCACTGCCGCACGCCATCGACGATCACCAGAGCCGCAATGCCGAATACCTGGCGAAGGAGGGCGCTGCCGTCCTCCTTGCGCAACATGCCACTGACGCGGCCAAGCTCGCCGCGCAGCTCACCGAGGTTCTGATGCACCTGGAAAAACTCACCGCCATGGGCGCCACCGCGCGTCGCCTGGCCAAGCCCGATGCCACCCGCACGGTGGTCGACATCTGCCTGGAGGTGGCCCGTGGCTAAGTCTCCCGCTGCGGTCAAGGCCGAAGTCCGGCGCATGCGCCGCATCCGCCGCATTCACTTCGTCGGCATCGGCGGCGCTGGCATGTGCGGCATCGCCGAAGTGCTGATGAACCTGGGCTACGAAGTGTCCGGCTCCGACCTCAAGGCCTCGGCCGTGACCGAGCGCCTGGCGAACTTCGGCGCCACCATCTTCATCGGCCACCGCGCGGAGAACGCCGAGCAGGCCGACGTGCTGGTGGTGTCCAGCGCCATCAACACCGCCAACCCGGAAGTGGCCACCGCGCTGGAACGCCGGATTCCGGTGGTGCGCCGCGCCGAGATGCTCGCCGAGCTGATGCGCTATCGCCACGGCATTGCCGTGGCCGGCACCCATGGCAAGACCACCACCACCAGCCTGCTGGCTTCGGTGTTCGCCGCTGGCGGCCTCGACCCCACCTTCGTCATCGGTGGCCGACTGAACGCCGCCGGCACCAATGCGCAGCTCGGTTCCAGCCGTTTCCTCATCGCCGAGGCCGACGAGAGCGACGCCAGCTTCCTGCACCTGCAGCCGATGGTTTCGGTGGTCACCAATATCGACGCCGACCACATGAGCACCTATGGCGGCGACTTCAATGTATTGAAGAAGACCTTCATCGAATTCCTGCACAACCTGCCGTTCTACGGCCTGGCCGTGCTCTGCGTGGACGATCCGGTGGTGCGTGAGCTGCTGCCGCAGGTGGGCCGCCCCACCGTGACCTACGGCTTCTCCGAGGACGCCGACGTGCGTGCGATCAACGTGCGCCAGGAAGGCATGCGCACCCACTTTACCGTGCTGCGCCCGGACTGCGGTCCGCTCGAGGTGTCGGTGAACATGCCGGGCAACCACAACGTGCTCAACGCCCTGGCCACCATCGCCATCGCCACTGACGAAGGCATCGACGACAGCGCCATCGTCGCCGGTCTCTCCGGCTTCCAGGGCGTCGGTCGGCGCTTTCAGGTCTACGGCGAACTGCCGGTGGACGGCGGCAGCGTGATGCTGGTGGACGACTACGGCCATCACCCGCGCGAAGTGGCCGCGGTGATCAAGGCCGTACGTGGTGGCTGGCCGGAGCGCCGCCTGGTGATGGTCTACCAGCCGCACCGCTACAGCCGCACCCGTGATCTGTACGACGACTTCGTGCAGGTGTTGGGCGAAGCCAACGTGCTGCTGCTGGTGGAGGTGTACCCGGCCGGCGAAGAGCCGATCCCCGGTGCCGACAGCCGCCAGCTGTGCCACAGCATCCGCCAGCGCGGTCAGCTCGACCCCATCTACGTCGAGCGCGGCGTAGATCTGGCGCCGCTGCTCAAGCCGTTGCTGCGTGCCGGCGACATCCTGCTGTGTCAGGGCGCTGGCGATATTGGCGCGGTGGCGCCGCAACTGATCAAGCACCCTCTGTTCGTCGGGGAGTCGAAATGAGCCTGCACAGTACCCTCGATCCCAAGGCCTTCGGTCGCGTCGCCGTGCTGTTCGGCGGCAAGAGTGCCGAACGCGAGGTGTCGCTGAAATCCGGCAATGCCGTGCTCAGCGCCCTGCAGGCAGCGGGCGTGGACGCCTTTGGCATCGACGTGGGCGATGACTTCCTGGCTCGCCTGAACAGCGAGAAGATCGACCGCGCCTTTATCGTGCTGCATGGCCGTGGCGGCGAGGATGGCTCCATGCAGGGCCTGCTCGAATGCGCCGGCATTCCCTACACCGGCAGCGGCATCCTGGCCTCTGCCCTGGCCATGGACAAGCTGCGTACCAAGCAGGTCTGGCACAGCCTCGGCCTGCCGACGCCGCGCCATGCCGTGCTGTGCTCGCAGGCCGATTGCGAGGCCGCTGCGCTCGAACTCGGCTTCCCGCTGATCGTCAAACCGGCCCATGAAGGTTCGAGCATCGGCATGGCCAAGGTGGAATCCCTGGACGCCTTGATCGCCGCCTGGCAGGACGCCGCGCGCTATGACAGCCAGGTGCTGGTGGAGCAGTGGATCGCCGGCCCGGAATACACCATCGCCGTGCTGCGGGGCCAGGTGTTGCCGCCCATCGGCCTGGGTACGCCACATACCTTCTACGACTACGACGCCAAGTACCTGGCCGATGACACCCAGTACCGCATTCCCTGCGGCCTGTCCGCCGAGAAGGAAGCCGAGCTGAAGGATCTCACCGCGCGTGCCTGTGAAGCCGTGGGCACCCAGGGCTGGGCGCGCGCCGACGTGATGCAGGACGCCAGTGGCCAGTTCTGGCTGCTGGAAGTGAACACCGTACCGGGCATGACCGATCACAGCCTGGTGCCGATGGCCGCGCGCGCTGCCGGCCTGGATTTCCAGCAACTGGTGCTGGCGATTCTGGCCGACAGCGTCGAGGCGAGGGGTTAAGCCATGGTCACCGCCGTGCGTCATCAGGACTCGCTGAGGGCTCCGCTACGCGGCAAGCCCGTGCCGCGTGGCGCCAGCCGTCTGGTGGCCAAGGAGCCGGTGCGTCTGCGCCTGCCCAAGGCGGACTTCTCCTGGGTCGCACGCCTGGCCTGGCCGCTGTTGCTGCTGGGCCTCGGCTTCGCTGCCTACGAAGGCGCGCAACGTTTGCTGCCGTACATGGATCGGCCGATCGCGCGTATCAGCGTGCAGGGCGACCTGGCCTACGTCAGCCAGGACGCTGTGCAGCGGCGTATCGCCCCCTTCACTCAGGGCAGCTTCTTCAGCGTCGACCTGCGCAGCATGCGCGAGGAACTGGAGCGCATGCCCTGGATCGCCCACGCCGAAGTGCGCCGGGTATGGCCGGATCAGATCGACGTGCGCCTGGAAGAGCAACTGCCCATCGCCCGTTGGGGCGACGAGGCGCTGCTCAACAACCAGGGCCAGGCCTTCGCCCCGCAGGAGCTGAACAACTATCAGCACCTGCCGCAGTTGTCCGGCCCCAAGCGTGCCCAGCAACAGGTGATGCAGCAGTACCAGATGCTCAGCCAACTGCTACGGCCCATGGGCTTCACCGTGGTCGGGCTGCAGTTGCGCGAGCGCGGCAGCTGGTTCCTCTCGGCCACCGAGAACGCCAGCGGACAACGCATCGAGATACTCCTGGGGCGTGATCACATCGTGGAAAAAATGCGTCGGTTCGCGGCTATCTACGAGCGCGAATTGAAGGAACAGAGCGCGAACATCGCGCGCATCGACCTGCGTTATGCCAACGGCCTCGCCGTGGCCTGGCGTGAGCCGGTGGAGCCGGCTGCGGCCGAGCAGAAAGTGAATTAAGAAGAGGCAGGACACTATGAGTAGCGCGCAAAGCGGCAAGATGATCGTCGGCCTGGACATCGGCACCTCCAAGGTGGTGGCGCTGGTGGGCGAGGTGACGGCCGATGGCCAGCTGGAAATCGTCGGCATCGGCACTCATCCGTCGCGCGGGCTGAAGAAGGGCGTGGTGGTCAATATCGAGTCCACCGTCGCCTCCATCCAGCGCGCCGTGGAAGAGGCGCAACTGATGGCCGGCTGCCGTATCCACTCGGCCTTTGTCGGCGTGGCCGGTAACCATATCCGTAGCCTCAACAGCCACGGCATCGTCGCCATTCGCGACCGTGAAGTCAGTGGCGCGGACATCGAGCGCGTGCTCGACGCCGCTCAGGCCGTGGCCATCCCGGCCGACCAGCGGGTGCTGCACACCCTGGCGCAGGACTACGTGATCGACAACCAGGAAGGCGTGCGTGAGCCGCTGGGCATGTCCGGCGTGCGTCTGGAGGCCAAGGTGCACGTGGTCACCTGCGCGGTGAACGCGGCGCAGAACATCGAGAAATGCGTGCGCCGCTGCGGCCTGGAAGTGGACGACATCATCCTCGAGCAACTGGCCTCGGCCTACTCGGTACTGACCGAGGACGAGAAGGAGCTGGGCGTGTGCCTGGTGGACATCGGCGGTGGCACCACCGATATCGCCATCTTCACCGAGGGCGCCATTCGCCATACGGCGGTGATCCCGATTGCCGGCGACCAGGTCACCAACGACATCGCCATGGCCCTGCGTACCCCGACCCAGTACGCCGAGGAAATCAAGATTCGCTACGCCTGCGCCCTGGCCAAGCTGGCCGGCGCCGGCGAAACCATCAAGGTGCCCAGCGTCGGTGATCGTCCGCCGCGCGACCTCTCGCGCCAGTCCCTGGCCGAGGTGGTCGAGCCGCGTTACGACGAGCTGTTCACCCTGATCCAGGCCGAGCTGCGGCGCAGCGGCTACGAAGACCTGATTCCCGCCGGCATCGTCATGACCGGCGGCACGGCAAAGATGGAAGGCGCAGTAGAACTGGCCGAGGAGATCTTTCACATGCCGGTGCGCTTAGGCGTGCCACATAGCGTCAAGGGCATGGCCGATGTGGTGCGCAACCCGATCTATTCCACCGGTGTGGGCTTGCTGTTGTACGGGCTGCAGAAGCAGCACGACGGCATTTCCATGTCGGTTGGCAGTCCTTATCAGGACGAAGGCAAGACCCCGGTATTCGAGCGCATCAAGCGCTGGGTACAAGGCAATTTCTGATTTTTGCAGTAGGCGTTACACAACTAGAAGGGAAGGAGAGAGATCATGTTTGAACTGGTAGATAACGTTCCACAAAGCGCGGTGATCAAGGTCATCGGTGTCGGTGGCGGCGGCGGTAACGCGGTCAATCACATGGCGGTCAGCAACATCGAGGGCGTCGAGTTCATCTGCGCCAACACCGATGCGCAGGCGCTGAAGAACATCGGTGCGCGCACCGTGCTGCAGCTCGGCCCGGGCGTGACCAAGGGCCTGGGTGCTGGCGCCAATCCGGAAGTCGGTCGTCAGGCCGCGATGGAAGACCGCGAGCGCATCGCCGAAGTCCTGCAGGGCACCGACATGGTGTTCATCACCACCGGCATGGGCGGTGGCACCGGTACCGGCGCCGCCCCGGTGATCGCCGAAGTGGCCAAGGAGCTGGGTATCCTCACCGTTGCGGTGGTGACCCGTCCGTTCCCCTTCGAGGGTCGCAAGCGCATGCAGATCGCCGATGAAGGCATCCGCTCGCTGGCCGAGAGCGTCGACTCGCTGATCACCATTCCCAACGAGAAGCTGCTGACCATCCTCGGCAAGGACGCCAGCCTGCTGTCCGCCTTCGCCAAGGCCGACGACGTGCTGGCCGGCGCCGTGCGCGGTATCTCCGACATCATCAAGCGTCCGGGCATGATCAACGTCGACTTCGCCGACGTGAAGACCGTGATGAGCGAGATGGGCATGGCCATGATGGGCACCGGCTGCGCCAGCGGTCCGAACCGTGCGCGTGAAGCCACCGAGGCGGCCATCCGCAACCCGCTGCTGGAAGACGTCAACCTGCAGGGCGCTCGTGGCATCCTGGTGAACATCACCGCCGGCCCGGATCTGTCCCTGGGTGAGTACTCCGACGTGGGTAACATCATCGAGCAGTTCGCCTCCGAGCACGCCACCGTCAAGGTGGGTACCGTGATCGACGCCGACATGCGCGACGAGCTGCACGTCACCGTGGTCGCCACCGGCCTCGGCGCGCGCATGGAGAAGCCCGTGAAGGTGGTCGACAACACCGTGCAGGTCGCTGCCAGCCAGCCGGTTGCCCAGCAGCCGGTGACCCAGCCGCGCGGCGAGCAGTCGGTCAACTACAAGGACTACGAGCGCCCGACCGTGCAGCGTCAGAGCCACAGTGGTGCGGCCACCGCAGCCAAGCTCAATACCCAGGACGATCTCGATTACCTGGATATTCCGGCTTTCCTGCGTCGTCAGGCCGATTGATGGAATGTATCAGGAGTATGAAGGTGATTGGTGTTCAGCAAAGGTCGGTTCTGCTATCATCCCCGACCATTGTTGAAAACAGTTCGCAACTAGCGATATAGCGGCCAAGCCATGATCAGACAACGCACCCTGAAGAACATCATCCGTGCCACCGGCGTTGGCCTGCATTCGGGGGAAAAGGTTTACCTGACCCTGAAGCCGGCTCCGGTGGATACCGGCATCGTGTTTCGCCGTACCGACCTCGATCCTGTCGTGGAAATCCGCGCACTGGCCGGGAACGTCGGCGAAACCACCATGTCGACCACATTGATCAATGGTGATGTCAAGGTAGATACGGTAGAGCACCTGCTTTCGGCCATGGCAGGCCTGGGCATCGATAACGCCTACGTCGAGCTCTCCGCATCCGAAGTGCCGATCATGGACGGCAGCGCTGGTCCCTTCGTATTCCTGATTCAATCGGCTGGCCTGCAGGAGCAGGAAGCGCCGAAGAAGTTCATCCGCGTTCTGCGTGAGGTCACGGTGGAGGAGGGCGACAAGCGCGCCACCTTCGTGCCTTTCGACGGTTTCAAGGTGAGCTTCGAGATCGACTTCGATCACCCCGTGTTCCGCAATCGCACGCAGAGCGCCAGTGTGGATTTCTCCAGCACCTCTTTCGTCAAGGAAGTCAGCCGGGCCCGCACCTTCGGCTTCATGCGTGACATCGAGTTCCTGCGTTCGCAGAACCTGGCGCTCGGTGGCAGCGTGGAAAACGCCATCGTGGTCGACGAGTATCGCGTGCTCAACGAGGACGGCCTGCGTTACGAGGACGAATTCGTCAAACACAAGATTCTCGATGCCATCGGTGACCTGTACCTGCTGGGTAACAGCCTGATCGGTGAGTTCAAGGGCTTCAAGTCTGGTCACGCACTGAACAACCGTTTGCTGCGTACGTTGATCGAGCAGACCGATGCCTGGGAAATGGTGACCTTCGAGGACGCCACGCTCGCGCCGATCTCCTACATGCGCCCGGCTGCGGCGGTGTAAAAAACTCTCTTTCCAGCTTTATTTGAGGCCACCTTCGGGTGGCCTTTTTTTATGATCCTTTGCGGAGGTCTCGGGAAGTCCAGTCTATACATCGGGCTGGCAATTATGTGTTTTCGGTGTTCAAGCTGTTTATCGGCGTTTAGCTGATATCTCCCGTTTCGCCCCTCGGCGACCTTCTTTTGTCAAACGCCACAAAAGAAGGCAAAAAGGCTTGCCCCGCCATCCGGCCCCGGCTGCGCCGGGGTTCGTGACTCGCTTCGCTCGCCCTTCGGGCCAGCCTTCGGCTGTTACTTCGCTTCGCTACGTTTCGCTCCATCGTCGCTCCGAGGGTCGGCGTACATGGGCCATCCCTGGCCCATTTCGCGGGGCCGCCATCGGTATCTCGTGGCATCCATGCTGCTCGCCCCTCTACGCAACGATTCCACTTACCCTCCTGAAGGGGCCATTCGCGCGCCTGAACGAACAGGCATTCCAGAATATACCTGGCGTGTTCTGTGAAGCAGCTGTGTAGGGCGTACTCGCGAAGCAGTACGCCGTTGGGGGTTGGACGTAGGCTGCGGTGCCGAACTGGGCATGGCCCGGCGGACTGTTCGCTTAGGCTCCTGAGTCCGCCCTACGGCTGCCCTCTCAAGCACTCTGCGCTACTTCTGGGTTATCTCGGGTTCAGGCGCGTGCAGAGCCCGCCCAGGAGGGTGAACGGAATCGTCGTGGAAGAGGTTGAGCGACATGGATGTCGCGACGACTGCATGGATGCAGGAGGTAGAGCGACGCAGGATGCCAAAGCCGAGAGCCGCGATGGGCCATGGATGGCCCTTCGTCGGTGGGCCGCATCCGGTCGGGCCTCTGGAACGGCGATGGAGTGAGCGAACCCTGGCGTAGCCAGGGCCGGATGAAAGGGCGGAGGTTTTGGTTACTTTTGCCCCAAAAGTGACTCGCCCGGGTGGGCGAAACCAAAAACATCAACGAAAACGCGGCAATCCGGAACAGGCACAAGAACAACCAACACAAGCTCGCCAGCCCAGCATGAACCGACCCCTGGCCATAACGAAATCAGGCCACTAGCCATGGCCAGTCGGCCTCAATCACATCATTCCGGTGCCTGCTGGCGATTTGATGTCAAGTTTGCCGACGAGCGGCAGCAGCCTCATTCGTCCTCACGAACATGACTGGCCAGTCGCTCGAGAGCCGCACGCAGCCTGGGGTCGCTGATGCCTTCGGCGCTGGTCTGGATACCTTGCGCGGCGCCCTTTGACAGGTAAGGGGCGTGACGAGTTCCACGATTATGTCCGCTTTGTGGTTGCACCTTGAACAGGATTTTCGTTAAGGTCGCGAATTCTTCCAGCGTCTGTAGCTGCCTTTGCAGTCTGCGTTGCTGGTAGCGCAAACGTGTTGCCCAGTGACCATCGGTCACGATCAACAACAGACAACCGCCTCGCCAGGACGCGACATGACAGTGTTCCCGGGCGGCAGGTTGTAGCTGGCTTTCGACAAGACGCTGCAGATGCGCGAGGCGTTGGGCCTCATCGAACAGCGCTTTCAGGGGCTTGGCTTCGCGTAACAGCGTAGCGGGTGCCTGGGCCGGCAAGGGACGGAACGACATGGCAGGAAGCCTTGAGTTACGGAGTCGCCATGGTAGCAGAACCCTCCATCGGCTGATCCTCCGTCATTAGGGGAAGCCATGCACATCATCTTGCTCAATGGCCGACAGGGTTCGGCTCGCTCCATCCATCTCAATCTGCGTTGGCTGTCGCTGATCGCAGTTCTTGCTCTGTCGCTGAGTCTGGCAGCAGGTGCGGCATTGGGGGCCAAGTGGTTGACGGCCGAGCCGCTGTCCGACAGCCGCCTGGCCGCGGCGCTCGATCAGCAGCGCCAGCAGGTGGGGGCGGTGCGCGAAGATGCCCAGCGTCAACTGGACGCCTTCGCCGCTCACGTGGCCGAGCTGCAGGCTCGCCTGACTCGCCTCGATGCCCTGGGCGAGCGCCTCACCGAGCTGGCCGATCTCGATTCCAGCGAGTTCGATTTCTCCCTCGATGTCGGCCAGGGTGGCGCCGAGGATTCGCTCGGCGCTTCGGTTTATGCGCCGCCGCCTTTCATGGCCGCACTCGATGAACTGGCGCTGCGCGTGGACAGCCGCGAACAACAACTGGAAGTGCTCGAACAACTGCTCGGCGAGCGTCGCCTGAATGAGGCGGAAACCCTCTCCGGGCGGCCCGTGCTGCAGGGCTACATCTCTTCACCCTTTGGTCGACGGGTGCATCCGCTGACCGGGCGGGTCAGCATGCACAAGGGCATCGACTTCGCCGCCAAGTCCGGTAGCGATGTGGTCGCCGTAGCGGCAGGCGTGGTGACCTTCGCCGGGCGCAAGTCGGGTTACGGCAATGTAGTGGAGATCAGCCACTCCGACGGCTACACCACCCTCTACGCGCACAACCGCGGCAACGTCGTTCAGGTTGGCGATCTGGTGCAGCGTGGCCAGACCATCGCCAAAGTGGGCAGCACCGGCCGTTCCACGGGCTCGCACGTGCACTTCGAGGTGACCAAGAACGGGCGCGCGGTCAACCCGGCGCTGTACATCGCTCGTAACAGCGGCGTCGAGTGATGCCTTGTCCTGTCACGACCTTGAATTCTCCTTGCGCGCCCCCATCTAGAACCCCGTGATCACTCGCCTCGGCGCTACCGAGGCGGTGTGGCGTGCCTCGGCCAATGCCTGTAGTGGGCTGAGAACGTCACTTTCCTCCCGGGTTTTTCCGGGTAGAATGCTCCCTTCGTCCAGCAGCCATGCTGGCTGCCAGGTCGCGATTTGCGCCGACCTCCATCCATTTCGCCGGAAGACCCTGCCGATATGTTTGCGCCTTTGTTGAAAAAACTTTTCGGAAGCAAGAATGAGCGTGAAGTCAAACGCATGCTCAAAGCGGTGCAGTCCGTGAACGCCCTGGAAGAGCAGATGATCGCGCTCTCGGACGAGCAACTGCGGGGCAAGACCGAAGAGTTCAAGGCCCGTCTGGCCAAGGGCGAAACCCTCGATCAACTGTTGCCCGAAGCCTTCGCCGTGGCCCGTGAGGCCGGCAAACGGGTGATGGGCATGCGCCACTTCGATGTGCAGTTGATCGGTGGCATGACCCTGCACGAAGGCAAGATCGCCGAGATGCGCACCGGCGAGGGCAAGACCCTGGTGGGCACTCTGGCCGTCTACCTCAACGCACTGTCCGGCAAGGGCGTGCACGTGGTCACGGTCAACGAATACCTGGCGCGCCGCGACGCCAACTGGATGCGTCCGCTGTACGAGTTCCTCGGCCTCTCCGTGGGCATCGTCACTCCCTTCCAGCCGCCGGAAGAGAAGCGCGCGGCCTACGCTGCCGACATCACCTACGGCACCAACAATGAATTCGGTTTCGACTACCTGCGCGACAACATGGCCTTCAGCCTGGAAGAGAAGTTCCAGCGCGAGCTGAATTTCGCCGTGATCGATGAAGTCGACTCCATCCTCATCGACGAAGCCCGTACTCCGCTGATCATCTCCGGCCAGGCCGAAGACAGCTCCAAGCTGTACATCGAGATCAACAAGCTGATTCCGCGCCTCAAGCAGCACATCGAGGAAGAGGAAGGCGTGGTGACCCAGGAAGGCCATTACAAGGTCGACGAGAAAACCCGTCAGGTCGAGCTCAACGAGGCCGGCCACCAACACGTCGAAGAAATGCTCACCGCAGTCGGTCTGCTGGCCGAGGGGGAGAGCCTCTACTCGGCGCACAACCTCGGTCTGCTGACTCACGTCTATGCCGGCCTGCGTGCGCACACCTTGTTCCACCGCAACGTCGAGTACATCGTGCAGAACGGTCAGGTCATCCTGATCGACGAGCACACCGGCCGTACCATGCCGGGCCGCCGCCTGTCCGAGGGCCTGCACCAGGCCATCGAGGCCAAGGAAGGGGTGAACATCCAGGCCGAGAGCCAGACCCTGGCCTCGACCACCTTCCAGAACTACTTCCGTCTGTACACCAAGCTCTCCGGCATGACCGGCACCGCCGACACCGAAGCCTTCGAGTTCCGCCAGATCTACGGTCTGGACGTGATGGTGATTCCGACCAACAAGCCGGTCGCGCGCAAGGACTTCAATGACCTGGTCTACCTGACCCAGGAAGAGAAGTACCAGGCCATCATCGCCGACATCAAGGACTGCCAGGCCCAGGGCCGGCCGATCCTGGTCGGCACCGCAACCATCGAGACCTCCGAATACGTCAGCCAACTGCTGAACAAGGAAGGCATCGAGCACAAGGTGCTCAACGCCAAGTTCCACGACAAGGAAGCCGAGATCATCGCCCAGGCCGGTCGCCCGGGCGCGCTGACCATCGCCACCAACATGGCCGGTCGCGGTACCGACATCCTCCTCGGCGGTAACTGGGAAGTGGAAGTCGCTGCCCTGGAGAACCCCACCGACGAGCAGATCGCGCAGATCAAGGCCGAATGGCAGAAGCGTCACCAGCAGGTGATCGAGGCCGGCGGCCTGCACGTGATCGCCTCCGAGCGTCACGAATCGCGGCGTATCGACAACCAGCTGCGCGGCCGTGCCGGTCGCCAGGGTGACCCGGGTTCCAGCCGCTTCTACCTGTCGCTGGAAGACAACCTGATGCGCATCTTCGCCTCCGACCGGGTGAAGAACTTCATGAAGGCCCTCGGCATGCAGTCCGGCGAGGCCATCGAACACCGCATGGTGACCAACGCCATCGAGAAGGCGCAGCGCAAGGTCGAGGGCCGCAACTTCGACATGCGCAAGCAACTGCTCGAGTTCGACGATGTGGCCAACGAGCAGCGCAAGGTGATCTACCACATGCGCAACAGCCTGCTGGCGGCCGAGAATGTCGGCGACACCATCGCCGAGTTCCGCGAGGAAGTGCTGACCGCCGCCATCAACGGCCACATTCCACCGCAGTCGATGCCCGAGCAGTGGGATATCGCCGGCCTGGAGTCCACCCTGCAGAGCGACTTCGGCATCAAGCTGCCGATCCAGCAGTGGCTCGACGAAGACGACAAGCTGTACGAAGAGACCCTGCGCGAGCGCATCCTCGCCGAGCTGATCGCCGCTTACAACGAGAAGGAAACCCAGGCCAGCGCCGAAGCCCTGCGTACCTTCGAGAAGCAGATCCTCCTGCGCGTGCTGGACGACCTGTGGAAGGATCACCTGTCCACCATGGATCACCTGCGTCACGGCATTCACCTGCGTGGTTACGCGCAGAAGAACCCCAAGCAGGAATACAAGCGCGAGTCCTTCACCCTGTTCCAGGAGCTGCTGGATTCCATCAAGCGCGACACCATCCGCGTGCTCTGCCACGTGCAGGTACGCCGCGAAGACCCGGCCGAGGAAGAGGCCCGTCTGCGCCGCGAGGCTGAGGCCATGGCCGAGCGCATGCAGTTCCAGCACGCCGACGCCTCGGCCCTGGCCGCTGAAGAGGGCGCGGCCGAGGAAGGTGATGTCGCCGTGGCCGCCGCTCCCGTGCGCGTCGAGCAGAAGGTCGGCCGCAACGAGCCCTGCCCCTGTGGCTCGGGCAAGAAGTACAAGCACTGCCACGGCCAGATCGGCTGATCGCGCCACTTGCAGTAGCAGGCGCTTCGGCTATGCTGCCAGCGCCCTGACAACGCCGCGACGGCTTTGCCGCTCGCGGCGTTTTACCATCTCATCCGGTCGCCGAGGCGATCACCGCATACTTGAAGGAGCGCATCTCATGGCTGTTGGTCTTGGCCCGCTGTCTACCCTGCACCCGGTTCCCGGTTTTGAGCTGGGCATCGCCTCGGCCGGCATCAAGCGTCCCGGGCGCAAGGATGTGGTGGTGATGCGCTGCGCCGAAGGTTCGCGCATCGCCGGGGTGACCACCACCAATGCCTTCTGCGCCGCGCCCGTGCTGCTCACTCGTGAGCGCCTGGGTGGTGAGGTGCGTTACCTGCTGACCAACACCGGCAACGCCAACGCCGGTACCGGCGACGATGGCCTGGCCCGTGCGCGCCGTGCCTGTGCGCGCCTGGCCGAGCTGACCGGCGTGGCCGAGAGCGCCGTGCTGCCATTTTCCACCGGGGTGATCGGCGAGCCGTTGCCGGTGGAGAAGATCGAAGGTGCGTTGCAGGCCGCGCTGGATGATCTGCGCAGCGACAACTGGGAAGCGGCGGCCACCGGCATCATGACCACCGACACCCTGCCCAAGGGCGCCAGCCGTCAGTTCCAGCACGATGGTGTGACCATCACCGTCACCGGCATCTCCAAAGGCGCCGGGATGATCCGCCCGAACATGGCCACCATGCTCGGCTACATCGCCACCGACGCCAAGGTCGCCCAGGGCGTGCTGCAGGATCTGGTGCGCGACGCGGCGAACAAGTCGTTCAACCGCATCACCATCGACGGCGATACCTCCACCAACGACTGCTGCATGCTGATCGCCACCGGCCAGGCTGCACTGGCGGAAATCACCGACGCCAGCGGCGAACTGTTCGCCAAGCTCAAGCAGGCGGTGTTCGAGGTGTTCATGGAAGTGGCGCAGGCCATCGTCCGCGATGGTGAAGGCGCGACCAAGTTCGTCACCGTGCAGGTCAATGGTGGTGGCACCCATCAGGAGTGCCTGGATGTGGCCTACGCCGTGGCCCACTCGCCGCTGATCAAGACCGCGCTGTTCGCCTCCGACCCCAATTGGGGGCGCATCCTCGCCGCTGTCGGCTATGCCGGCGTGGCGCAACTGGACGTGAGCAAGATCGACGTCTTCCTCGGCGAGGTGTGCATCGCCAGCAAGGGTTGCCGTGCTAACACCTACACCGAGGAGCAGGGCGCCGCGGTGATGGCCCGCGAGGAAATCACCATCCGCATCGAGCTGGGCCGTGGCGACTGCAGCGAAACCATCTGGACTACCGACCTGTCCCACGAATACGTCAAGATCAACGCTGAATATCGCACTTGAAAGCAGCTCCAAGCTGCAAGCCATAAGCGGCAAGTAAAAGCCAGGGACGACCATCTGCCTTGCAGCTTGCAGCTTGCAGCTTGCAGCTGCCCTGCCATTCCCGCGCCTTATGACCCCATGACGCGCGGGAATTTGCCATTTGCGGCTCGGGCTCTTAACGTCGAGCGACTACCCACTTCGAGGATGCGAAATGGCTTTGCAATTGGTGATCGGCGACAAGAATTACTCTTCCTGGTCGTTGCGTGCGGCGCTCGCCGTCGAGCTGGCGGGGACTGCCTGCGATGAGGTAAGGGTGCGGCTTTACCAGCCTGACAGCCGCGCCCGCCTGCTCAGCCATTCGCCGGCGGGCAAGGTGCCGGTGCTGCTCACCGAGCATGGCCCGGTGTGGGATTCCCTGGCCATTGCCGAATACCTGGCCGAGCATTTTCCCGAGGCCGGGCTTTGGCCTCAGGACGTCGCTGCCAGGGCCTTGGCTCGCAGTGTCTGTGCGGAAATGCACAGCGGCTTCGTCGCCTTGCGCAGCCACCTGCCGATGGATCTGGCCCGTGACCAGGCGCTGGCCGAAATCCCGGCGGATGCCAGGGCCGATATCGAGCGCGTGTGTGCGATCTGGGCTGACTGCCGCGAACGTTTCGCCGATCAGGGCGACTACCTGTTCGGCCAGGCCTGCATCGCCGATGCCTTCTACGCGCCAGTGGCCGCACGCCTGCGCAGTTACCGGGTGGCCCTGCCACCGGCAGCGGCGGCCTATGTCGAAACCATCTACCGCTGGCCGGCCTTCCAACGCTGGCATCAGGCGGCCTTGCAGGAGGTGAAGGGTTGAAGCGTGTACATGTCGCAGCGGCGGTGATTCGGGGTGTCGATGGTCGCATCCTGATCGCCAAGCGCCCGCAGGACAAACACCAGGGCGGCCTGTGGGAGTTTCCCGGCGGCAAGGTGGAGGAGGGCGAGGCGGTGAGCCTCGCTCTGGCCCGTGAGCTGGAGGAGGAGCTGGCCATTCGCCCCACAGCGGCGCGTCCGCTGATCCAGATTCGCCATGACTACCCCGACAAGCAGGTATTGCTGGATGTCTGGGAAGTCACGGCCTTCACCGGCGAACCGCACGGCGCCGAAGGTCAGCCGCTGGCCTGGGTCAGCGAGCGGCAGTTGCTGGAGTACGAATTTCCCGCAGCCAACAAACCCATAGTGGCGGCGGCTCGCCTGCCCGAGCGCTACCTGATCACCCCCGATGGCCTTGAACCGGGCGAGTTGCTGGCCGGGGTGCGCAGTGCTCTCGCAGAAGGTGTGCGGTTGATCCAGTTGCGCGCCCCGAAGATGTTCGACGCACAGTACCGTGACCTGGCAGTGGACGTGCAGGGCCTGTGTGCCGGCAAGGCGCAACTGATGCTCAAGGGGCCGCTGGAATGGCTGGGGGATTTCCCGGCGGCCGGCTGGCACCTGACCGCCGAGCAACTGCACAAGTACGCCGCTGGTGGTCGTCCCTTCCCTGAGGATCGCTGGCTGGTGGCCTCCTGTCACAGTGCCGAGGAGCTGGAGCTGGCGGCCAAGATGGGCGTGGATTTCGTCACCTTGTCACCGTTGCAGGCCACCGCCACTCACCCCGAGGCGCAACCCTTGGGCTGGGAGGCCGCCCGCGAAATGTTGCAGGCCTGCAACCTGCCGGCTTACCTGCTCGGTGGCGTCGGCCCGACGGACATCGAGCGCGCCTGGCAGATCGGCGCTCAGGGCGTAGCCGGCATCCGCGCGTTCTGGCCGGCCAACGGCTCGTAGGGCGGACTCAGGAGCGCCAGCGAACAGTCCGCCAGTCCATGCCAGGTTCGGCACCACGACTCCCGCCTCGCTCCTACCGTCCATGCGTGATGTTTCAGGCTTACTGCTTCGCGGGCTACGGTTTGTCTGCCGCCTGCCACAGCACTTCGTCGATACCCTGTCGCCTGGCGATCAGGCGGGCGGCAACGAACAGCAGGTCGGAGAGGCGGTTGACGTAGGCCAGGCCTTCGGCACGCAGCGGTTCCACGGCATTGAGGTGCTGGCAGCGGCGCTCGGCACTGCGGGCGAAACTGCGGCAGACATGGGCCTGGGCGATCAGTCGCGAGCCGCCCGGCAGAATGAAGTTCTGCAGCGGGCCGACTTCCTCGTTCCAGCGGTCAATGGCCGCTTCGAGGCGTTCCACCTCTCCCTGCTGCAAGGCCTGATACTCGGGCATCGCCAACTCGCCGCCAAGGTCGAACAGGCGGTGCTGGCAGGGGCTCAAGACGTCGATGATCTCCGCGAGCCCCTGACAGTTCGCAGCGGCTTCGCTCAACTCGGCCAGCAACAGCCCCAACTGGCTGTTGAGGGTATCCAGCTCGCCGATGGCTTCGATGCGTGGGTGATCCTTGCCTACCCGGCGCCCCTCGGCGAGGCCGGTTTCACCCTTGTCGCCGGTGCGTGTGTAGATCTTGGTGAGGCGCTTGCCCATTCTTGCTGGTTCCTCGTCGCTGCGGTCAGGTTCTTGTGGCGTTTAGAATAACGTCTTTTCACTCAGCTCCAGGCGATGCTCATGATCTTTCCCCGCTTCCTGGCCGCTCTCTCGCTATTGAGCATGGCCACCGCTTTTGCCCAGCCAGAACCGTCGTCCACGACCTTGTCGGTACGCGAAGGTGTGGCGTATGACCGCGCTAATGGCCTGGCGTGGATGCGGTGCAGTCATGGCATGCACTGGCAGGATGGCGCATGCCAGGGGCAGGTGGAGTTGATTGACTGGACGCGCGCGCAGCAGTGGGCCGAATCGCTCGGCGATGGCTGGCGACTGCCTGCGGTAGATGAGCTGGACGCTCTGTTGCGTTCGAGCGCCGAAGGGCCGTTGCTCGATCCGCAGATATTTCCAGGTATCACCGATCAAGGGGAAGGCGAGGCGCCGTACTGGACGTCATCGCTCTATGAGGGAATACCTTCGATGGTCATATACCTCGACCTGCTGAGCGGGCGCCTGGATGTCCACAGCCCGGGATTCGCTCTGGGGGCTTTGCTGGTACGTAATGTCCCGGGCAACGAGCTCTAGTGTCTAGGCATGTGGGGACAGGGGCAGGCGCAGGGTGAAACAGGTGCCCTGACCCTGGCGCGAGTGCACCTCCATCTGCCCCTTGTGGTTGTTGGTGATGATGAAATACGACACGGCCAGGCCCAGGCCGGTGCCCTGGCCGACTTCCTTGGTGGTGAAGAAGGGCTCGAAGATGCGCTTGCGGGTGGCCTCGCTCATGCCGGTGCCGTTGTCTTCCACCTGAATCTCCGCCCAGTGCCCGACCTGACGGGTGCGCAGGGTGATGCGCCCCGGTTCGCTGCGCTGCTCGACCTGATGAATGGCCTGGGCGGCGTTCTTCAGCAGGTTGAGCAGCACCTGTTCCAGTTCGTTGGCGGTGGCCGGCACCGGGCCCAGGTGCGGGTCGAAGTCGCGGACGATGTGCAGGGTCTTGAAGTCGAAACGGTCGGCCAGGTCGAAGTCGTTGCCGGCGATCTCCAGCGCCTGGTCGATCAAACCAGGCAGGTCACAAGGGGCCAGTTGCCGGTCGCTGCGACGACTGAAACTGAGCATGTGGCTGACGATCTTCGCCGCGCGCTGGCCGGCCTGCTGGATACCGTCGAGCAGCCGCGGGATGTCCCGCGCCTGCAGATACTGGTCGATGGCCTGCAGGCTCACGCCCGTCTGTTCGGCTTGCTCCAGGTTCTTTTCCAGCTCCGGCGACAGGCGCCTGCGGATGTTCTGCACGTTGTGCAAGATGGCGCCGAGCGGATTGTTGATCTCGTGCGCCATGCCGGCGGCCAGGCCGCCGACCGAGAGCATCTTTTCCGATTGCACCATCATCTCTTCCAGTGACAGGCGCTGGGTGATGTCGTCGATGCGGATCACCACGCCATGGCCGATGCCGCCCATCAGCGGGTAGAAGGTCAGGGCGTAGTAGCGCGGTTCGTCGTCCTTGGGCCAGGTGATGCGCTCGATCTTCTCCACTCGTAGCTGCTCGGCGGTGCGCTTGAGTTGCGGCAAGAAGGGCTTGAGCAGAGGGAAGGCGAGGAACACCGGCTGGTTCAGTGCCTCGTTCATCGGGGTGCCGGAAAGCGCGCTGGCCTCCTGGTTCCATTGGGTGACGTAGAGCTGCTCGTCGAGGGCGATCAGCGCCGAGGGCATGGAGTCGATGATGCTGTTGAGGTAGTTCTGGAAGCCGGTGAGTTTCTTCTCGATCTTGCTGCGCACCTGCACTTCCAGTTCCAGCTTGCGGTTGGAGTGGCGGGTTTCCTCGGCCAGGCTCTGGGCCTGATCGAAGGCCTGCTGGGCATCGTCGCGCGCACGCTTGAGCTGTTGTTCGCGCGCCTCCATGCGCATCAGCATGGTATTGAAGGCGTCGGCCAGGCTGCCGATCTCGTCCTTGTGGCCACGCTGGGCGCGCAGGGCGTAGTTTTCTTCGCGGGTGACCTGGCGCGACAGTTCTTCCAGGCGGCGGATGGGTTTGGTCACCAGGCGGCGAATCTGCCGCGCCACCAGGAACCACAGCGCCACGCTCAGCGCCAGGATCGCCAGGCTGGCGGTCAGGGTGCCGGTGTAGAAGGCGCCGGGCAGCTCGCTGGAGGCCACCAGCAGCAGGGCACCCGGGCGGCCGCTGGGGTGCGGCAGCTCCACCAGCAGGTTGGTGCGAAAGGCCGTTTCCCGCCAGCTTTCCAGTTCGCCGAGGTGTTGTGGCAGTTTCAGTTTCTCGCCGCGTTGCAGTTGCGCCAGGCTGTCGCCATTGCTGTCGTAGATCACCGCCGCGCGTAGCGGCGCATAGTCGTCCAGGCGACGCAGCACGGCCTGGGCCGAGTTCGCCGAGTGCAGCGCCTCACCGCTCAGCGCCGGGCTGGCGATCAGCCGGCCGAGGGTGTGCAGGGCTTGTGGTGCCATGCTCTGCTGGGTGATCCAGTAGGCCGCGCTGATGAAAGCCAGGTTGGCGATCAGCAGCACCGCACTGAGCAGCACGAGCAAGGCCGCGAGCAACTTGCGGCCGACGGGCAGGTTTTCGAGGTGCTGGCGCAGGGTCATGGGGGCGTGAGGTCGTCGGGCGAACTGGCAGGTTAGGCTTCATACGAAAAGTGCCTGCGCTCGGTGATGCTGCGTTGAAATCACTCTCAGAATGCTCATTTACAACACGTAAACTGCGCTTCTTCGAGTAATTTCGCCTTGCCTGACCTTCGCTCGACGACTTTTCGTACAGAGCCTAGCGCGCTCGCGTCGTCATTGCCATCCACTATCTGTTGCGGTGCGTTCGCGATCGCGCTGCTAGTCCAGGGGCAGGCCGCGTTTGGCCAGATGGGCACGCAGCCGTTGCAGCAGGGCTTCGAGCCGTGGCAGGTGCAGATCCTGCTGCCGAGCTGCGGTGCAGGCGTAGCCGAGCAGGTAGCTGATTTCGGTACGGCGCCCCTGAGTCACGTCCTGATGCATCGATGAGTAGTTGGCGGCGGTGGCGTCGATGACGCGCAGCACCTCTTCGTGCAACTGCTCGGCGGCGGCTGCCTGGCCGCAGTGCTGCAGCAGCTCGCTGAGTTCCTGGCACAGGCCGGCCACTTCGTCGGCATGCGTGCGCAGGCCGCCGTTGCGGCAATCATGCAGCACGGTCAGCGGGTTGATCGCGCAGTTCAGCGCCAGCTTGCGCCACAGCCGGCCGAGGATGTCCGGGCTCCACTGGTGGGGGATGTCGGCGGCCTGCAGATCGGCCAGGCAGGCCGGCGGGCTGGCATCCTGCGGGTCACCCAGCCAGGTATGCCCGGCGCCGGCGAACACCACCTGGAAATCCGCCTGGCGAAAGGCACCTTCGGTACTGGAGAGGAACAGGCAGCGTTGACTCGGCAGATGGCGCGCCACGGCGTCCTGACTGCCGAGGCCGTTCTGCAGCAGGAGGATCTCGGCGTCAGGCTGCAGGCGCGGCAGTACTTCGAGGATCGCCGCTTCGGCATCGTAAGCCTTGCAGGCCAACAGCAGGCGCTGGATTGGCGTCTCGGCATCGGCCAGCTCGGCGCCCATGGCATGGTGTTGCGCCTGGCCTTGCTCGACCAGGGTCAGGCCACCGGCCTGCGCGAAGGCCGCCAGGCGTTGGCGGTCGCGCAGGATCAGGCGTACGGGCAGGCCGACACGGGCCAGGCGGGTGGCCCACAGGGTGCCCAGGCTGCCGGCGCCGAGTATGTGCCAGCTCATGCCAGCGGCAGGCGCGTGGCGGCGACCCGGCCGCTGGCATAAGCGTCGGGCAGCGCCTTCTCGGCATGCTGCATCAGGTTGTCGGCCTCCAGTGGCAGTGCCTTGGCATCCAGGCCCACCAGGCTGATGCCAGCCTTCAGCGTGATGAAGCCCTCGCTGGTCTTGAAGGCCTTGAGGTTGAGCCCCTCGTGCAAGCGTTTGAAGCTGCTCGGTGAGCACTCGTGGAGGTCTTCGAGCAGGGTCAGCAGGCCGAAGTGGTTGCCGTCCAGGCGGCTCAGTACGTCGAGCGGGCGCACCAGTTGCTGCAGGCGCCTGGCCACGCCGTGGATCAGTTCGTTGTAGAAGCGCTCGCCATGCTTGCTGCGCAGTTGCTCCACCTCCTGCAGGCCGATCAGCAGGTAGCACAGGGCGCCACCGCGCGATTCGATCTGGCGCAGGCTGTCGGTCATCTTCTGGCGTAGATAGCGCAGGTTACCCAGGCCGGTAAGCGGATCCACCAGATTGCGCCGTTCCAGGCTGGCGACGCTCTGGGTGAGCATGCGGTTTTCCTGCAGCAGGCGCTGCAGGGTGTTGCACAGACGGTCGGCGGCATACACGCGCGGCACCAGTTGCTCGTTCATCGCCGCCTTGCTGATGAAATCGTCCACGCCTCGGTCGAAGGCTTCGCCGAGCACGTTCTCGCCTTCCTTGCCGGTCAGGAGGATGACGTAGGTGTAGTGATCGGCGGTTTCGTCCAGTTGGCGTACCCGGGTGGTCAGCGCCAGGCCGTCCATTTCCGGCATCAGCCAATCGGCCAGGAGCACACTGGCCGGGCGCTGCTCCAGTTGCTGCAGGGCTTCGGCGGCGCTGCTGGCGAAGCGCACGTCCTGATAACCGGCCTGGGCGAGCGCGCGACCGATCATGGCACTGGAAAACTTGGCGTCGTCCACCACCAGAATGCTGAGATGGGGGTTGGGCATGGGGCTGGCTCACGGCAGAAGGAAGGACGCCAAACGGCGATAATCAGTCCGGGTATAATGAGCCGGCTACAGTTATCGTCAAGTCAGGCGTGCTCCCTCCGTGAAGCGGATCGCGCCGTCCATCAGGAGCTTACTCATGCCTTCGTTCGACGTGGTGTCGGAACTGGACAAACACGAACTGACCAATGCGGTCGACAACGCCATCAAGGAACTCGATCGTCGTTTCGATCTGCGCGGCAAGTGCAGCATCGAGAGCAAGGACAAGGCGCTGACCTTGACCGCCGAAGCCGAATTCATGCTCGAGCAGATGCTCGACATCGTGCGCAGCAGCCTGATCAAGCGCAAGATCGACTGCCAGTGCATGGAGACCAAGGAGCCCTACGCCTCGGGCAAGGTGATGAAGCAGGAAGTCACCTTCCGCGAAGGCATCGACAAGGAACTGGCGAAGAAGATCGTCGCTCACATCAAGGATGCCAAGCTCAAGGTGCAGGCCGCCATTCAGGGCGAGCAGGTGCGTGTCACCGGCAAGAAGCGTGATGATCTGCAGGAAGCCATCGCCCTGTTGCGCGGTCACGAATTCGGCATGCCGCTGCAGTACAACAATTTCCGCGATTGAACCTTTGCGCCGCTTCGCTATCGCACTCTAGGTTGATAGCACTTTGACCGCCATGGCCCGCCATGGCGGCTTCGTTTCATGTACGGGAAACAGGAGCACCCAATGGAGATGAACGTCGATGAACTGGTCAAGCTGTCCGAAGCCTGGCTGCCCGTGGTGCTGGAGTACAGCGGCAAGCTGACCCTGGCACTGTTCACCCTGCTGATCGGCTGGTGGCTGATCGGCAAGCTGACCGGCAGCATCGGCCGCCTGCTGGAGGTGCGCAAGGTCGACCGTGCCCTGAGCAGTTTCATCGGTAGCCTGGTCAGCATCATCCTGCGCATTCTGCTGCTGATCAGCGTGGCCTCGATGATCGGCGTGGAGACCACCTCTTTCATCGCCATGATCGGTGCGGCCGGCCTGGCCATCGGCCTGGCCTTGCAGGGCAGCCTGGCGAACTTCGCCGGTGGCGTGCTGATCATGCTGTTCCGCCCGTTCCGCGCCGGCGACTGGATCGAGGCGCAGGGTGTGTCCGGCAGCGTCGACAGCATCCATATCTTCCACACCACGCTGAAGACTGCCGACAACAAGGTGGTGATCGTGCCCAATGGCTCGTTGTCCAACGGCCACATCACCAATTACTCGCGTGAATCCACGCGGCGTGCCGAGATCGTCGTCGGCATCGATTACTCCAGCGATATCAAGCGTGCCCGCGAGGTGCTGCTGGAGATCGCCAACGACCCGCGCGTGCACCGCGATCCGGCCCCGGTGGTGTTCGTCACCGGGCTGGGCGACAACGCGGTGAACCTGTCGATGCGCGTGTGGGTCAACACTGGCGACTTCTGGCCGGTGACCTTCGAGTTCATCGAACTGGCCAAGGAGCGCCTGACCGCTGCCGGGATCGGTATTCCCTTTCCGCAGCGTGTGGTGCATATGGCCAAGGCCGACTGAAGGCCCGAGCGCACAAACGAGAAGCCCCGGTTTACCCGGGGCTTCTTGCATTCAGGCTCAGGCTTTTTCGGTTTCGCTGAGCGTGTCGCTCGGCTGGCTGGGTGCCTGCTGGTCGCGGCGCCACTGCAGGACGATGAGGATGAGCGTGGGAATACCCAGCAGCGCGGTGGCGAGGAAGAAGTGGGCATAGCCCAGTTTCTCCACCATGACCCCCGAGTAGCCGCCGATCAGCCTGGGCAGCAGCAGCATGATGGAGCTGAGCAGGGCGTACTGGGTGGCGGAGAACTTGAGGTTGGTCAGGCTCGACAGGTAGGCGACGAAGGCCGAGGTGGCCAGGCCGGCGCTGAAGTTGTCGCAACTGATGGTCACCACCAGCATCTGCAGGTGGGCGCCCATGCCTACCAGGGCCATGAACAGCAGGTTGGTCGCCGCCGAGGCCAGGGCGCCGAGGAAGAGGATCGGCATGATGCCGAAACGCACGATCAACAGGCCACCGGCGCCAGCGCCGAGCAGGGTCATGATCAGGCCGAAGACCTTGCTGACGCTGGCGATCTGCTCCTTGGTGAAGCCCTGGTCGATGTAGAAGACGTTGGCCATCACTCCCATCACCGTATCCGACAGGCGATAGGTGGCGATCAGCGTCAGCAGCAGCAGGGCCTGCCAGCGGTAGCGCAGGATGAAGTCGTTGACCGGCGTCAGCACCGGCGCCATGCCGCCCCAGAACAGGCTGGAAATCGACAGGCCGGTGAGCAGGGTATAGAGCAGCGCACGGAGGAAGGCGCGGTCATGGTACAGCAGTTCCTGCAGGCTCATCTGGCCCTGGAACACCAGGCTCAGGTCGCTTTCGTAGAACTGCGTGAGCATCGCCGGCACCGAGATCAGCAGGATGATCAGCAGCAGCACCGAGAGCAACTGGTGGAAGAAACCGTATTTGGCCGCCGCCGTCTTCAGCACCGGCGCCAGGCCACCCCAGAACAGCCCCGAGGCACAGACGCAGGCCAGGGTGGTGTAGAGCATGGCACGCAGGAAGGCGCGGTCGTTGTACAGCAGCTCCTGGGCGCTGACGTTGCCCAGCAGCATTGGCACCAGGTCGCTCTGGTAGAACTGGATGAACATGGTCGGCACCGAAATCACCAGCACGATCACCGCCAGCAGCGACAGCAACTGGTGGAAGAAACCATGCTTGGGCGGCGCTGCATGGAGATGTGGCGGTGCTGGCGGCTCGCGCATCCAGATCGAGGTGAGCAGGCCCGGCAGCATGAGCAGGGCGAACACCAGGTAGGTGCCGGTCCAGGCGCTGAACTGGTAGTCCTGCGCGGTGGAGCCGAAACCCTCGGCGAAGTACAGGGCGCCGGCCGTGGCCAGCAGGGCAGCGACCCGGTAGCCGGTCATGTAGGCCGCAGCCAGGGCGGCCTGGTGGGTGTCGCCGAGAATCTCCAGGCGGTAGGCATCGACGGCGATGTCCTGGGTGGCCGAGGCGAAGGCCACCAGCACGGCCAGGGCGATCAGCCAGGACAGGTGCGTCTGCGGGTCGAAGTTGGCCATGCCGATCAGGCCGATGGCGACCAGGCTTTGCGACAGCACCAACCAGGAGCGGCGCCGGCCAAGCTTGCCCAGCAGCGGCAGGCGCCACTGGTCGAGCATCGGCGCCCACACCCACTTGAAGGCGTAGGCCAGGCCGATCAGGCTGGCGAAGCCGATGGTCTCGCGCGCCACACCGGCCTCGCGCAGCCACACCGAGAGGGTGGAGAACACCAGCATGTAGGGCAGGCCAGCGGCGAAGCCCAGAAGCAACAAGGCCAGCGTGGCGGGATTGGCATAGGTAGCGAGAGCTTCTCGCCAGGATTTGCGTGGCATCAGACTCGAATCAGGGCTGGGTCAGCGGATCGGTAGCGCACTCTAACTGCTGTGCTCCATCGCGCGCCAGCCATGACGACGCATATCCACCCGTTCGTTCAGTATGCTGATGCCCTCGGCGCGCAGGCGCGCGCGTTGTTCGGCGCCGGAGGCGCTGCCGGCCGGCAGGCTGAGGCGCCCACCGGCGGCGATCACGCGGTGCCAGGGCAGGCGCGTGCCTTCCGGCAACTGGCTGAGGGTGCGCCCGACCCAGCGCGCGGCGCGCCCGAGCCCGGCCAGCGCCGCCAGCTCGCCGTAGCTGATCACCCGCCCAGGGGGGATCTGCGCCAGTGCCAGGTACAGGGCTTCGCGACGGGTATCGGGGCTGGCCGTGGCCAGGCCGTGCTCTGCTGTTCTCTCCATGCTGGTCGCTCTTGTTCGGCTGACGGGTTCGTCATCAGGTGTGGATCATAGCCCGCGCCTTGCTGCGTGTTCGACACTGCCATTGGGCGGGCGGCGCTGAACTCTGCTGCGCTACGTCGGTCAGCTCTTGCTCTGCTGCCGGGTATCCGCATAATCCCCGGCTTTTCGCCCAACCGAGCTGATTGTCTCTTATGCCGCGCCCAACTTCGTTGTCCCTGCTCAGTCTGAGCATCGTCCTGTTCAGCGCCCCCGTCCTCGCCGATACCGTCTGGATGAAGAATGGTGACCGCCTCAGCGGCACCATCCGTGTCTTCGATGGCAGCAAGCTGCTGCTGCAGACCGACTATGGTGGCTCCATCCCCCTGGATTGGAAGAAGGTCGCCACCCTGGAAAGCGATCACGAGCTGCTGGTCAAGATGGGGCCGGTCGATGGCGAGCGTGCCAAATCTCTGCTCGCGGCCGAGCCGGGCAAGGTCACCCTGGCTAATGGCGAGGCGCCGAAGACCGTGGAGCTGGCGCAGATCGAGCAGATCATGAAGCCCAAGCCGCTGGTCGAGGACTTCGTCTGGAAGGGCAATATCGATCTGGCCCTGGACTACAAGCGGGCCGAGAGCGATACCGACGATTACAACGTGGATATCAACACCAAGGCGCGTCATGGGCTGTGGCGGCACAACGCACAGGTCGAATACAACCGTGAGTTGAAGAACGAGGTGGTCAGCACCGACAACTGGTCGACCGAATATGCCCTCGACCGCTTCCTCGGGGAAAAGCTCTTCTGGCAGGGGCGTGCCGAATACAAGCGTGACCGGGTCGAGGAGCTGGAGCGCCAGCGCACCCTGGGTACCGGCCCGGGTTACCAGTTCTGGGATGACGAGCTGGGCGCGCTCTCCTTGGCCACGCTGGTCAACCGTAGCGACTACAGCTTCAGCAACGGCGAGCAGAATCGTTTCTACGAACTCAGTGTGAAGTGGGACTACAACCGTTATCTGATCGGCAAGACGGTGGAGTTGTTCAGCACCGGCGAAGTGGGCCGGCCGCTGAGTGGTGCTGCTGATTTCAGCCTGGATGCCGAGGTCGGTCTGCGCTACAAGGTCACCGACTGGGCATCGCTGAACATGAAGGCCGAGAAGGATGTGGTCAGCGGTGCCGAAGGTGATCTGGACGAGACCCGCTACACCCTGGGGTTCGGTGTCGGCTGGTAAGCCTGGCCGCTGGAAAGCAAAAGCCCGCGAATGGATCGCGGGCTTTTGCGTTTTCAGCCTCGCTCTTATTCCGGCTGGCGCTTGTTCCAGCCCTTGCCGCCGGGCAGCAGCAGGTTGAGCAGCAGCGCGCTGATGGCGCACAGGGAAATGCCCGAGAGGGCGAATTCCTCGCCGCCGATGACCATGCCGCCGATGCCGAACACCAGGGTCACCGAGACGATGATCAGGTTGCGCGCCTCGGACAGATCCACCTGATGGCGAATCAGGGTGTTGAGGCCAACCACGGCGATGGAGCCGAACAGCAGGCAGAGAATGCCCCCCATCACCGGCACCGGGATGCTCTGCAGGGCCACGCCGAACTTGCCGATGAAGGCCAGGGCAATGGCGAACAGCGCCGCCCAGGTCATGATCTTGGGGTTGTAGCTCCGGGTCAGCATCACCGCGCCGGTCACTTCGGCGTAGGTGGTGTTGGGCGGGCCGCCGAACAGGCCGGCTGCCGAAGTGGCCAGGCCGTCACCGAGCAGGGTGCGGTGCAGGCCGGGCTGCTTGATGAAGTTCTTGCCGGTGACGTTGCCGATGGCCACCACGCCGCCGATGTGCTCGATGGCCGGCGCCAGTGCCACCGGCACCATGTACAGGATGGCGCCCCAGTGCAGTTCGGGGGCGATGAAATTGGGCATGGCGAGCCAGGAGGCGGCCGCCACGGCCTTGGTGTCGATCACCCCGAGCAGGGCGGCGATGGCGCAGCCCACGGCGATACCGGCGAGGATCGGCACCAGGCGGAAGATGCCACGACCGAGCACGGCCACCAGCAGGGTGGTGAGCAGCGCCGGCATGGAAATCATCATCGCCGTGGCGTAGGGCACCAGCACTGCGCTGCCGTCACCGGCCTTGCCCATGGCCATGTTCACCGCCACTGGCGACAGCGCCAGGCCGATGGAAATGATCACCGGGGCGATCACCACCGGTGGCAGCAGGCGGTCGATGAAGCTCGGCCCGCGCAGTTTCACCAGGGCCGAGAGCAGGATGTACACCAGGCCAGCGGCGACGATGCCGCCCATCACCGCAGGCAGGCCGAACTGGCCCTTGGCGGCCAGGATCGGCGCGATGAAGGCGAAGCTGGACGCCAGGAACACCGGCACCTGGCGTTTGGTCACCAGTTGGAACAGCAGGGTGCCGATACCGGCGGTGAACAGCGCCACGTTGGGATCCATGCCGGTGATCAGCGGCATCAGCACCAGGGCGCCGAAGGCCACGAAGAGCATCTGCGCGCCGGAGATGATCTGCCGTGGCAGCGGATCGTTGTACTCGCTCATGCTCAGGCGTCCTTCTGCTTGGTGCCGAAGATCTTGTCGCCGGCATCGCCCAGGCCGGGGATGATGTAGCCCTGTTCGTTGAGGTGCTGGTCGATGGAGGCGGTGTAGATCACCACGTCCGGGTGGGCATCGTTCACCGCCTTGATGCCTTCTGGCGCGGCCACCAGCACCATGGCGCGGATTTCCTTGCAGCCGGCCTTCTTCAGCAGGTCGATGGTGGCGACCATGGAGCCGCCGGTAGCCAGCATCGGGTCGATGATCAGCGCCAGGCGCGAGTCGATCTCCGGCGCCAGTTTCTCCAGATAGGTATGCGCCTGCAGGGTTTCTTCGTTGCGCGCCACGCCCACGGCGCTGACCTTGGCACCGGGGATCAGGCTGAGCACGCCGTCGAGCATGCCGATCCCGGCGCGCAGGATCGGCACCACGGTGATCTTCTTGCCGGCGATCTTCTCCACTTGCACCGGGCCGGCCCAGCCCTGGATCTCGTAGTGCTCCAGGGGCAGGTCGTTGGTGGCCTCGTAGGTGAGCAGGGCACCGACTTCCTGAGCCAACTCGCGGAAGTTCTTGGTGCTGATGTCGGCGCGGCGCATGAGGCCGATCTTGTGGCGGATCAGCGGGTGGCGAATCTCGCGAATGGGCATGGGGGCATCTCTCCGGCTGGCTGAACGTCCACCCACGGCCTCGCCTCTTCGTACCAGGCGTTCGGGCAGGAGGGAGGCGGTGGGCGGATTTTGAAAAAAATCGCGATAGAGTAAAGCATTGCTGCGGCCAAGTGTTGACCGACAGGCCCGGCACACGGCAAAACTCGGGCAAGGCGCTACGCTTGTCCGTCCGGGCTTGTTCAGTGCCGCGCGGGTCTGTACCTTTGCCCGCTTTTATCTGACGGCTCGATCAGCTTTCATGCTGCTCGGCCGCCGCCATTGCCAGCCGAAGAGAGAAAACCTCATGTCCGCCGATCTCGCGCACATACGCCAAGTCATGGAGCAAGCCGATTGCCTGTTCAGCGAAGCCCAGGTGGAGGCTGCCATCGACCAGGTGGCGACGCGCATCAATGCCGAACTGGCCGAGCGCAACCCCGTGGTGTTCTGCGTGATGAACGGTGGGTTGATCTTCGCCGGCAAGCTGCTGACCAAGTTGAACTTCCCGCTGGAAGCCTCCTACCTGCACGCCACTCGCTACCGCAATGAAACCAGTGGCGGCGAATTGTTCTGGAAGGCCAAGCCGGAAGTGTCGTTCATCGACCGCGACGTGCTGATCATCGACGACATTCTCGACGAGGGGCACACCCTCGGCGCCATCATCGACTTCTGCCACCACGCCGGCGCGCGTGCCGTGCACACGGCGGTGCTGATCGACAAGGAGCACGAACGCAAGGCGCGCCCGGATCTGCAGGCCGACTACGTCGGGCTCAAGTGCATCGACCGTTACATCTTCGGTTACGGCATGGACTACAAGGGCTACTGGCGCAACGCCGCCGGCATCTTCGCCGTCAAGGGCCTGTAAGGCATGCGCTACGCGCACCGAGACGTCACCGTGGGGGCGCGCACGGCGCACCCTACGTGTCCATGTCATGCCATCCAGCGAGTAGCCCGGATGCAATCCGGGGCCGGCCGCCGCCGGACTACGCCGGCTGCCGCTCGCCCAGCCAGCGCAGGGCCTTCTCCCGCGCCTGCGCCAGGTTGCGCACGTAGGCCAGTTCGCCCTCATGACGCTGCACCCCGGCGCGCCGCAATTTCAGGCGTACCTGGGCGGTGGCGCCGCTGAGAATCAGCGCCACGCCCTGCTGGCGATAATCGCGCAGCACATTGTCCAGGGCGGCGATGGCGGTCATGTCCAGCAGCGGCACAGCGCTGATGTCGACGATCACCACCTTTACCCCGGGGCTGAAACGGCGCAGCACGCTCAGCGCCTTTTCCGCCGCGCCGAAGAACAGCGGGCCGCGAATGCTGTAGGCCAGCACCTGCTCGGGCATGTCGAGCAGGGCCTGGCGTTGCTGGCGATCCAGCGCGGCGGTGTCAGTCAGCTCGCTCATGCGCTTGATGAACAGGCCGGCGGCCAGCAGCAGGCCGACGCCCACCGCTAGCACCATGTCGAACAGCACCGTCAGCACCAGGCAGGTGAGCAGCACCAGCACGTCGCCCCGTGGTGCGATGCGCAGGGTGTGGGCCACGTGTTGGGGTTCGCTCATGTTCCACGCCACCCGCAGCAGCAAGGCTGCCAAGGCTGCCATCGGCAGGTAGCTGAACAAGGGCGCCAACAGCAGGATGGCGGCCAGCACCACGCCGGCATGAACGATGGCCGCCACTGGCGAGAAGGCCCCGGCACGCACGTTGGCGGCGGTGCGAGCGATGGCGGCAGTGGCGGTGATGCCACCGAAGAAGGGCGCGGCCAGGTTGCCCAGGCCCTGGCCGATCAGCTCGGCATTGGGGTCATGTTTGCTGCCGGTCATGCCATCGGCAACCACGGCGCACAGCAGAGACTCGATGGCACCGAGCATGGCGATGGCGAACGCTGGCGCGATGAGTTGGCGGATCAGCTCGAAGTTCACCGCCAATGGTTGGCCGTCGGCGCCCGGCAGTGTCCAGGGCAGCGCCAGGCTGGGCAGGAAAGGTGGGATGCCGGGATGTTCGATGCCATCGAGGCTGTAACTGAAACGCTCGCCCAGCGTCGCCACGTGCAGACCGAAATGCTCCAGCAGCAGAGCCAGCAAGGCGCCCAGGGTGAGGGCGACCAGATGTGCCGGCACTCTGGGCACCAGGCGTGGCCAGAGCAGCAGAACGATCAGGCTGCACAGTGCTACCAGGCTGTCGCCCAGGCTCAGGCTGGGCAGGCTGCGCACCAGCAGCACCAGGGTGTCGGTCAGGTGGGTGGCACTGCCGGGCAGGGTCAGGCCCAGCAGATCCTTGACCTGCAGTACGGCAATGACGATGCCGATGCCGGCAGTGAAACCCAGGGTCACGGGGTAGGGCACGAATTCGATCAGGCGCCCGGCGCGCAGCAGACCCATGGCGATGAGAATCAGCCCGGCCATCAGTGTGCACAGCAGCAAACCGCCGAGCCCGTGCTGCTGGGTGATGGGCAGCAGAATCACCACGAAGGCCGCCGTGGGGCCGGAGATATTGAAGCGCGAACCGCCGCACAGGGCGATCAGCGGGGCGGCGATCAGCACGGTATACAGCCCATGCTGCGGCGGGGCGCCAACGGCAATGGCCAGCGCCATGGCCAGAGGGATGGCGATGATGCCCACGGCCAACCCGGCGCTGAGGTCGCCGCGCAGGGCCTGCCAGGAATAGCCGAGGCGCAGAACCTGGCGCCAGGCGGAGAACAGCGGTAAGGATTGGCGCGACATGATGGCCCCCTGAAAGCTCGCAGGCATTATAAGGCCAGTGGCCCTGTAACCGGCATTGACCTGGATCGCCTCTGTCACGGGCGTTGTGGCATGTGGGTGCGTTGAGCGTGGCGGGCGGCGGCGTTACACTGCCGCCCCTTTTCTACAGTTGGCGGAGTGGGCGATGCGTAAAGACAAGAAGCAGGTGATCGGCGAAGAGATCAGCGACGACGCCATCAAGCTGTTCCTCGACGTGGAGCCGGCCGATGCCACGCCGGCGTCCCTGCACAAGCTGATCAAGGCCTATCGTGGCCTGCGCGTCGATGACTTCGAGCGTTTCGTCGGCTTTTTCGTCGAGGCCGGCTACGACCTCTCGGCGCGTGATGCGCAGGGTCACGACTTCGTCGCTCTGATTCAGGATCAGCGCAATGCCGAGCCTTATATCGAGGTGATCAAGGCAGCGCGCGGCTGAAGGGGCTCTCTGGAGGCGACCTGCGATGCCATCGCGCTCATCGGGTTGCGAATGAATTCGCTCCTACAGGTTTTCTTCGCGCTTTGGGTGTTCGGGCGCACGGTCGGTAGGAGCGGATTTATCCGCGAAAGGGGTTGGCGCCGTGCTCGCCAGGATCGCGAATGAATTTGCGCCTATGCGGGTATCTCGCCTGTCGGCACTATTTCTTGCGGCCAATAAAAAACCGGCCACGAGGGCCGGTTTTTTAAGAACCTGCGCGCGACTTAGGCGGCAGCAGCTTCGCCCAGCGCTTTGATGTGCGCGTTCAGGCGGCTCTTGTGACGAGCGGCTTTGTTCTTGTGGATGATGCCTTTGTCAGCCATGCGGTCGATGACCGGAACGGCAGCGGTGTAGGCGGTTTTGGCAAGCTCGAGATCCTTGGCAGCAATAGCCTTGACCACGTTCTTGATGTAAGTACGAACCATCGAGCGCAGGCTGGCGTTATGGCTACGGCGCTTCTCAGCCTGTTTGGCGCGTTTTTTGGCAGAAGGTGAGTTGGCCACCGTCAAGCTCCTCGAAAACTGGGGGGTTACACAAATTAAGGCCGCGAATCTTGCCGGGCCGCTGGGCCAATGTCAAGTCCGCTGGCAGTTTTCGCCGCTGGCCTGACCAATGGCGGCTCGCTACACTCGACGCTTTTGCGCGGGCAGGGGATTCTCCGCTCTCGCGCTCGATCGGGAAAGCCCCACGTTCATGAATCTGCTCAAATCCCTGGCTGCCGTCAGCTCCCTGACCATGGTTTCGCGCGTGCTGGGTTTCGTGCGCGACACCCTCATTGCCCGCACCTTCGGCGCCGGCGTGGCCTCCGACGCCTTCGTGGTCGCCTTCAAGCTGCCCAACCTGTTGCGGCGGATCTTCGCCGAAGGTGCGTTTTCCCAGGCCTTCGTGCCGATTCTGGCCGAATACAAGATGCAAAAGGGCGAGGAGGCCACGCGCACCTTCGTCGCCTATGTCAGCGGTCTGCTGACCCTGGCCCTGGCGCTGGTCACCGCCCTCGGCGTGCTGGCCGCGCCCTGGGTGGTGTGGGTGAGCGCACCGGGCTTCGCCGAGGATGCCGAGCGCTTCGCGCTGACCGTCGACCTGTTGCGGGTGACCTTTCCTTATATTCTGCTGATTTCCTTGTCCTCGCTGGCCGGGGCCATCCTCAATACCTGGAACCGTTTCTCCGTGCCGGCCTTCGTGCCGACCCTGCTCAACCTCAGCATGATCCTCTTCATGCTGTTTCTCGCCCCCTATTTCGACCCGCCGATCATGGCCCTGGGCTGGGCGGTGCTGGCCGGTGGCCTGGCGCAACTGCTGTGGCAACTGCCGCATCTCAAGCGCATCGGCATGCTCGTGCTGCCGCGCCTGAACCTGCGCGATACGGGGGTGTGGCGCGTGCTCAGGCAGATGGGGCCGGCGATCTTCGGTGTCTCGGTGAGCCAGATCTCGCTGATCATCAATACCGTGTTCGCCTCCTTTCTGGTGGCCGGCTCGGTGTCCTGGATGTACTACGCCGACCGCCTGATGGAGCTGCCCTCGGGGGTGCTCGGCGTGGCCCTCGGCACCATCCTGCTGCCGGCCCTGTCGAAAACCTACGCCAGCCAGAATCGCGACGAGTACTGCCGCCTGCTCGACTGGGGGCTGCGCCTGTGCTTCCTGCTGGTGCTGCCTTGCACCCTGGCGCTGGCGGTTCTCGCCGAGCCGCTGGTGGTGGCCCTATTCCAGTACGGCAAGTTCGGCGCCGAGGATGCGCTGATGACCCAGCAGGCGCTGATGGCCTATGCGGTGGGCTTGCTGGCGCTGATTCTGATCAAGATTCTCGCCCCCGGCTTCTATGCCCAGCAGAACATCAAGACGCCGGTGCGCATCGCCGTGATCAGCCTGCTGGCGACCCAGGCGATGAATGCCTTGTTCGTCTTCGGCCTGGAGCTGGCGCACGTCGGTCTGGCGCTGTCCATCAGCCTGGCGGCCTGCCTCAACGCGGGCTTGCTGTTCTGGCAACTGCGCCGCGCGGGCATCTTCCAGCCGTTGCCGGGCTGGGGGGCATTCCTGCTCAAGCTGCTGCTGGCGGTGGCGGTGATGGTCGCCGCGCTGCTGGGGCTGCTGCAGATCATGCCGGCCTGGGCCGAGGGCGAGATGCCTTTGCGCCTGTTGCGTCTCGGCGCGCTGGTGATGGTGGGCGCAGCGGTATACTTCGGCATGTTGTTGCTGCTGGGTTTCCGCCCGCGCGACTTTGCCCGCAAGGCGCTGTGATGCCTGTTGTACGCCACGCGCTGTGCGTATAATCGGCCACTTTGTGAACAAGAAGCCTGTTATGCAGCTGGTTCGAGGTCTTCATAACCTGCAGCCGCCCGAGCGGGGCTGTGTGGTCACCATCGGTAATTTCGACGGCGTTCATCGTGGGCACCAGGCCATCCTGGCGCGTCTGCGTGAGCGTGCGGCGGAGTTGGCCGTGCCCAGTTGCGTGGTGATCTTCGAGCCACAGCCACGTGAGTACTTCGGCCCCGACACCGCGCCGGCGCGCCTGACCCGCCTGCGTGACAAGCTGGCGCTGCTGGCGGCCGAAGGCGTCGACCTGGTGCTGTGCCTGGCCTTCAATCGCCGCCTGCGTGAACTGTCGGCCGCCGAGTTCGTCCAGCGCGTGCTGGTGGACGGTTTGCGGGTGAAGGATCTGGAAATCGGCGATGACTTCCGTTTCGGCTGCGACCGTGCCGGGGACTTCGAGTTTCTCAAGGCCGCTGGCCAGCGCCATGGCTTCAGCGTCGATGCCTCGACCACCATCGAGGTGCGCGGTGGTCGCGTCAGCAGCACCCGCGTGCGCGAGGCGCTGGCTGCGGGCGATTTCGACCTGGCCGAAGCCCTGCTGGGGCGGCCGTTTCGCATCGCAGGAAGGGTGCTGCACGGGCAGAAGCTCGGCCGCCAGCTTGATGCACCAACGGCCAACATCCAGCTCAAGCGGCGCAAGGTGCCGCTGACCGGCGTTTATCTGGTGAGCTGTGAAATCGATGGCGTGATTCAACCAGGCGTCGCCAATATCGGCGTGCGCCCCAGCGTTGCCGGCGACGGCAGCGCCCATCTGGAAGTGCACCTTCTGGATTTCGCCGGCGACCTCTATGGCCGGCGCCTCTCGGTGGCTTTCCACCACAAGCTGCGTGATGAGCAGCGTTTCGCCTCGCTGGAGGCCTTGAAGGCGGCGATTGCCGCCGATATTGCCGCTGCCCGTGAATATTGGCAGAGCCACCCGCTGATGAAGAGCCCGACATGACCGATTACAAAGCCACGCTGAACCTGCCCGACACCCCCTTCCCGATGAAGGCTGGCCTGCCGCAACGCGAGCCGCAGACCCTGCAGCGCTGGATTGATATTGGCCTGTACGAGAAGCTGCGCAAGGCGGGCGAAGGTCGCCCGAAATTCATCCTGCACGATGGCCCACCCTACGCCAACGGCAGCATCCATATCGGCCACGCGCTGAACAAGATCCTCAAGGACATCATCACCCGCTCCAAGACCCTGGCCGGGTTCGACGCGCCCTACGTGCCGGGCTGGGACTGCCATGGTCTGCCCATCGAGCACAAGGTGGAGACCACCTTCGGCAAGAACCAGCCGGCCGACCTGACCCGCGAGCGTTGCCGCACCTACGCCACCGAGCAGGTGGAAGAGCAGAAGGCCGGTTTCGTACGCCTCGGTGTGCTGGGCGACTGGAACAACCCCTACCTGACCATGAACTTCGCCAACGAGGCCGGCGAAATCCGCGCCCTGGCCGAGATGGTCAAGAACGGCTTCGTGTTCAAGGGCCTCAAGCCAGTCAACTTCTGCTTCGATTGCGGTTCGGCACTGGCCGAGGCCGAGGTCGAGTACATGGACAAGAAGTCCGAAGCCATCGACGTGGCCTTCCCGGTCGCGGATGCCGACAAGCTGGCCGCCGCCTTTGGCCTGGCCAGCCTGAGCAAGCCGACCGCCATTGTCATCTGGACCACCACGCCCTGGACCATCCCGGCCAACCAGGCGCTCAACGTGCACCCGGAATTCACCTACGCGCTGGTGGACGTGGGCGACCGCCTGCTGCTGCTGGCCGAGGAAATGGTCGAAAGCTGCCTGCAGCGCTATGGCCTCGAAGGCCAGGTGGTCGCCACCGCACAGGGCGCGGCACTGGAACTGATCAACTTCCGCCATCCGTTCTATGACCGCCTGTCGCCGCTGTACCTGGCCGACTACGTCGAGCTGGGCGCCGGTACCGGCATCGTCCACTCGGCGCCGGCCTACGGCGAGGACGACTTCCATAGCTGCAAGCGCTATGGCATGAGCAATGACGAGATCCTCAACCCGGTGCAGAGCAACGGCGTGTACGTCGACTCGCTGCCGTTCTTCGGCGGCCAGTTCATCTGGAAGGCCAACCCGGCCATCGTCGCCAAGCTCGAGGAAGTCGGCGCGCTGCTCAAGCACGAGACCATCAATCACAGCTACATGCATTGCTGGCGGCACAAGACGCCGCTGATCTACCGCGCCACGGCGCAGTGGTTCGTTGGTATGGACCGGGCCGCGCCAGGCAGCCAGCCGAAAGCGGGCGGCACCCTGCGTGAGCGCTCCCTGGCGGCCATCGAGCAGACCAAGTTCGTCCCGGCCTGGGGCCAGGCGCGTCTGCACAGCATGATCGCCGACCGCCCGGACTGGTGCATCTCGCGTCAGCGCAACTGGGGCGTGCCGATCCCGTTCTTCACCCACAAGGAAAGCGGCGAACTGCACCCGCGCACTGTCGAACTGATGGAGGAGGTGGCGGGGCGCGTCGAGCAGGAGGGCATCGAGGCCTGGTTCAAGCTGGATCCGGCCGAGCTGCTGGGCGCCGAGGCCGAGCAGTACGACAAGAGCCGCGACACTCTGGACGTGTGGTTCGACTCCGGCACCACCCACTGGCATGTGCTGCGTGGCTCCCACGCCGAGCTGGCACACGCCAATGGCCCAGTCGCCGACCTCTACCTGGAAGGCTCCGACCAGCACCGCGGCTGGTTCCATTCCTCGCTGCTGACCGGCTGCGCCATCGACGGCCACGCGCCGTACAAGGAACTGCTGACCCACGGCTTCACCGTCGACGAGCAGGGCCGCAAACAGTCCAAGTCCCTCGGCAACGTGGTCGCGCCGCAGAAGGTGATCGACAGCATGGGGGCCGACATTCTGCGCCTGTGGGTGGCCTCCACCGACTACTCCGGCGAGATGGCGGTTTCCGACCAGATCCTGCAGCGCAGCGCCGACGCCTACCGCCGTATCCGCAATACCGCACGCTTCATGCTGGCCAACCTCAACGGCTTCGAGCCGGCCCGGGATCTGCTGCAGCCGGAGCAGATGCTCGACCTCGACCGCTGGGCGGTGGACGCCACTGCACGGCTGCAGGACGAACTCACCGAGGCCTACGCCGAGTACCGCTTCTGGAACGTCTACTCCAAGGTGCACAACTTCTGTGTGCAGGAGCTGGGCGGCTTCTACCTGGACATCATCAAGGATCGTCAGTACACCACCGCGGCCGACAGCGTGGCGCGTCGCTCCTGCCAGAGCGCACTGTTCCATATCTGTGAGGCGCTGGTGCGTTGGGTCGCGCCGATCCTGGCCTTCACCGCCGAGGAAATCTGGCAGTTCTTGCCGGGCGAGCGCGCCGAGTCGGTGATGCTGGCCACCTGGTACGAGAACCTCGCCCGCCTGCCGCAGGGCTTCGAGCTGGATCAGGCCTACTGGCAGCGCGTCATGGCGGTCAAGGGGGCAGTGAACAAGGAGCTGGAGAACCTGCGCGCGGCCAAGGCCATTGGCGGCAACCTGCAGGCCGAAGTCACCCTGTATGGCGATGACGCCCTGCGTGCCGACCTGGCCAAGCTGGGCGACGAGCTGCGCTTCGTGCTGATCACCTCCGCTGCCGAGGTCGCACCGCTGGCCGATGCGCCGGCCGATGCGGTGGTTACCGAGGCGCCGGGGCTGAAACTGAAAATCGTCAAGTCGGCTCATAGCAAGTGTGGCCGCTGCTGGCACTTCCGCGCCGATGTCGGCAGCCATGCCGAGCACCCGGAGCTGTGCGGGCGTTGCGTAAGCAACATCGAAGGCAGTGGCGAGGTGCGCAAGCATGCGTGAAGCCCGTTTCGGCAAACTGCCCTGGCTGCTGCTGAGCCTGCTGATCCTGATCGGTGACCGCATCACCAAGGACATTTTCGAGGGCGGCCTGAGCATGTATCAGCGCATCGAAGTGATCCCGGGCTATCTGGACTGGACGCTGGCCTACAACACCGGTGCCGCGTTCAGCTTCCTGGCCGATGCCGCTGGTTGGCAGCGCTGGTTCTTCGCCGGCATCGCCGTGCTGGTCAGCGCCGTGCTGGTGGTCTGGCTCAAGCGCCTCAAGCCCAGCGAAACCCTGCTGGCGGTGGCCCTGACCATGGTGCTCGGCGGCGCTCTGGGCAACCTCTATGACCGCGTGGTGCTGGGCCATGTGGTCGATTTCGTCCTGGTGCATTGGCAGAACCGCTGGTATTTCCCGGCATTCAACCTGGCCGACAGCTTCATCACCGTCGGTGCCATCCTGCTGGCGCTGGACATGTTCAAGAGTGACAAGTCGGCGAAGAAGGAGGTGGCGCAATGAACGAGGTACGCATCGGCCCGGATCGGCAAGTGACCCTGCATTTTGCCCTCAAGCTGGAAAACGGCGACGTGGTGGACAGCACCTTCGACAAGCAGCCGGCCACCTTCAAGGTCGGCGATGGCAACCTGCTGCCTGGCTTCGAGCAGGCGCTGTACGGCTTCAAGGCCGGTGACAAGCGCAGCGTGCAGGTGCAGCCCGAGCAAGGCTTCGGCCAGCCCAACCCGCAGAACGTGCAGGTCATGCCGCGCAGCCAGTTCGAGGGCATGGAGCTTTCCGAAGGCCTGCTGGTGATCTTCAACGACGCCGCCAATGCCGAGCTGCCTGGCGTGGTCAAGGCCTTCGACGAGCAGCAGGTGACCATCGATTTCAACCACCCGCTGGCCGGCAAGGTGCTGGACTTCGAGGTGGAGATCATCGAAGTCAAAGCGCTGTAAGCGTCAGTAGCCCGGATGCAATCCGGGTGCTGCCATCGATGCCTCGGATGCGTCCGGGCCATGCCAAGCGGGAACGATGCTCGCTCCCGCGTTACACTTGCCTCCTCCTGCAACGACCGCGTGCCGAGAGTCATCATGCATATCAAACTCGCCAATCCCCGCGGCTTCTGTGCCGGTGTCGACCGCGCCATCGAAATCGTCAATCGCGCCCTGGAAGTCTTTGGCCCACCGATCTACGTGCGTCACGAAGTGGTGCACAACAAGTTCGTGGTGGAAGACCTGCGCGCCCGTGGCGCCGTGTTCGTCGAGGAGCTGGATCAGGTGCCGGACGACGTCATCGTTATCTTCAGCGCCCACGGCGTCTCCAAGGCCGTGCGCGACGAGGCGGCCCGGCGTGGCCTCAAGGTCTTCGACGCCACCTGCCCGCTGGTGACCAAGGTGCACATGGAAGTGGTGCGCTACAGCCGCGAAGGGCGCGAATGCATCCTCATCGGCCATGAAGGCCACCCGGAAGTGGAAGGCACCATGGGCCAGTACGACGCCAGCAATGGCGGCGCCATCTACCTGGTGGAGGACGAATCGGACGTTGCCGAACTGCAGGTGCGCAATCCGGAAAATCTGGCGTTCGTCACCCAGACCACCCTGTCCATGGATGACACCAGCAAGGTGATCGACGCCTTGCGTGCCAAGTTCCCCGCCATTGGTGGGCCGCGCAAGGACGACATCTGCTACGCCACGCAGAATCGCCAGGATGCGGTCAAACAGCTCGCCAGCGAATGCGACGTGCTGCTGGTAGTGGGGAGCCCCAACAGCTCCAACTCCAACCGCCTGCGCGAACTGGCCGAGCGCATGGGCACCCCGGCCTACCTGATCGATGGCGCCGAGGATCTGCAGCCCGAGTGGTTCGAGGGTGTCGGCGGAGTAGGTATCACCGCCGGCGCCTCCGCCCCGGAAGTGCTGGTGCGCGGCGTGGTCGAACGCTTGCGCGCCTGGGGTGCGACGGGTGAGACCGAGCTCGATGGCAGGCCAGAGAACATCACGTTTTCCATGCCCAAGGAGTTGCGGGTGAGGGCGGTTTGATTCAATAAAAAGGCGACCCTTGGGTCGCCTCTTTATTTATAGAGTGGCATTAACGACGCCAGCAATCGGCGGTATCCCCTTTGCTATTGCCTTTCACGCCCTTGCTTGTCAGCGTCAAGTTACCGCACTTGTCATCGGCCATGGAGTTCTTGGCGGTGGCGGTCAGTGTGTAGCTGAACGCATCCACAGCGGATAGGGCAAGGCTGTAGTTTTCACTCCCACCGTCCTTGGGGGCTTTGCTGAATGGCAAGTCTGGGCCTGTTCCGTCGCTCTTTGTATATTTCCCGTTCGCGGTGTAGTAACGCTCCATGAAGTGCGAGAGTTCCATCAGTGCAGCCTGCGCGTCCGCTCTTTTGCTCTTGCGCACGTACTCCTGATAGGAAGGGTATGCAATGGCCGCTAGAATGCCGATGACGACAACAACGATCATCATTTCGATCAAGGTAAAGCCTTTGTTTCTGTTCATTGCTCTTATCTCTTGGGCGCGCAGGTGATGGTCTGTTGTCATCTTGATTCTTGCCAGGCATGGCGTCCATAGCGCTGTGATCCTGCAACCTTGATGCACTGTGGTGTGGCCGCCGCTGAACTCGCGTAGCAAAGCCACCGGTACAGAGGTGTGGCCCCCTTGATTACACCGATATCGGGGTCAGATATGCCAGAAACAGGGATCTGGTCATTCCCTTTGCCGATATTGTCTGCCTCACTCAAATTGCCATCTTTGTTGGTATCGAAGTAGGTGTAATTGAGTCTTGAACCACTGGTGATATTCAGCGCCATGACCCAGCTTGTACCGCCAGCCTTACAGGGATCCCTTGATGGCGTCATGCTGGTGAATATGACCCGATCCGAACGTAATGTCGCCTTGGATATTACTCGTTCGCCTTTAGCGCCTGATCCGCCTCGGCTAGATTTCCAGGCCAGATCCAGATACCAGCCTTTCTGGTTAGTTAAGTTGTTGTTGCTGACTGTGCGTCCCTGAAAACTGTTGGTCTGAACTTCCGAAAGAATCTCTTGGGCAAGTAAATTGGATCTAGTAACGGTGGTGCCGTCATCAACGATGGCATAGAAGCTCTGCGTGGGCGGTGACTCGGGAATTTCATTGTCACCAACTTTCATGTAGGAGCCCGTACCAAAAAACACCATGTGCTGGCCTTTTTCGTTGAAGGTCGAAGCCAATGGTGCAGTGATAGGTTGCCGGTTGTTTGCAGCATCTTGGGCAACAAAGAACGGGGCGGAAGGCGCTGTCCAGTTATCGACGTTGCTGCTAAGGTCAATACGCCACAGATTGCCTTTCGTGTCGCCAACATACAGGCGTTCAGCCACCTGGTCGCCATTCAGATCCGTCAGCAACGGCGCGCCCAAGTCGCCAGTGGTGTTAAGAGTGATGGTTTTAAGAACATTGCCGTTGGCTGCATCAAGGAACCAGATCTTGGCTGTGCTCTGTTCGGTACTATGGTATCCGCTGGTGACCACAACAGAGAACTTGCCATTGGGTAGTGCCACGATCGCAGGTTGACCAATCGGTGCCCCCATATCCGGGTGGCTGAACTCCCAGAGGAATTTGTTGGTGCCCATGTTCGTTGGATCTGTGATGTCCAGAGCAAAGACGCTACGTCCCCCTGCTCCGGTGGTACCAGCAACGATGGTTTTCCAGCTACTACCCAGCCATGCATCGGAAACGCGCGGTGTGCCGTCAACATAGTAGCGGTGGGAGTAAGTCGGGCTGGTCAGATCGATCAAGTTGGCAAAGACGCCATTTGGAATAAAGGCGAATAGCTCCTTACCGCCATTGCCATTTTCCGCCATGCTGGCGTTGAAGCCATGCAACATGCCGTCATTGGCGCCCACGATCACCATGGGCGTACGGTTGGCATTGTTCGCCCGGAACTGCGCATAAGCTTCGCGTGCACTTGTCCAACTGCTCCCTATCAGGCGCGTATAGCCGTAATCCTGATTGGCGACGAACTGCGGATCGGAGTTGATGATATCGCCCAAACGGCTTGCGCGCTGGCGGAATTGCTTGCTCTGATCATCTGTTGTGCGCTCCAGGCTGCGGTTTCCACGCAGGAACTCGAGTCGCCTTTGCGCATTTGTTGCATCATTTGCAATCCGTTCGCTATCGGTATGCAACAGGCTTTTAAGGGCATCGCCTATTCCGTTACTCCAAGTGAATGTGGTCGCGCTGGTGCTGATCATGCCGTTGCCTTCTGGGCTGGCATTGACCAGAGGCACCGGAGTGAAAATCTTGCGGTTATCGGTATCTTCGTCGCTTATTGAGTCGAGTGCAGCGGCTGCGCTCCAGGTCGCGCTTGTCGCAATTGTGCCGTTGGTGTTGACTTTCTTGGCCAGCAGGTCGCCGCTCCACAGCTTGCTGTTCAGCGAGGACTGGAACACAGCAGTGTCGGTTTCCAGACGCGTTGAGTTGGTTGCGAGAGTGGTAGTGGTGCTGTTCACTTCTTGGGCAATCTTCGCGAAAGCAGTCTTAAGGCTTTCAACCATGCGAGTTGCATCACTGGCTACGAAGAAATTGTCGGGACGTGGGTAATTATCAGCCAGCATGTCAGTAGTGGTGTGCCACCAGGCTTCCGGTAAGGCGGTACTGCGTGCATAGGGATCACCAAAGTCCTCTGGTACTTTGAAACCGCCATATTTCGTCGCTAGCCAGTACTGGTTTCTATTCTTGGATGCCAGAACCTGATTTTCCCTCACGTCTACCCAGAACGTGGAAATGGATTGTTTGCCCGCTAAGCCAGGACGTATGTCTGTGGTATTGGCCAAATAGGCGAGTCCAGCGATATAAGCCGAGTTGTCTCTACCAGTAAATGCTTGGGCCGAAGCACTGGTGGTAACGCCCTCGAGGTTGAAGATAGTCTGTGTAGCGCGCACAGCATCCATCGCCGTGTTGCTATTGATTGTAGTGTCGCCACTTACTTCACTAGGCTTGTTTGGCTCGCTAGAGCTATTGGTGTTGCCGGGCAGGTTCTTGTCATTCCAGGTATTGACATCGCCTATGCCAAGAATCACGTTTTTCTGGCAGGCGTATTCGATGGGATCATCCCAGGCAGTAATTACCGGGAAGTTGTCCGCCCAACGTGCGCGTGTGTTGCTATTGGCGTCGTTGTTGCTGGAATAAGCATCCACACTGGGAAGTCTTCTGAAATAGCGCATGGCTGTGTAATACAACTCACTAACCGGGTCGTAGCTCTTGTAGTCGTTATTGTTGAGCTGGCCGAATTTGTTGATGTAATTTAGTACCCCGCTATCATTAATAGTCACACCCATGGCAGTGCTGATGCCGTCCGGATTTTGGACTTGGATGCCTGTTTGTGGATCCCACTCCCTTGCAGCGTTATTCTCCTCTCCAACGTTGCGCGTGATTTTTTTGTCACCAATGAACTTCTGTTTCGCCCGCAGTACGCCACCGTCACGGGTAGACGACGGGTCATTTAGGTAGCCGAAGGCACTGTATCTCAGGGTGCCTGAGTATTGCTGTAGTAGACCTTCTGGCTTGTAGTTGCCATTCGGGTATTCTTTGCAGTTCGCTTCCAATCGGTCTGGCACGCAAACCTTGACGCGCATGTTAATCTTGTAAACGCTTTTCAGGTTAGGACGCCTGCCGTAGTCGGTGACAAGTCTGCCGTCGTTAAATTGTTTAGCATTGCTAGGGTCATAGTCGGTTTGCTCACTAACGGAGTTTGCGTCATCCCAAAGCTTGTCGCTCCAATTGGAGAAATAAATATAGGTTCCCAATCCTTGCTGGCGAATATTGAAATTGCTCCAATTTGAGTTTGCAGGGGTTGCCCCTTGGATTTCACTGGTAGGTACTCGGCCTTGGGCATCGGTGATTCGGTTGCCTGCGTCGTAACCGGGGTTTCTCGACTTGCTGAGAACGGTCAGATTGTTCTCATCTCTTACTCTGTAACCACCAGTGAGAGCACTACGAAATGGGTCGATGGTTGGCGTGCCTGCCCAGTTGAGGAAGTTGCCACTCCATTGGTAGCGGCCGCCGCATTTTCTATCGGTAGCGGAGTTGTTTGCGCCGGGCTCAAACCATTCATCGACTTTATTATAGGTGTAGCATTTGTTCGAGTCGAAATACCCCACGTAGGTTTTTGCCGAGCTGTAGTTGCCCAGGTTCGCCACGCTGACCAGCGTGGGCCATTCAACCGAAGGCACTAAGGCCAGGTTGCCAGGCACGCTGCCGCCGCCCAGCAATAAGGGAACCTGTGATACTTCGGCAGAATAAGCTGGTGCTGAAAGCAATATGCCGCTGGTTAGCAGGAAGGCCGTTGCTGTTTTAGCTACTTTGAAAGTCATCGCAAGGCGATTCATTGTGGAGGCTCCACGTGAAATTCGGAGAAGGGCAGGGCGCTTCATTGTTCAACCAGAAATACAGAGCTCAGCTTGCTCGTTGTGCTGGGAGTATTGGCATCATCCTTGGCCATGCCGAAGCCAGTGGCTGTAATGCGTACGATGGTGCCTTCTTCATCAGTCGGAACTCCCACTTCGGTACTGGTTCGGATGGTGGCTAGCTGCCTGAGCGTGTAGGTCGGGTCTTTGGCCACGCCTGGGAAGGATGCGTAGCTGCCGGTTTCGTCTGCGACCGATAGGGTGCCGAGAGTATTGGCTTCAAATTTATTGGTTACGACGCTCTCACCTTCACGCAGGGCAGCTTCTGCGGCCTGCAATGCCAGTTCCTGGTCTCTAAGGTTGCCTGCCATGCGTTCTTGCAAAGAGGTACCGCGCATGCTGGCAAGGCCGATGATGGTGACAAGCAACAGCATGATCAGTGCTACTATCAAAATAGCACCCTGTTGTTTTCTGGTATTCATAAGAGAACCTCTGTTCATGGCAGTCTATTGCGCAGGCTGACCACGGCTGTAAATACCTGACCAAGTCGGCGATCTGGAATGTCGATGCTGTCGGCCGATGTGCAGGCGCTGCCGCCCTTCTTGCAGATCAAGCCTTTTTCTCGGTCATAAACCTGGGCTTCGGGCGATACGTTCACTTCGTTGCCAAGCGCGAGGAGTCGAATTTTTACCGCTGCTACATTGTCCCAATTAGTGACCGCATCGGCTTTGACGAATGCATTATCAGAGATGGCGCGGTTTTCACCGGTGCCCGTGCTGATACCATATTCAAATTGCAGGTCTTGAATGCCCTCGATCAACTCCTGAGTAGAAGGCGTTGTGGTGCCAGTTTTCCAACTGGTTCGCCAGAGCGCAGGAATAGAACCATTGGCACCGTTCTTGATGTAGTACTGATTGCTTTGAAATAGTAGAACCTTAGTGATGGTGGGGGTGTAGGATCGGCTCAGATTGCCACTGCTGGATTTGCCGATAGTGGTGGCTGTGATGTCCCCGCTTTTAAAAATATCGCAACCGAGCGCGCTACTGATGAGCACATTGGTATTCTTGGCCTCACTATTGGTGCTGTTCATAGTGATACTTGTTGCGTCGATTGCTATATCTGAAGTGCCAAGTTCTCCAGCGCTGGTTGCTGCGTGTTTGATCAGTATGCTGTCAGTGCCGGGCGTTTTATCTGTGCCAAGATTGGCTGGCCAATCTGGCAGGTTGGTCTGGGCCTCCCAGCCTTTCAAAGCTTGATTGATGTTCAATCGGTCATCACTTGAACTACCGTCTACATCAGAAAAGCACTCGCCCTTGTAGCCTGCATTCCGCAGATCATAGGTAATGAAATCTATAGCGAAACGGCCGCTTTCTTGAACGCGGGAGAGTGCGCTATTGACTGAGTAGGTCTGCTTGCTGGACAGAAAGATCTGTAGCACCCCAAGCATCAGTAACAGGCTCAAGGCCATGGCGATCATCAGCTCGATAAGCGAAAGGCCGTGTTGTAGATGGACTGTGCGCATGCTCATATCTCTGTTCGATAAACGAAGTTAGCGGTTGCGTCAGCTGTTGCTGTAGTGCCATCTGATTTCTTGATCGCGCCACGGCTTTCATCCCAGTTGATGGTGATGGTCACGAGGCCAGTAGAATTGTCTCTTTCTATGCGGGCCTTGCCACTGGGCAACTTGGTGACAAGGGATATCCATTCACTTAGGTCTTTGTCCTTGCGAGTCGTTGTCGTCGTGTAGGTATTGGTAAGGCTGCTGAGGTTGTAGTCGCCGGCTTGGGCAGCCTTACGATTGGCACGCATGCGGTCAGTGATGTCTGCTGCCAGTATCGAGGCTTGAGAGCGATAATATGCGCTCTGGTTAGCTTGGATACTGGTCGCCTGCAGGCCTGCCAGGCCGAGCAGGCCGATGGACAACACCACGATAGCTACCAGTACTTCGATAAGCGTGGCGCCCGCTTGCGCTCGATGGGACAAGCCTGTCATGAGCAGTTCACCTTGGTTGTGCTGGTCGTACCAATGATGGATACCTCGACCTTGCGTTTTTGCTGATCAACGCAAGTGCTGGCGTTGACCGAGAAAACTGTGGTTGCCGCTGCCGAAGTCATGCCGTTGGGCCTGAAGGTCAGGCCCGCGTTAGGGCCTTCGACGACAAGGCTGCCTGCGCTGTCCCAGCTTTTGATTACCAGATTGCCTGCCATGATGATCCAGCCACCTGCCCAGTCGGTGCCATTCTGGCAGCCGTTACCCGCGGCGTTGCGACGGCAGATGGTGATGTCTTTGCCTCGTTTCACCGCTTCGGAGCGTGCCAGTTGCAGTGCGCCTTGCAGTTCGTTGGTAAGAGACAGGGTGCGGTTCTCCTGTAGGATGTTGCTGAAGGAGGGGGCAGCAATACTCACCACGATGGCCAATACGGCGATCGTTACCATTAGTTCGATCAGGGTGAAGCCTCGGTTAAAGCGCATGGCGGATCTCGCTGATTCTTGGCCAACAAATGATCGCAATTTACTGTCTGACAAGGCAGGGGGGGAGGATATCCGGTTGGTTAATCTGGCTGAGTGGTCGTTTACTCGCACCGGCTGTCATCAGAGGTGGATTCAAGTCTCGTTCTGCCTGCGATGTTTATCACAATGGCATATTTTGCCGTTGCCCCGTGGCACAGCGTGAGGGTGCCATTCAGGCTGTGGGTCATTCCGTTGGATTTGAAGGCGATATGATTCTGGTTGCGGAAATTAGACCAGTTCCAGCTATATGGCGGACTGATTGGCAGTGTACGTAACGCGATCTCGCTTTCATCCAAGCGTCCGCTCTGGTTGCTATCGATGAATACCACGAGTTGATTCTGCCAGCGGTTGCTGCATGCATCGATGTTATCGCAAAGGCTGACGGTGGTTCGCCTGGTAACCGCTTCAATACGAGAGAAGTGCAGCGCAGCTAGCATATCATCTACGTATGCTTTCTCTTGGGCTTGCTGCACATGACTGCTGAATCCAGGAATTACGATGGTCATGAATATGCCGAGAATAACCAGGCTAATCAGCAGCTCGACCAGGCTGTACGCCCTCTGTCTATTTTGAATCATCGTTCAAGTCCCTTTGCACGTATGATTGATGGCCTCCTGGCCAGCTTTTTCTTTACAGTCCTTGAGGCTCCGTTGTCAAGGCCAGTCATCCGTGTTTGAGGGGGATTGTGGCGGTGGATGTGATCGTTACTGGTGGTGGGGTTGTTGGGTTGTTGTCGGCTTATCAACTGGCGCTGGCCGGCAAGCGAGTACGGCTTGTGGAGCGCAGTTGGGTTGGTTCCGAATCCTCCTGGGCCGGTGGCGGCATCGTTTCGCCGCTCTATCCCTGGCGCTACAGTGCGGCGGTAACGGCGCTGGCGCATTGGTCGCAGGATTTCTACCCGGGTCTGGCCGATGAGCTGCTGGCCATGACGGGGATCGATCCGCAGGTGCATGTCACGGGCCTGTATTGGCTCGATCTGGACGACGAGGCCGAGGCGCTGGCCTGGGCGCGGCGGCAGGGGCGGGCGCTCGATCCGGTAGCGATGGAGCAGGTATATCGGCAGGTGCCGGTGCTGAGGCCTGGCTTCGAGCGCGCCATTCATATGCCGGGCGTGGCCAATGTGCGCAACCCGCGCTTGGTCAGAGCACTGCGTGCGGCGTTGGCGGCCTTGCCCAACGTGCAGGTGCATGAACACTGCCCGGTGCGTGGCTTCATCCAGGAGCAGGGGCGTGTATGCGGCGTGCTCACCGACAGCGGCGAGATGCGCGCCGAGCGTGTGGTGCTGGCGGCCGGGGCCTGGAGCGGAGAGCTGCTCAAGACGCTGGGCCTGGCGCTGCCGGTCGAGCCGGTGAAGGGGCAGATGATTCTTTACAAATGCGCCGAGGATTTTCTGCCGAGCATGGTACTGGCCAAGGGGCGCTACGCCATTCCTCGGCGCGATGGCCATGTATTGGTGGGCAGCACTCTGGAATATGAAGGCTTCGACAAGACCCCGACCGATAGCGCATTGGCAAGCCTCAAGGCGTCCGCCGAAGGGTTGTTGCCAGCGCTGGCGAATGCCGAGGTGGCTGGGCACTGGGCGGGGCTACGGCCCGGCTCGCCGGCTGGGGTTCCCTTCATTGGCGAGCTGGCGTCGCACCCGGGGCTATGGCTCAACTGCGGGCATTTCCGCAACGGACTGGTGCTGGCGCCGGCGTCCTGTCGACTGCTGACCGATCTGATGCTGGGCAACAGGCCGATCATCGATCCGCGTGCTTATGCAGTCGATGGCCGTCTGGCAGGCAGTTGAAAAACTACCTGCGTTGACAATACTGCATTAAAAACAACCTCAAAATGCTCATTTACAACACGTAAACTGCGCTTTTTCGGCTGTTTTTGCCTTGTCTTGTCTGCCTCGCCTACGTTTTTCAACGGCCTGCCGGCCTGACGCATGAAAGAACGCCGCGCCCATACGCATGGGCGCGGCGTTATTGCTTTCACACCAGGGTATTCAGGGCTTCGCGGCTGAAGGGCTGGATGTCCTGTTCGCGACCTTCACGTACCTTCAGCGCCCAGTCCGGATCCACCAGCAGGGCGCGGCCCACGGCCACCAGGTCGAATTCCTGCTTGTTCAGGCGTTCCAGCAGGTTTTCCAGGCTGGCCGGTTCGGCCATCTTATCGGTCTTGACCATGAATTGCAGGAATTCGCCATCCAGGCCGACACTGCCCACGGTAATGGTCGGCTTGCCGGTGAGCTTGCGCGTCCAGCCGGCCAGGTTGAGGTCGCTGCCCTCGAATTCCGGCTCCCAGAAGCGCCGGGTCGAGCAGTGGAAGATATCCACGCCAGCCTCGGACAGGGGCTTGAGGAAGGCTTCCAGCTCTTGCGGAGTCTGCACCAGGCGCGCGCTGTAGTCCTGCTGCTTCCACTGCGAGTAGCGCAGGATGATCGGGAAGTCCGGGCCAACGGCGGCGCGCACGGCCTGGATCAGCTCGATGGCGAAACGCGAACGCGCGGCCAGGTCGCCGCCGTAGCTGTCGGTACGCTGGTTGCTGCCTTCCCAGAAGAACTGGTCGATCAGGTAGCCGTGGGCGCCGTGGATCTCCACGCCGTCCATGCCGATGGCCTGGGCATCGCGCGCGGCCTGGGCGAAGGCGGCGATCACCTCGTCGATATCGGACTGGGTCATGCCATGCACCACCACTTCGCCGTCCTTTAGCTTTTCCATCGGGCCATAGCCGGGCACGCTGGCGTCTGGCTCGGTGCCCAGGCGGCGCACGTTGCCCACGTGCCAGAGCTGCGGGACGATCTTGCCGCCTTCACCGTGCACCGCCTCCACCACCTGCTTCCAGCCGGCCAGTGCATCCTCGCCGTAGAAACGCGGCACGTTCGGGTAGCCGTTGGCAGCCTTGTGGCCAACGGTGGTGCCTTCGGTGATGATCAGGCCCACACCCGCAGCGGCTCGGCGACGGTAGTACTCGACCACCTTGGCATTGGGCACGCCACCGGGCGAGAAGGAGCGGGTCATCGGGGCCATGACCACGCGGGTCGGCAGTTCCAAGTTACCGAGGCGGAATGGGGCGAACAGGGCTTGAACGGGAGCGCTCATCATCTTTCCTCTGGGGTTGAAGGGTCATCAGGCCTGCAGCAAACGCTCCAGGCGGGTGACGAAAGCATGCAGCGGTTGCAGGTTGCGGCCGACCTTGAGGCGGGCCAACACGCCCTGCCAGGCGTCGCTGATGAAGGTGGCGAGATTGCCGCAGTCCTCGTCGCTCGGCAGTTCACCGGCGGCCTGCGCCTGTTCCAGGCAGTCGCGCAGGATATCCACCGAGGCTTGCTGGATGGCTGCAACCTCAGCGCCGATCGCCGGCAGCATCTCGCTCATCTCAAAACTCAGGCTGCCGATGAAGCAGTGGTACTGCGGCGTCTCCTGCCGGGCGAAGTGCGCCAGCAGTTCGCGGTAGTAAGCGAGAATGCGTGCGCGCGGACTCAACGCCGGGTCATTGAGTGCCTGGGCATAACGCGCCAGGCGCGGGCGATAGATGAAGGCCAGCGCCTGCAGGGCAAAGTCTTCCTTGCTGGCGAAGTAGTGATAGAAGCTGCCCTTGGGAATCCCGGCTGCCTGGACGATCTCCAGCACGCCGGTGCCGTGATAACCGCGTCGGGTCATCACCGCCGAGCCTTTGCTCAGGATCAGGTCGCGCTTGTCGAGTCGAATGCTGTTCATGGCGTCGAGCATATGACCGGTCGTCTCGCTCGGCACAGCACTATTGATGTTGGTGATTAAGGGCTAGAAGAACACTAGGCGAATGCCCAAGCCAGAACAGGTAGGAGTGAGCTTTTGGGCAGGATTCGCGAGCAGAGCTCGCTCCTACGGATCAATTCAGGGCTGCAACCAGACCAGCGAGGCGAAGCGCCCGGTGCGAGCGCTGCGGCGGTAGGAATAGAAGCGCGGGTCGTTATAGGTGCACAGGCCGCCACCGCTGACTGCCGTGACGCCGATGGCGGCCAGACGAATGCGTGCCAATTGATAGATATCGGCCATGAATTTGCCTTCGCTTGCGCCCGGAACGAAGGCGCGCTCGGCCTCGGCATGCTGGCGCAGGAAGGCTTCGCGCACCTCGCCACCCACCTCGAAGGCCGCCGGGCCAATGGCTGGGCTGAGCCACACCAGCAGTTCCTGTGGTGCCACGTCCAGCGCCTTTACGGTGGCTTCCAGTACCCCGCCAGCCAGCCCGCGCCAGCCGGCATGGGCCGCGGCCACACGGCTGCCGGCACGGTCGCAGAACAGGGCGGGCAGGCAATCGGCGGTCATCGCCGTGCAGGCGATACCGGGGGTGGTCGTCCAGGCACCGTCGGCTTCGATGACTGTCGCCGGATCGGCTTCGGTCACCGCAATGCCATGCACCTGGCGCAGCCAGGCGGGCTGGCAGCCCAGGGTGTCGACCAGATGGGCGCGATTGGCGGCGACGGCTGCCGGGTCATCATCGACATGATCGCCGAGGTTGAAACTGTCGAATGGTGCCGCGCTGACCCCACCGCTACGCGTCGTCACGCAGGCGCGCACATTGGCCGGCGCGGGCCAGTCGGGCGTCAGCCAGTCGTGGGCGCTCACCCGACGAAGGCCTCGCGATCCTGACGCAGCAGGGTCAGCAGCCAGACCAGATCGTCCGGCAACGGCGATTCCCACTTCATGCGCTGGCCGCTGGCCGGGTGGTCGAGTTCGAGAAAGCGTGCATGCAGGGCCTGGCGCGGAAACTCCTTGAGGCTCTGTACCAGACTCTGGCTGGCCGCCGGCGGAATACGGAAGCGCCCGGCGTAGACCGGGTCGCCTACCAGCGGGTAGCCGACATGGCTCATGTGCACGCGAATCTGGTGAGTGCGCCCGGTTTCCAGCTTGACCCGGGCATGGGTGTGCGAGCGGTAGCGCTCCAGCACGCGGTAATGGCTGATAGCCGGTTTGCCGCCATCGGTCACCGCCATGCGCTGGCGCTGGCTGGAACTGCGGCCGATGGGCGCGTCGATGGTGCCACCGGCGGTAATCACGCCGATGCAGATGCATTCATAGATGCGGCTGACGCTGCGCTTCTGCAGTTGCTCGACCAGATTGGTCTGCGCCTGCAGGGTCTTGGCCACCACCATCAGGCCGGTGGTGTCCTTGTCCAGGCGGTGAACGATGCCGGCACGCGGTACGTTGACGATGTCCGGCACGTGATGCAGCAGGGCGTTGAGCAGGGTGCCGTCGGCATGCCCGGCAGCCGGATGCACCACCAGGCCGGCCGGCTTGTCGATCACCAGCAGGTGTTCGTCCTCATAGACGATGTTCAGCTCGATGTCCTGCGCCACCCACTCGCCCTGGGCCTCCTGCTCGGCATCGAGCACCAGCTTCGAGCCGGCATGCACGGTGTCGCGCGGGCGTGCCACGGCGCCGTCGACGGTCAGGCGGCCGTCCTTGATCCAGGCGGAAAGACGCGAGCGGGAGAACTCGTCGAACAGTTGTGCGGCGACCTGATCGAGGCGCTGGCCGCCCAGTTCGAAGGGCACTTCGGCCTGGAGTTGGATGGGCTGTTTAATGGTGGAAGTCATCTTCGGCAACGGCGGGCGCCCGGCCTTTGGTTTCGGCGACGGGCTTGTGGTTAAATACGGCGTCTTTGCCCCAGGGGGTTCCAGGGGGCGCTCATCATAACAGGACGGCCCTGCAGCCGTCACAGGGACGCAAGCCGCTATGCAAGTGAAACACCTGCTGCTGATCGCCATCCTCGCCCTTACCGCCGCCTGCTCTTCCAAGCAGCCGGAGGTCGATGAAAACCTCAGCGAGGCGGAGCTGTACCAGCAGGCCCAGGCCGACCTGGACAACCGCAGTTACACCCAGGCCATTGCCAAGCTCAAGGCGCTGGAGTCGCGCTACCCCTTCGGTCGTTATGCCGAGCAGGCGCAACTGGAGCTGATCTACGCCTACTACAAGAACGTCGAGCCGGAGGCCACCAAGACCTCGGCGGAGCGTTTCATCCGTCTGCACCCGCAGCACCCCAATGTCGACTACGCCTACTACCTCAAGGGCCTGGCCTCGTTCGACCAGGATCGCGGCCTGCTGGCGCGCTTCCTGCCGTTGGACATGACCAAGCGTGACCCAGGCGCGGCGCGTGACTCCTTCAACGAGTTCGCCCAGCTCACCAGCCGCTACCCGACCAGCCGCTACGCGCCGGACGCCAAGCAGCGCATGATCTACCTGCGCAACCTGCTGGCGGCCTACGAAATCCATGTCGGCCACTACTACCTCAAGCGCCAGGCCTACGTGGCGGCGGCCAACCGTGGTCGTTACGTGGTGGAAAACTTCCAGGAAACCCCGTCGGTCGGCGATGGCCTGGCGATCATGACCGAGGCCTACCAGCGCCTGTCCCTGGACGAACTGGCGGCCACCAGCCTGGAAACCCTCAAGCTCAACTACCCGGATCACCCCAGCCTGCAGGATGGCCAGTTCGTGCCGCTGGAAGAGGGCGACGACGAGCACTCCTGGCTGGCCAAGGCCACCCTCGGTCTGTTCGACTCCGCGGCTCCGCTGCCACCGGGCGAGACCCGCGCCAGCCAGGACGTGATTCGTCAGTACGAAGACGCCGAGCAGCAGATTCCGCGTGAGCTGCAGCAGGATGCCAAGACCGGCCAGACCGAGAAGAAGCGTTCCTTCTGGAGCTACCTGACCTTCGGCCTGTTCGACTGATTCTTAGGCAGCACGCAGACAAAGGAGGCTTCGGCCTCCTTTTTCATGGGCGTGAGAAAGCGCCAGGGGCGCGCTGCCTTTGCCGAACTGCGCACGGCTTGCCATTTGGCCTCTGTGCCGACGGCCTGCGCTTGGCTAAACTGCCAGCCTCGACCAAAGGAAAGCATGCACCATGGGACTGTTTCGCCTGTTGTTCTGGATCGCCATCATCTGCGCGGCAGTCTGGGTCTGGCGCCGTTACATCAGCGCGCCGAAACCTCGCCGGCAGGCGCCGCCGGCCGATGCCGCCGCGCCCATGGTGCGCTGCGCCCATTGTGGCGTGCACGTCCCCCAGAGCGAGGCGCTGAGCCAGGATCAGCAGTGGTTCTGCAGCCAGGCACACCTCGAGCAAGGCCCGCATGCCGGTGATCGCTGAGAGCTTCGCAGGCCTGGATAGCGTACCGGCCCGGCGGATTCTCAGGCTTTATCACTTCTATCGGCTGAGCATCGGCCTGGCGCTGGTGCTGCTGATATCCAGCAAGCTCGACGAGCAGTTGCTCGATCTGGTGCACATCGAGCTGTTTCGCACCGGTAGCTGGATCTACCTGATCACCAACATCTTCATCGCCGTGCTGGTGCACAAACCCCGGCACATGCTGCAACTGTTCAGCCTGGCGCTGGTGGATGTGATCTTCCTCTCGGCCCTGTTCTATGCCGCCGGTGGCACGCCCAGCGGCATCGGCAACCTGCTGGTGGTGGCGGTGGCCATCGCCAATATCCTTCTGCGCGGCCGCATCGGCCTGCTGATCGCCGCCATCGCCGCGCTGGCGCTGATCTTCGCCACCTTCTACCTGAGCCTGCGCTACCCCGCCGCTTCGTCCCAGTACGTGCAGGCGGGTGCCTTGGGCTCGTTGTGTTTCGCCGGGGCCTTGTTCATTCAGGGCGTCACCCGGCGCCTGCGCCTGAGCGAGACCCTGGCCGAGCAGCGCGCAGCGGATGTGGCCAACCTCGAAGAGCTCAACACCCAGATCATCCAGCGCATGCGCACCGGCATCCTGGTGCTCGACACCCAGCACCGCGTGCTGCTGGCCAATCAGGGTGCCACGCAGTTGCTGGGGCAGGGCGAACTGGCTGGCAAGATCCTCGACCCGCATTGCCCCGAGCTGGTCAAACGCCTGCAGCAGTGGCAGCACAACCCCACCCTGCGCCCGGCAAGCCTGCAGACGCAGGTCGATGGCCCCGTGCTGCAACCCAGTTTCATTTCCCTGCAACGCGGCAGGCAGCAACACACCCTGGTGTTTCTCGACGATATCTCGCAGATCGCCCAGCAGGCGCAGCAGCTCAAACTGGCCTCGCTCGGGCGCTTGACTGCCGGCATCGCCCATGAGATTCGCAACCCGCTCGGCGCCATCAGCCATGCCGCGCAATTGCTGCAGGAGTCCGAAGATCTGCAGGGGCCGGATCAGCGTCTGGCGCAGATCATTCAGGATCACTCCAAGCGCATGAACCTGGTGATCGAGAACGTGCTGCAGCTTTCCCGGCGACGTCAGGCCGAGCCGCAACTGCTCGATCTCAAGTATTGGCTGCATCGCTTCGCCAGCGAGTTCCGCAGCTCGGCGCCGGCTGACCGGCAGATTCACCTGCACACCCAGGGTGGCAGCCTGCAGACGCGCATGGATCCCCAGCAACTGAACCAGGTGCTGACCAATCTGGTGCAGAACGGCCTGCGCTACAGCGCGCAGCAGCACCGGCTCGGCCAGGTCTGGCTACGTCTGTTCCGTGACGAGGTCAGCGATCTGCCGGTGCTGGAGATACTCGACGATGGCCCCGGCGTGCCGCCCGAGCAGAAGCAGCACATCTTCGAGCCGTTCTACACCACGGAGAACAAGGGCACCGGCCTGGGCCTGTACATCTCCCGCGAGCTGTGCGAAAGCAACCAGGCCCGCCTCGATTACAAACCCCGCGAAGAGGGCGGTAGCTGTTTCCGCATCACCTTCGCCCATCCGCGCAAACTGAGCTGACCATGACCCGCCAGAGAGCCTTGATCGTCGACGACGAACCGGATATCCGCGAACTGCTGGAAATCACCCTGGGCCGCATGAAGCTGGACACCCGCAGCGCACGCAACGTCAAGGAAGCGCGCGAGTGGCTGGCACGCGAGCCCTTCGACCTGTGCCTGACCGATATGCGCCTGCCCGATGGCACCGGCCTGGATCTGGTGCAGCACATCCAGCAGCGTCACCCCCAGGTGCCGGTGGCGATGATCACCGCTTACGGCAGCCTCGATACCGCGATCAATGCGCTCAAGGCCGGCGCCTTCGACTTCGTCACCAAGCCCGTGGAGCTGGCCCGGCTGCGCGAGCTGGTGGCCGCCGCCATGCGCCTGCGTACCCCGGAAGATCAGGAGGCGCCCGTCGACAGCCGCCTGCTTGGTGAATCGCCGCCAATGAAGGCGCTGCGCAAGCAGATTCACAAGCTCGCGCGCAGCCAGGCACCGGTGTACATCAGTGGCGAGTCGGGCAGCGGCAAGGAGCTGGTGGCGCGCCTGATTCACGAACAGGGCCCGCGTGCCGAGCAGCCCTTCGTGCCGGTCAACTGCGGCGCGATTCCCACCGAGCTGATGGAAAGCGAATTCTTCGGCCACAAGAAGGGCAGCTTCACCGGCGCCATCGAAGACAAGCAGGGCCTGTTCCAGGCGGCCAACGGCGGCACCCTGTTCCTCGATGAGGTGGCCGACCTGCCATTGCCGATGCAGGTCAAGCTGCTGCGCGCCATCCAGGAGAAGGCCGTGCGTGCGGTGGGCGGCCAGCAGGAAGTGGTGGTCGATGTGCGCATCCTCTGCGCCACGCACAAGGATCTGGCGGCAGAAGTGGCGGCGGGGCGTTTTCGCCAGGATCTCTACTACCGTCTCAATGTCATCGAACTGCGCGTGCCGCCCCTGCGCGAGCGCCGCGAGGACATCGCCCAACTGGCCGCAGTGATGCTGGCGCGGCTGGCCGAAGGCAGCGGCCTGGAGCCAGCCAGGCTGCAAGCCGAGGCCCTGGAAAAGCTGAAGAACTACCGCTTCCCGGGCAACGTGCGGGAGCTGGAGAACATGCTCGAGCGCGCCTACACCCTCTGCGAGGACGACCAGATCAGCGCCGCTGATCTGCGCCTGGCCGATGCCTGCAGCCCCGCCGGGGAGGCCGGCGAAGCCAGCCTGGCGCAGATCGACAACCTCGAGGATTACCTCGAAGACATCGAGCGCAAACTGATCATGCAGGCGCTGGAGGAAACCCGCTGGAATCGCACCGCGGCCGCCCAGCGCCTGGGGCTGACCTTCCGCTCGATGCGCTATCGCCTGAAGAAACTCGGCATCGACTGAGCCGGCCTTCAGCCTCCGGAGACGCGGCTGCCGATGGCCGCACTGCCGTTGGCCTGTGCTTGCACCAGCAGGGCGCTGTGCAGGTGCTGCTCGAACTGGCTGACGATGCCGTCCCAGCTCAGGTGACTGGCATGTCGCCTGGCATTGAGGCGCACTCGGCGCAGCATTTCGGCATCGTTCAGTAGCCAGATGGCGGCCTCGCAGAAACCCAGCTCGTCGCCGGGCCGAGCCAAGGCGCCATTGTGCCCGTGGTGGATGTGCTGGGCCGCTGCGGCCTGATCGAAGGCGACCACCGCCAGTCCCGAGGCCAGGGCTTCGAGTACCACGTTGCCGAAGGTTTCCGAGAGGCTGGGGAAGAGGAACAGATCGCCCGAGGCATAGTGCGCCGCCAGGGTTTCGCCCCGTTGCAGGCCACAGAACAGGGCGTCCGGCAGTTGTGCCTGGAGGCTGCTGCGCAGCGGGCCGTCACCGACCAGGATCAGGCGCATGCGCCGCTGCGGATAGGCTGCCTGCAGGCGCTGGTAGGCCTTGACCAGCATGCCCAGGTTCTTCTCCGCCGCCAGGCGGCCGACATGCACCACGGCCAGCTCATCCGGCCCCAGGCCCCAGCTGGTGCGTAGCTCGTCACTGCGCCGGCCGGGGTTGAACAACTGGCTGTCGACGCCACGGGCGAGCAAGGCCAGGCGCTCGAAGTCACGGCGTTCCAGCTCCACCTTCTGGCCGACGCTGGGTACCAGGGTCAATTGCGTGCGGTTGTGGAACCAGCGCAGGTAATTGGTCAGCGCGCGGGTCAGCAGGCCGACACCGTAGTGCCCCGTGTACTGCTGGAAGTTGGTATGAAAGCCGCTGACCACCGGCACCCCCAGGCGCCGGGCAGCGCGCAGGGCGGACAGACCGAGCGGGCCTTCGGTGGCGATGTAGAGCACGTCTGGGCGCTGCCGCTGCCAACGGCGCAGGAGCTTGTGCAAGGACGACTGACCCCACTGCAGGCCGGGGTAGCCGGGCAATGGCCAGCCGCGTGTCAGCAGCAGTTCGGCATCGCTTTGCGTGCCGGTGTCGCTCGCCTGCCGGGGGCGCACCAGTTGCACACGATGGCCGCGTCCGCGCAGCCCCTCGACCAGGCGGCCGAGGGTATTGGCGACGCCGTTGATTTCCGGCGGGAAGGTTTCGCTGATCAGCGCGATATGCAGAGAGGATCCGTTCATGGAAGCAGTCTCTGCCTGGCCGATGTAACCAATGTGTCGTTATCGTGGCGCTTTTGTGACGGCGCGTTCGCGTACCCAGAACAGCGTGGCGCCGGCCACCGCTGCCGGCATCATCAGGATGTTCAGTCCTGGCACGAGCAGCGCCAGGTAGGTGATGCCGCCGAAGCTCAGGCTCTGCCAGCGTTTCTCGCGCAGCCAGGCAAGCATGTCCGGCCAGCTCATCTTGTTGTTGTCCGCCGGGTAGTCGATGTACTGCACGGCCATCATCCACACGCCGAACAACAGCCACAGTGGCGCGGCGACCAGGTTCACTACCGGGATGAAGCTGAGAATCAGCAGGGCGATGGCGCGTGGCAGGAAGTAGGCCAGCTTGCGCATCTCCCGGCCCAGGGTGCGCGGCACCATGGCCGTCAGCTCGGCAAGGCTGAACGGCGGGAAGTGATCCTCGCCGCGTACCACCACTTCCACCTTCTCGGCGAGAAAGCCGTTGAACGGCGCGGCGATGATATTGGCCAGCAGGGTGAAGGTGAAGAACACCATCAGCAGTACCAGCACCACGAACAGGGGCCAGAGGATGTATTGCAGAAAGCTCAGCCAGTTCGGCAGGGTGGGCATGAAGGTGTCGACCCAACCGCTGAACTCACGCACGGCGAAACCGATCAGCAGGGTAAAGAGGATCAGGTTGACGGCCAGTGGCAGTAGCACGAACAGGCGCAGGCCAGGGCTGAGCACCAGCTTCAGACCTTCGCGCAGGTATTGCGGGCCGGACAGTACGGGAGCGGCGGGCATGATGGCCTCCTGATGATGGATTGGCGCGACCATACCGACTTCGCCGCCAGGGCGAAAGTTCAGCGCAGCGGTAGGGGGTCATAGCGCCTGTCTATGTAGCGAATTGGTAATGCAAATTTCCTGGCGCCAGTAAGGCTCTGTAGCCTTGCGCACAGCCTCGCTTTCCGGGGGCTCTCACCCCCGCAAGCCTTCCCCAAGTGCTTCGAGAGTCCCCTTTTTATTGCGTGCTGGCCCTTCGCGCCAGTCAGGAGTCACTGCATGAGCAACCTTCGTCACGCCCGGGTCATCATCCTCGGTTCCGGCCCGGCCGGTTACAGCGCGGCGGTCTACGCTGCGCGAGCCAACCTCAAGCCGCTGTTGATCACCGGTATCCAGGCCGGTGGCCAGTTGACCACCACCACCGAAGTGGACAACTGGCCGGGCGACCCTCATGGTCTGACCGGCCCGGTGCTGATGCAGCGCATGCAGGAACACGCCGAGCGCTTCGACACCGAAATCGTCTTCGACCATATCAATGCCGTGGATCTGGCTGGCAAGCCTTTCACCCTGGTCGGCGACAGCGCCACCTACAGTTGCGATGCCCTGATCATCGCCACTGGCGCCAGTGCCCGCTACCTGGGCCTGCCCAGCGAAGAGGCGTTCATGGGGCGCGGCGTATCGGCCTGTGCCACCTGCGATGGCTTCTTCTACCGCGGTCGCGAAGTGGCCGTGGTGGGCGGTGGCAACACCGCAGTGGAAGAGGCGCTGTACCTGGCCAACATCGCCAGCAAGGTGACCCTGATCCATCGCCGCAATGCCTTCCGTGCCGAGAAGATCCTGCAGAACAAGCTGCAGGCCCGTGTCGCCGAGGGCAAGATCGAGCTGTGCCTGAATGCCGAGGTCGACGAAGTGCTGGGCGATGCCGGCGGTGTCACCGGCGTGCGCCTGAAGCACCAGGATGGCGCCCACAGCGAGCTGGCGGTGGAAGGCCTGTTCGTGGCCATCGGCCATACCCCCAACACCAGCCTGTTCGAGGGCCAGCTTGCGCTCAAGGACGGCTATCTGGTGGTCAACGGCGGGCGCGAAGGCAATGCCACCGCCACCAACATCCCCGGCGTGTTCGCGGCGGGCGACGTGGCCGACTCGGTGTACCGCCAGGCCATCACCTCCGCCGGGGCCGGCTGCATGGCGGCGCTGGATGTGGAGCGGTATCTCGACGGGCATTGAGGTCAGCCGTGCCTCGGCAGGTCGTTGCAAACCACCTCGGCTTGGCTGCCTGCGCCGCGTTGATATTTGCATTCGTGCAATCGTCTGTGGTTTTCAGTGGTCTTTGCATTTTTAGGGGGGAGTGCTGGGTTGATACTGGATTGGCGAGTTTTTGTGTTGGTTTCGGTGTTCAAGCTGCTTATCGGCGTTTAGCTGATATCTCCCGTTTCGCCCCCCGGCGACCTTCTTTTGTCAAACGCCACAAAAGAAGGCAAAAAGGCTTGGCCCC
>NZ_JBQLIX010000017.1:0-98951 GCF_052156495.1 Pseudomonas sp. NCHU5216 | reverse complement strand
TGCGTTTCTTTTGCTTACTTTTCTTTGCGCACTTCAAAGAAAAGTGAGTCGCCCGAGGGGGCGAAACCCGGAATATCGGAAGACACCCAAAGCGGCGTCCAGAACACCAACACACAAACTTGCCAGTCCAGGGCTCACAGCACGTTAGGCTCGATCTCCAGCTCGACGCCGAAGCGCGCCAACACATCAGCCTGGATACGCTGCGCCAGCTCCAGCAGTTGCGCGCCGCTGGCCGCGCCGTAGTTGACCAGCACCAACGCCTGCTGGCGATGCACCCCGGCATCACCTTCCCGGAAGCCCTTCCACCCTGCCCGCTCGATCAGCCAGCCGGCAGCCAGCTTGACCTGGCCGGCACCCGCCGGGTAGCTGACCAGGTCGGCATGCTCGGCGCGGATGCGCTCGGCCAGCTCGAACGGCACCACCGGGTTTTTGAAGAAACTGCCGGCATTGCCCAGCTCGGCCGGGTCCGGCAGCTTTTCGCTGCGAATGGCGCAGATCGCCTGGCTGACCTCGCTGGCGCTGGGCACGTCGATATCCATGTCCAGCAGACGCTGGCGCACCGGCCCGTAGTCCAGACGCAAGGTCGGCGTGCGACTCAAGCGCAGGCGCACGCGCAGGATCAGCCAGCGCCCGGCTTCGCGCTTGAACAGGCTGTCGCGATAGGCGAAGGCGCATTCTTCCAGGCCGAAGTCACGCAGCTCGCCGTTCTGCCGATCCAGCGCGGTGAGGCTGACGAACAGATCCTTGAGCTCCACGCCATAGGCGCCGATGTTCTGCATCGGCGCGGCCCCGACGGTGCCGGGAATCAGGCTGAGGTTTTCCAGGCCATTGAGGCCCTGGGCCAGGCTCCACTGCACGAAGGGGTGCCAGGGCTCGCCGGCCTCGGCCTCCACCAGCACCTGCTCGCCGTCGTCTTCGACAATGCGAATGCCACGGCTGGCCATGCGCAGCACCAGCGCCTCGACATCGCCGGTCAGCAGCAGGTTGCTACCGCCGCCGATCACCAGCAGCGGCAGATCGCGCTGTGCGGCGAGCGTCAGGGCTTCACGCACCTCGGCATCGTCATGGGCCTCGGCGAACAGCCGTGCGCATACCTCGACGCCGAAGCTGTTGAAGGGCTTGAGCGACACGTCGCTCTGCAGATTCAGGCTCACAGACGCCCCTTGATTTCCACCAGCAGCGCATCACTGGCCTGTTCGATCAGATCCAGCACCTGCTCGAAGCCGTCTTCGCCGCCGTAGTAAGGATCGGGCACTTCATCCAGGGCCAGTTCATAGCGACGCAGATAAAGGTCGAGATCGGCGCGAGCATCCCCCGGGCGCAGGGCCTCGAGGTTGCGCAGGTTGCTCTTGTCCATGGCCAGGATCAGGTCGAAGCGCTGAAAGTCTGCTGCCTCCACCTGGCGCGCGCGCTGCGCCGACAGGTCATAGCCACGGCGCAGCGCGGCCTGGCGGGTGCGACCGTCCGGCGCCTTGCCCACGTGCCAGTCGCCAGTGCCAGCGGAATCCACCTGTACCCGATCCTCCAGCCCCGCCGCGTGCAGCTTGTGGCGCAGCACGCCTTCGGCGGTGGGCGAACGGCAGATATTGCCCAGGCAAACGAACAGAACCTTCATCAGGCCCCCAACAGGCGGCGTACCCGCTCCAGGTCTTCAGCGGTATCGACACCGGCTGCCGGCGCCTCCAGCGCATCGGCGACATGAATACGCACACCGTTGTACAGCGCCCGCAGTTGCTCCAGGCACTCGGTGTCTTCCAGCCAGCACGGGCCCCAGGCAACGAAATCGTGCAGAAAGCCGGCGCGGTAGGCGTAGATGCCGATATGGCGGCGATAAGGCACGCCAGCCGGCAACACCTCGCGGCTCTTGGCGAAGGCATCGCGCGCCCAGGCCAGCGGCGCGCGGCTGAAGGTCAGGGCCAGGCCGTTCTTGTCGGCCACCACCTTGACCACGTTGGGGTTGAACAGCGCGGCAACGTCGTCGATGGGCTCGGCCAGGGTGGCGATACCTGCCTGCGGATTGGCCGCCAGGTTGGCCGCGACCTGATCGATGATGGCCGGCGGAATCAAGGGCTCGTCGCCCTGCACGTTGACCACGATGGCATCGGCCGGCAAACCAAGCTGAGTGGCGACTTCGGCCAGGCGGTCGGTGCCGGAATTGTGATCCTCGCGGGTCAGCAGCACCTCGGCACCGAAGCCCTGGCAAGCCTCGACGATGCGTGCATCGTCGGTGGCGATCACCACGCGGCTGGCCGAGCTCTTCTGCGCCTGTTCCCAGACGTGCTGCACCATGGGCTTGCCGGCGATGTCCTGCAGCGGCTTGCCGGGCAGGCGGGTGGAGGCGTATCGGGCGGGGATGACGACGGTGAAGGCTGCGCTCATTTACTTGTCCAGACGCTCGTCGGTGGTCAGGGTGCGGGCTTCGCTCTCCAGCATCACCGGGATGCCGTCGCGGATCGGGTAAGCCACGCCGGCGCCCTTGCTGATCAGTTCGGTCTTGTCTTCGGAAAGCTGCAGCGGGCCCTTGCAGATCGGGCAGGCGAGAATGTCGAGCAGTTTCGGGTCCATGATGGAGTCCTTGCTGGGGTCATCGAGACCCCGGTATGAGGCGGGCCAACGCCTTGTCCAGCCAGTCGACGAAGGCCGCCGTGGGCACGGCATCGACGGCCAGGTACCACCAGTCGGCGGCGGCGAAGGCCCGGCATTTCACCGCATCCTTCTCGGTCATCAGCAGCGGCAGCGGCGGCTCGAAAGCGAGCTGCGCGGCATCGTACTGGGCGTGGTCGGCGAAGGGGTGCGGAACCGGGCGCCAGTTTAGCGCTTCGAGGGTATTGAAGAAACGCTGCGGGTTGCCGATACCCGCCACCGCATGCACGGTCTGCCCGGCCGGGAAATGCTCGAGCCCTACCCGCTCGCCACTGGCCAGGTTGACCAATGCCGAAGGTTGCAGGCGGAAGGCAAATCCATCGGGGCGATCTGACTCGGCGCCATTGAACAGCACGGCGTCTACCTCATCCAGGCGCTCGGCCGGCTCACGCAGCGGCCCGGCCGGCAGGCAGCGGCGGTTGCCCAGGCCACGGGCGGCATCGATCAGCACCAGTTCCAGGTCGCGCGCCAGGCGGTAGTGCTGCAGGCCGTCGTCGCAGAGGATCAGATCCAGCGCCTCTTCGGCCAGCAGCGCGCGCACTGCGCGGCTGCGATCCGGGTCGATCATCAAGGGCACGCCCGTGCGCTGGACGATCAGCAGCGGCTCGTCACCGGCCTGCGTGGCCGGCTGCTCGGCACGCACGCGCCAGGGCAGGCTAGGCGGCGTGGCGCCATAACCCCGGCTGACCACGCCGACCTTGAGGCCGCGAGCGCGGCAGTGTTCGATAAGGAAGAGGATCAGCGGCGTCTTGCCGGTGCCGCCGACGGTGATGTTGCCCACCACCAGCACCGGCACCGGCGCGCGATAGATGTCGCCCTCCCCGGCCAGGAAGCGCGCACGTTTGCCCTGCACCACGCGGCGATACAGGCACTCCAGCGGGCGCAGCAGCGCCAGCGCCGGGTGGCCGCGATACCAGGCCTCGAGCAGACGGTCAGCGACGCTCACTCAGGGAGCTTCCTGCGCTTCCACCGTGGTCATGCGCAGGTGCGCGAAGCCCAGCTCGCCGGCCGCGTCCATGGCGGTGATCACCGCCTGGTGCGGGGTCTTGCCGTCGGCGCTGATGATCAGCGGCAGACTGTTGTCACCGTCGGATTCCTTCTGCATGGCGGCCATCAGATTCTTCAGATTGCTTTCCATCAGCGCCTTGCCGTTGACCGAATAGCTGCCATCGGCGCCGATCAGCACCTCGATCTGCTTGAGCTCGGTCTGCTCCGGCGGCGTACCGCTGGCGGCCTCGGGCAGGTCGACCTTGAGCTGGGTCTCACGGGTGAAGGTGGTGGTGACCACGAAGAACAGCAGCAGGATGAACACCACGTCGATCAACGAGGCCAGGTTGATCTCGACGTTCTCCCGCGGTTTGCGCCGGAATTTCACGCCTTGTCCTCGCCCAGGTCGACGTCGCGATCACCCTGCACCATTTCCACCAGTTTGATCGCCTCCTGCTCCATGCCCACCACCAGCTCGTCGACGCGGCGCTGCAGATAGCGGTGGAAGAACAGCGCCGGAATCGCCACGAACAGCCCCGAAGCGGTGGTGATCAGGGCCTTGGAGATACCGCCGGCGAGGATCGCCGCATTGCCGGTGCCATTGCCCATGAAGGAGCTGAAAATGTCGATCATGCCCAGCACGGTGCCGAGCAGGCCGAGCAACGGGGCGATGCCGGCGATGGTGCCGAGGGCGTTGAGGTAGCGCTCCAGCTCATGGATGACGCGGGCGGCGGCCTCCTCGATGCACTCTTTCATGACCTCGCGGCCATGCTTGGAGTTGGCCAGGCCAGCGGCGAGGATCTGCCCCAGCGGCGAGTGCTCGCGCAGTTCCTTGAGTTTCTGGTTGTTCAGCTTCTTGTCCTTGATCCAGCGCCACACCTGGGCCAGCAGATTGGCCGGAGTGACGCGGGCGGGCCGCAGGGTCCAGAGGCGCTCGGCGATGATGCCGGCAGCGGCGATGGAGCAGAGAATGATCGGCAGCATCATCCAGCCGCCAGCTTTGACCAGTTCCCACACGGTAGTGAATCCCCCTCGAAAAAGTCGCGCCACTCTAGCATAGGGTTCAAAGGGTCTGTGGGCGTTTCGTCACAGCCGCGGCTCTCGGCCATCCCGCCAGAAGCGAGGCTTTTCACGCTCTCCGCGCACCCTGCCATGCGCGCCCAATGTCAGTTGCAGCGCACCGCTGATGGCCGTGTCGTGTACCTGCGCGCCAATCTGCCGATAGCGCGCCAGCACCTGGGGGTGCGGGTGGCCGAAATGATTGTGGCGCCCGCGCACGATCAAGGCATGCCGTGGCGCCAGACCTTCGACCAGGGCCTGGCTCGATGAGCTGCGACTGCCGTGGTGCGGTGCCAGCAACCACTGCACCGGGCGCGGCAGGTCACTGGCCAGCAGCGCCGCCTCGGCCGCTGCATCGATATCACCGGTCAGCAGCAGACGTTCCCCCTGCGCATCTATCAACAGCACGCAGGAACGCTGGTTACCCGTCTCGCCCTGCGCCCACTGCCAGGTCGCAAAGCGCACCCCATCCCACTGCCAACGCTCACCGCTCTGGCAGGGCTCGGCCGGCCTGGGCAACGGGCGGCGCTGGGGCTCGCCACTGACCAGGCGCGCCACCGGCAGGCCAGCCAGGATCGCCTCGGCGCCACCGGCATGATCGCTGTCAGCATGGCTGAGCAGCAACAGATCGAGGCGCGAGACATTCAGTGTGCGCAGAGAGGGCAGCACCACCCGCTCGCCGACGTCGAAATCACCAAAACGAGGCCCGGCATCGTAGAGCAGGCTGTGCTCACGGGTGCGCACCAGCACCGACAACCCCTGGCCGACATCGAACAGCCAGACCTCGGCCCGCCCCGCCGGCAACTTCTCCGCAGGCAACAGCAATGCCGGCAGGAGCAAGGCGATACCCGGCAAACGCAGGGGAATGCCCGCTGGCAGGAGCATCAGCAACGCCCCGCCGAGCGCCATCAACCAGGCCCACCCGGGCAGACTGCTGGGCAGCCAGGCTGGCAACCAGGCGGCGATCCAGCCCAGCATGACGAACAACAGGTGCAGCGCGGCCCCGGCCAGCCACAACAACCCGCCACCCACGACAGGGATTGGCAACAGCAAGGTGCCAAGCAGCGCCAGGGGCACCACCAGCAGGCTCACCCAGGGCACCGCGAGCAGATTGGCCAGCGGCCCGCTGATGCTCACTGGCAGGCCCAGCGCCAGCATCATCGGCAGCAGGCCGATGGCCATGGTCCATTGCGCGCGCGTCAGGCCCTGCCACCAGCCCCAGCGCCCAAGGCGACCACCGAAGATCAGGGTCAACAGCGCCACCGCTGCGAACGACAGCCAGAAACCTGGTTGCAGCGCCGCCAGGGGTTCGAGGATCAGCACCAACAACAAGGCGATCAGCAGCGGCCAGCCCACGCCCAGATGACGAAAGCGCAGACGCCACAGCAGCACCAGCGCCACCATCACGCAGGCGCGCCTGACCGGCACCTCGAACCCCGCCAGCAGCCCATAGAACAGTGCGCCGGCCAGCGCCAGCAGGCAGGCACAGGGCAACCAGGGCAGGCGCCTGGGCCACCAACCGAGACGCGCCAGGCCAGCCACCAGGGCGTACAGAAAACCGGCCAGCAAGGCGATGTGCTGCCCGGATATGACCATCAGGTGCACCGTGCCGGTGTGCTGCAAGAGGCGCCAGTCCGCCGTGCTGAGCCCGGAGCCATCGCCCAGCACCAGCGCTGCCAGGCCACCCTCGCGATCCATTGCCGGCGTGGCCAGCAGCCTCTGACGCAGGGCATCGCGCCAACTGCTCAGGCCTTGCGCTGGGCTCAGGCGTCGCCCGGCCTTGATGGTGCCGGTGGCACCGATACGCTGGGCCAGCAACCAGGCTTCGTAATCGAAGCCCTGCGGGTTGACCAGCCCCTGCGGGCGCTTGAGGTTGACCGCCAGGCGCCAGCGCTCACCAGCATGCAGTTGCGGTCCGCCATACCAGGCCAGGCGCATGCGTTGCGGCAGTCGTGCACGCCGAGAAGTAGCACCCTCGAAGCGAAAACGCATCACGCCCTCGCCCACCTCCGGCAGCCCCACCACCTGCCCTTCGAGCCACAGCGTGCGGCCATCGAGCTCGGGTGCCAGGCGATCATCCAGCGCCCATTGCGCCGAGGTGCAGGCCCAGGCCAGGCCGAGCAGGAAGAAGCCCAACGGGTAAAGACGGGAAAACAGCAGCAGAGTACCGACGCCGAACGCTGCCAGCAGCAGTTCCGTCGACGGCAAGGCCGGTAGAAAGGACAAGGCCAGCAATCCTGCGGCCAACGCCAGCATCCCTGCGCGCATCGCCATTCCCTCGTGGCAAGTGGTCACAATATCTTCAGACCATCGTCCCTGAGTGCGGGCATAATGACACGGCTCGTGATCGTCAGAGACCCTTCATGCCGCGCCGTCTATTCAAACGCTACATGCCCTCGCCGGAAAGTATCAAGACCAGCAAGTCCTTGCGCTTTCTCGGTACGCTGATTCATGACCCCAATCTCTGGCACCTGAATCGCCATTGCGTGGCACGCGCCATGGCCATCGGCCTGTTCTGGGCGCTGATTCCCATGCCCATGCAGATGGTGGCGGCGGCGGCCGTGGCCATCCCCTTGCGCGCCAACCTGCCGATTTCCATTGGCCTGGTGTGGCTGACCAACCCCATCACCATGCCGCCGATCTTCTATTGCACCTACAAGTTCGGCGCCTGGCTGAGCAACACGCCATCGATGCGCATGCCCTCGCACCTGAGCCTGGAATGGTTCACCGCCGAGCTGGCCACCTTGTGGAAACCCCTGTACCTGGGCTCCTTCGTCACCGCCGTGGTGCTGGCCCTACTCGGCTACTGCCTGACCATGCTCTATTGGCGCTGGTGGGTACAGCGTAGCTGGCGCAAGCGCCAGCAGAGTAGGCAAAAGCAGTTATAAGCGGCAAGCTTCAAGCGGCAAGTAAAGCACCATCCACTTGCAGCTTGTGGCTTGCCGCTTGCCGCTTGCCGCTTGCCGCTTCATTCGTAGCGCAACGCTTCGGCTGGCTGTACCTGCGCCGCACGCCAGGAGGGATAGAGCGTGGCCAGGAAGCTGAGGATCAGCGCCGCCGAGCAGATCAGCGCCACGTCCAGCCATTGCAGATCCGACGGTAGGCTGTTGATGAAGTAGACGTCGGAGCTCAGTACCCGCTCACCGGCGAAGGACTCCAACCAAGCCACCAGAGCGCTGACATTGAGTGCGGCGAGCACACCCAGCACCGCGCCGATCAGGGTACCGACCAGGCCGATCACCGAGCCCTGCACCATGAAGATGGCCATGATCTGCCGCGGCGTGGCGCCCAGGGTGCGCAGGATGGCGATGTCACCGCCCTTGTCGGACACCACCATGATCAGCGTGGCGATGATGTTGAAGGCCGCCACCGCGACGATCAACAGCAGCAGCAGGCCGATCATGGTCTTCTCCATCTTCATCGCGCTGAACAGGCTGCCCTGGGTGTGCGTCCAGTCATCGGCACGGTAGCCGGCGCCCAGCTCGGCCACCAGGGCCTTGGACACCTGCGGCGCCTGATACAGATCCTTCAACGCCAGGCGAATGCCCGGCACGGTGCCCTCCGGCAGACGCTGCATGGCAGCGGCGTCGGCGACGTTGATCAGCGCCAGCGAACTGTCCAGCTCGGCGCCCACCTTGAAGATCGCCGCCACGTTCAGGCGCTGCATGCGCGGCGTGACACCACCCGGGGCGTTGCTCAGCTCGGGGATGATCAGGGTCAGCTTGTCGCCCACCTGCAGGCCGAAGCGGCGCGCGGTGATGTCGCCGATGACCACGCCGAACTCACCCGGCTGCAGATTGTTCAGGCTGCCCTGGCGGATATGCTCGGGCAGGATCGACACCTTGGCCTCCTCGGCCGGGTCGATGCCATGAATCTGGATCGGCTGCATCACGCCACGGTGCGAGAGCATGCCCTCCAGCTCGGCATAAGGAGCCGCAGCCACGACCTGCGGGTTGGCCATGGCCTTGGCGGCCAGGGCACGCCAGTCGGCCACCGGCTCGGCGCCATAGAGCATGGCGTGCGGCACCATGCCGAGGATGCGCGTGCTCATTTCCTTCTGGAAGCCATTCATCACCGACAGCACCACGATCATCGCCAGCACGCCGAGCGCCAGGCCGATCATCGAGGTCAGCGAAATGAAGGAGATGAAGTGATTGCGGCGCTTGGCCCGCGTGTAGCGGGTGCCGATGAACAGACTCAGCGGACGAAACATCAGATGGCCACCAGCTTGCCGTCCTGCAGGCTCAGCACGCGATCCATCTGCCGCGCCAGCTGCATGTCGTGGGTCACCACCAGGAAGGCGGTGTTGGAATCCTGGCTGAGTTCGCGCATCAGCTCCTGGATGCCTTCGGCGGTGTGCTGGTCGAGGTTGCCGGTAGGCTCGTCGAGCAGCACCAGGCCCGGACGGTTGACCAGGGCGCGGGCAATGGCCACGCGCTGACGCTCGCCGCCGGACAGCTCGGCCGGCTTGTGATCGAGGCGGTGACCGAGGCCAACCCGCTGCAGCAGCGCGGTGGCGCGCTGGCGCGCCTCGGGGATCGGCGTCTTGCCGATCAGCAGCGGCATGCAGGCATTTTCCAGGGCGGTAAACTCGGCCAGCAGGTGGTGGAACTGGTAAACGAAACCCAGCGCGCGGTTACGCAGCAGACCACGGGCAGTTTCGCTGAGCGCGGAAAGCTGCTCACCGGCCAGCCACACGCTGCCCTCGCTGGGTGTATCCAGGCCACCGAGCATGTTCAGCAAGGTGCTCTTGCCCGAACCGGAGCTGCCGACGATGGCCACCCGCTCGCCGGGGAAAAGCTCCAGTTCCAGGCCATCGAGCACCACCACCGACTCGGGGCCTTCGTCGTAACGCTTGCTCAGGTTGCGGCAACTGAGCACGGCATTGTGCTGTTTCATGGCGTTCGGGTTCATGGATTCACTCATAACGCAGGGCCTCGGCAGGCTGGGTACGCGAAGCGCGCCAGGCGGGATACAGGGTGGCGAAGAAACTCAGGAACAGGGCGGCGCTGCAGACCATGATGACGTCGGCAGACTGCAGTTGCGACGGCAGGTAATCGATGAAATAGACGTCGGCATTGAGGAACTTGATGCCCAGCAGGTGTTCGATGCTGGCGATCAGGGCGCTGACGTTGAGCGCGGCGAGAATGCCCAGCACGGCGCCGATCAGGGTGCCGACCACGCCGATCACCGTGCCCTGCACCATGAAGATGGCCATGATCTGCCGGGGCGTGGCGCCCAGGGTACGCAGAATGGCGATATCGCCCTTCTTATCGTTCACCACCATCACCAGGGTGGAGATGATGTTGAACGCAGCCACGGCGACGATCAGCAACAGCAGCAGGCCGATCATGGTCTTCTCCATGCGGATGGCCTGGTACAGGTTGCCATGGGTGCGCGTCCAGTCGCGGGCGTAGAAATCGCCATCCAGGCGCTGGGCGATTTCCCAGGCCGCACGCGGGGCCTGGAACAGGTCATCGAACTTCAGACGCAGCCCCTGCACCTGATCAGGTTGCCAGCGTTTCAGGCGTGCCAGGTCACTGATGTTGGCCAGGGCCAGGCCGCCGTCGATCTCGCCAGCACCGACATGGAAGATGCCGCTGATGGTGAAGCGCTTCAGGCGCGGGAACATGCCGGCCGGGGTCACGGTGACCTCGGGGGCGACGAAAGTGACCTTGTCGCCGACCTTCACGCCCAACTTGGTCGCGGCCTTGTCGCCGATGATCATGGCGAACTCGCCAGGCGCCAGGCTCGCCAGATCGCCTTCGCGCAGGAAGTTGTCGATGATCGACACCTTATGCTCCTGCTCCGGGTCGATGGCGTTGATCAGCACCTTCTGCACCTTGCCATCATGGGTCAGCAGGCCCTGCATCTGGGTGAAGGGCGCCACCGCCAGCACCCGTGGATTCTGCCTGACCTGGCGCTCCAGCGCCGGCCAGTCGCTCACCGGCGTGGCCGATTCGACCGTGGCATGCGGGATCATGCCCAGCACCCGGGTACGCATTTCGTGGTCGAAACCATTCATCACCGACAGCACCAGAATCATCACCATCACCCCCAGGGCGAGGCCGAGCATGGAGGTCAGGGAAATGAAGGAAACGAAGTGGTTACGGCGTTTGGCTCGTGTGTAGCGCGTACCGATGAAGACGAACAGAGGTTTGAACATGTCGGGGGAGGATTCGGGGGAAAGAGGAACGTCCTTGTGGCGGGGCCCGAGCAGCGGCCTTACACTCAGAACCAGTGCGAACCTGGCCCTGGCCGGATCGTCAACGAGTTCTCTGACCACCACTGCTGCCATGGGTTCGCCATGTCGACCAACGATGTAGATGATCGCCGCGAATACTACCGTATCGAGGATACGATCGCACTGGAATTCAACCTGCTTTCCGGTGCCGAAGCCCAGTCCAGCGACGTGCTTCACGATGCCTCTCCGCTGTTCAACCTGCTCAGCGACCTGCACCTGCTGGACTTCGAGTCGCAGCACCTGCTGCGCCATATCAGCGAGCGCGACCGCACCCTGGCCAACTACCTCAAGGTGATCAACAAGCGCATCGACCTGCTCGGCCAGGCCATGGCCCAGAGCCTGTTGCGTGACATCGGCTCGGCTCGGCGCGTGTCGCTGTCCGAGGGTGGTATCAGCTTCAACAACCTGAACCCTGTCTCGCCCGGCAGCCATCTGGCGATCAAGATGGTGCTGATGCCGCAGGCACTCGGCCTGCTGCTGCGCGCGCAGGTGGTGCACTGCAGCCAGCGCGCCGATGGCCAGTACGAGATCGGTACCGAGTTCGAGGCACTGACCGATGCCCAGCGCCAGTTGCTGGCCCGCCACATCCTGCAGAAACAGGCGCTGGAACGGCGCCAGGCCCGCGAATGACCCCCGTCGAGGAAGCCCCAGCATGCACCGCCTCGCTCTGCTGATCTCCCTGCTCATACCCGGCGCCCTGCTCGCCGAGACCCTGATCATTCCCATCGGCAGCCAGGGTGCCGATATCGACACGCAGAACCTGCCGCACAAGGGCGAGTCACAGCGTGCGGTGCTGGAGCGTTTCGGCCTCGCCGATGAGGAACACGCGCCGGTCGGCAAGCCGCCGATCACGCGCTGGGACTACCGCGATTTCAGCGTCTATTTCGAGTACGAACATGTCATCGACAGCGTGCGTCACCATCAGCCACGTCACCCCGCCAAGGAGCAACAGTGACCCTCATCTACGGCCATCGCGGCGCCAAGGGCGAAGCCCCGGAAAACACCCTGGTCAGCTTCCAGCGTTGCCTGGAGCACGGCGTCAAACGCTGTGAGCTGGATCTGCATCTCTCCCGTGACGGCGAGCTGATGGTGATTCATGACCCGACCCTCAAACGCACCACCGGCCAGCGCGGCAAGGTGGTCGAGCACGACGCCGACGACCTGGAAGGCTACGACGCTCGCCAGGGCGGCCCCGGCTGGGTACGCCCCTGCCCCATTCCACGCCTGCGCACGCTGTTCGAGCAGTGCCCATTCGAGCACTGGCAACTGGAGGTGAAAAGCGCCTCGAAGGTTCGCGCGGCGCGCACCGTGCTGGCCATTGCCGAGCTGGCCGAGCAACATGGCCTGCAGGAGCGCATCAGCATCACCTCCAGCTCGCGTGAGGTGCTCAAGGCCGCGCGCGAACTGACGCCGCACCTGCAACTGGGCCTGGTCGCCGAATACGCCTGGCTCGACCCGCTCAAGGTGGCGGCGCACTACGACTGTCACCTGCTGGCGCTGAACTGGACGCTGTGCACCCCGGAGCGCCTGCTCAAGGCGCAGAAGCAAGGGCTGCACGTCTCGGTATGGACGGTCAATGAACCGGCCCTGATGCGCCGCCTCGCTGACTTCGGCGTCGACAGCATCATCACCGACTTCCCTGGCCTGGCGGTGCAGACGCTGCGCGGTTGAACCTCGTAGGGTGCGCCCTGCGCACCAGCACTCGGCTCGGAGCCTGCTCCGTCGATAGCCCTGGTGCGCGCAGCGCACCCTACGAACTCGCGCCTGCAGCGGAAACCACGTAGCCCGGATGCAATCCGGGGAAGCCTGCACCCAAGCTCCCGGATTGCATCCGGGCTACGACTGAACTGGACGCGGTGCACCCCGGAGCGCCTGCTCAAGGCGCAGAAGCAAGGCCTGCACGTCTCGGTATGGACGGTCAATGAACCGGCCCTGATGCGTCGCCTCGCCGACTTCGGTGTCGACAGCATCATCACCGACTTCCCCGGCCTCGCGGTGCAGACGTTGCGCGGTTGAACCTCGTAGGGTGCGCCCTGCGCACCAGCACTCGGCTCGGAGCCAGCTCCGTCGATAGCCCTGGTGCGCGCAGCGCACCCTACAACGTAACCAGCCGCCACGTAGCCCGGATGCAATCCGGGGATGCCTGCACCCGAACTCCCGGATTGCATCCGGGCTACCCATACAACCGCCCATAACGACAAAACCGGCGCGAGGCCGGTTTTGTCGTTGCTGCAGCCTGAGACGCTAGAAGCTCTCCCGATTCGGCCAGCGCCAGTCGCAAGCCTGCTCCCAGCCCACCTCCCCGACCGGCTCAGGCCGCCGGCCGGAGCCGCTCAAAAAAGCCGGTTGAGGCCGTCGAACGCCGCTACCCGATAGGCCTCGGCCATGGTCGGGTAGTTGAAGGTGGTGTTGATGAAGTACTTGACCGTGTTGGCCTCGCCCTTCTGGTTCATGATCGCCTGGCCGATATGCACGATCTCCGAAGCCTGGTAGCCGAAGCAGTGCACGCCGAGCACTTCCAGGGTCTCGCGGTGGAAGAGGATCTTCAGCATGCCCACTGGCTCTACCGAGATCTGCGCACGGGCCATGCCCTTGAAGAAGGCCTTGCCCACTTCGTAGGGGATCTTGGCCTGGGTCAGCTCACGCTCGTTCTTGCCGATCGAGCTGATCTCCGGGATGGTGTAGATGCCGGTGGGCACGTCATCGACGAAGCGCCAGCTACCGTTGTCGACGATACTGCCGGCAGCGGAACGGCCCTGGTCGGAGGCGGCACTGGCCAGGCTCGGCCAGCCGATCACGTCACCGGCGGCGTAAACGTTGCTGACCTCGGTGCGATAGAACTCGTCCACCTGGATCTGGCCACGGCTGTTGACCGCGATGCCGATGTTCTCCAGGCCCAGCTTGTCGGTGTTGCCGGTGCGGCCGTTACACCACAGCAGGGCGTCTGCCTTGATCTTCTTGCCCGACTTCAGGTGCAGGATGACACCGTTCTCCAGGCCTTCGATGCGCTCGTACTCCTCGTTGTGACGAATCAGCACGTTGTTGTTGCGCAGGTGGTAGCTCAAGGCATCGGAGATCTCGTCGTCGAGGAAGCTGAGCAACTGATCGCGGTTGTCGATCAGATCCACCAGCACACCCAGACCACTGAAGATCGAGGCGTACTCGCTGCCGATCACGCCGGCACCGTAGATGATCAGGCGGCGCGGCGTGTGGCCGAGACTGAGGATGGTGTCGCTGTCGTAGATGCGCGGGTGGCTGAAGTCGACATCGGCAGGGCGATAGGGACGGGAGCCGGTGGCAATGACGAACTGCTTGGCCACCAGCTTCTCCACCACGCCATTGAGGCAGACCACTTCGACGGTCTGCTCGTCGGCGAAGCTGGCGGTGCCAAAATAGGTGTCGATGCGGTTGCGCGCGTAGTAGCCGGTGCGCGAAGTCACCTGTTTGGCGATGACCTTCTCGGCGCTCTTGAGTACGTCGGGGAAGGAGAACCAGCGCGGCTCACCGATCTGGCGGAACATCGGGTTGGTGTTGAACTGCATGATCTGCCGCACCGAGTGGCGCAGCGCCTTGGACGGGATGGTGCCCAGGTGAGTGCAGTTGCCGCCGACCAGCGGACGGTTGTCCACCACGGCCACCTTGCGCCCGGCCTTGGCCGCGTTCATCGCCGCGCCCTCGCCCGCCGGGCCCGAGCCCAGCACCACCACATCGTAGTTGTAGACCGCCATGTTTACTCCTTCAGATCAGGCCGGAGCGCTTGTGGCGCACCCTCGGCAGGGCCGGCCCCGGATAGTGGGGCCGGCTATCGTTCAATGCTTCGCTTGCACTCAGCGCTTGCTGGCGTCGTAAGCGAGATCGGTACGCGGCGCTTCGTTCTTGTCGCGGTTCACCTCTTCGCACTTCTCGCGGCTGCCACCACAGATCGAGCACTCCTTCTCGATACCCAGGTTGGCGATGCCACCGCAAGAACCGGCGATGGGCTTGCGCCCCATGATCACGCCAATGGCCATCATGCCGACGACCAGGATCATGGCCAGAAATGCCACCAGAAAAGTCATTGCTCATCTCCCGCAGCGAATAGCTGCTCGAATCGGCTCGTGCCTTGTGTGACGAAGCCCTTGCCCTCTCGCGTCACGAAGAACGCGGCAATCCCGTTACGCTCGGCGAAGGCCATGCCGGCCTCCGGCCCGAGCACCATCAACAGAGTAGACAAGCCATCGGCGCGCAAGGTCGATGGATCGGCCACGGTGACAGCCGCCAGCTTGTGGCGCACGGGGCGCCCACTCAAGGCGTCGAACGTGTGCGAGTAGCGCTGGCCATTCTCCTCGAAATAGTTGCGGTAATCACCCGAGGTGGAGATACCGTAGCCATCGAGTTGCAGAATGCGCTGCGCCACACGCTCGTCGTCGCGCGGTGCTTCCAGGCCGATACGCCAGTGCTTGCCATCGGGCTTGAGCCCGGCGGCCTTGAGTTCGCCCGTGGCCTCCACCAGATAGCTGGTGACACCCAGCTCGCCGAGACGGGCGACGATGCGATCCACCGCATAGCCAGCGGCGATGCTGTTGAAGTCGACCTGCACGTCGGCGTCCTTGCACAGTTGCTCACCCTCGATATGCAGGTGCTGCTGGCCGACACGCTGGCGTACCTCGGCCAGTTGCTCGGCGCTCGGCACCGCCTCGCCCTTGCCGCGCGGGCCGAAGCCCCAGAGGTCGAGCAAGGGTTCGAGGGTCAGGTCGAAGGCGCCCTGGCTTTCCTCGTGCAGGCGATTGCCGGCTCGTACCAGTTCCAGCACGCCCTCGGGCATGGCCTGGCAGGTACCGGCTGGCGCCTGGTTGAAGCGCTCGATCAGCGAGTCATCCCGGTAGGTGGACATCTGCTGGTCGATCTCGGCGAGGATCGCCTCGGTGGCCGCCTTGATCTCGGCTTGTGGCGCCACGCCTTCGCTGCGCACGTACTTGACCGAATAGGTGCTGCCCATGGTCGGGCCGCCGAACTCTTCGACACGCTCAGAATGCAAGCAGCCCGTTAGGGCTGCCGCCAGGGCGACAGCGATAACGGGCTGAAATACAGCAGACTTCATGCTTAACCGCCGAAGTCGTCGAGGAGGATGTTCTCCGGCTCGACACCCAGGTCGGTGAGCATCTTGATCACCGCGGCGTTCATCATGGGCGGGCCACACATGTAGAACTCGCAATCCTCGGGGGCCTTGTGGGTCTTGAGGTAGTTCTCGTACAGCACGTTGTGGATGAAGCCTTTCAGGCCGGTCCAGTTGTCTTCTGGCAGCGGGTCGGAGAGCGCCAGGTGCCACTGGAAGTTCGGGTTCTCGGCCTGCAGCTGATCGTATTCCTCGACGTAGAAGGCCTCGCGCAGCGAACGCGCGCCGTACCAGAAGCTGATCTTGCGCTGGGACTTGAGGCGCTTGAGCTGGTCGAAGATGTGCGAACGCATCGGCGCCATGCCGGCACCACCGCCGATGAAGACCATCTCGGCATCGGTGTCCTTGGCGAAGAACTCACCGAAGGGCCCGTACACGGTGACCTTGTCGCCCGGCTTGAGGCTGAACACCCAGGACGACATCTTGCCCGGCGGCAGGTGGTCCTTGCCGGGAGGTGGCGAGGCGATACGGATGTTGAATTTGACGATGCCCTGCTCTTCCGGGTAGTTGGCCATGGAGTAGGCACGGATGGTGGTTTCATCCACCGTGGACACGTACTTCCACTGGTCGAACTTGTCCCAGTCGCCGCGGTACTCGGGCTGAATGTCGAAGTCCTTGTAGTGCACGGTGTGCGGCGGGCATTCCAACTGCACGTAACCACCGGCGCGGAAGTTGACGTTCTCACCCTCGGGCAGACGCAGGGTCAGTTCCTTGATGAAGGTGGCCACGTTGGGGTTGGACTCGACGGTGCACTCCCACTTCTTCACGCCGAAGACTTCTTCCGGCACCTCGATCTTCATGTCCTGCTTGACCGCGGTCTGGCAGGACAGGCGCCAGCCCTCGCGGGCCTCGCGCTTGGTGAAGTGCGACTCTTCGGTGGACAGCATCTCGCCGCCGCCGCTTTCCACGATGCACTTGCACTGAGCGCAGGTGCCACCGCCGCCACAGGCCGAGGACAGGAAGATGTTGTTGGCGGCCAGGGTTTGCAGCAGCTTGCCGCCGGCCGGTACCACGATGGTTTTTTCGCCATTGATCTCGATGCTCACGTCACCGCTGGAGACCAGCTTGGCGCGCGCCGCGAGAATGATCAGCACCAGCGCGAGCACGATGGCGGTGAACATGCCGATGGCAAGGAAGATTTCGTAATTCATCTGTTCATCCTTTCCTTACAGCTGCACGCCGGAGAAGGACATGAAGCCCAGCGACATCAGACCGATGGTGATGAAGGTGATGCCCAGCCCCTGCAGGCCAGCCGGCACGTCGCTGTACTTGAGCTTCTCGCGAATGCCCGCCAGCGCGGCGATGGCCAGTGCCCAGGAGAGACCCGAACCGAAGCCGTACACGGTACTTTCCGCCAGGTTGTAGTCACGCTCGACCATGAACAGGGTGCCGCCCATGATGGCGCAGTTCACGGTGATCAGCGGCAGGAACACGCCCAGGGCGTTGTAGAGCGCCGGCACGTACTTATCCAGCAGCATTTCCAGGATCTGCACGATGGCGGCGATCACGCCGATGTAGCTGAGCAGGCCGAGGAAGCTCAGGTCGACCTGGGGCAGGCCGGCCCAGGCCAGCGCACCGTCCTTGAGCAGGTAGGTGTAGATCAGGTTGTTCGCCGGAACGGTGATGACCTGCACCACGACAACGGCGATACCCAGGCCGATGGCGGTCTCCACCTTCTTGGAGATGGCGATGAAGGTACACATGCCGAGGAAGAAGGCCAGCGCCATGTTCTCGACGAACACCGCCTTGGCCAGCAAGCTGAGATAGTGCTCCATTAGTAGGCCTCCTTGTTGGACACCTGAGGCGCCATCTTGTAGCTCGGTTTCTCGACCTGATCCTTCTTCCAGCTACGCAGCGCCCAGATGAACAGACCGATCAGGAAGAACGCGGACGGTGGCAGCAACAGCATGCCGTTGGGCTGGTACCAGCCGCCGTCGTTGATCACCGGGAACACCTCATAGCCCATCAGCTTGCCGGCACCGAACAGTTCACGGATAAAGCCCAGGGCGATCAGCATGGCGCTGTAGCCCAGACCGTTACCGATGCCATCGAAGAACGACAGCACGGGCGGGTTCTGCATGGCGAAGGCTTCGGCACGGCCCATCACGATGCAGTTGGTGATGATCAGACCGACGAACACCGACAACTGCTTGGACAGGCTGAAGGCATAGGCCTTGAGCACCTGATCCACCACGATCACCAAGGATGCGATGATCACCATCTGCACGATCATGCGGATGGAGCTGGGGATCTGACTGCGGATCATCGAGATGAACAGGTTGGAGAAGGCCGTTACCAACGTCAGGGCAACGGACATCACCAGCGCGGTCTTCAGGTTCGAGGTGACCGCCAGGGCCGAGCAGATCCCGAGGATCTGCAGGCCGATGGGGTTGTTGTTGAATACCGGGTTGAGCAGGACTTCTTTGATAGTCGGCTGCGACATGATCAGGCCTCCCCTTCACGCAGGTTAGCGATAAACGGACCGAAGCCGTTCTGGCCGAGCCAGAACTGCAGCAGGTGACTGACGCCGTTGCTGGTCAGGGTCGCACCAGCCAGGGCATCGACCTGATGCGCGGCTTGCGGGCTTTGCGGATCGACACCGCCTTTGACCACTTTCACCGCCAGTTTGCCGTTCTCGTCGAACAGCGTCTTGCCCGGCCATTGGCCCTTCCATTTCGGGTTGTCCACCTCGCCGCCGAGACCGGGGGTCTCGCCATGCTGGTAGAAGCCCATGCCGACCACGGTGTTCAGATCGCCCTTGATGGCGATGAAACCGTACAGGGTCGACCACAGGCCATAGCCGCGTACCGGCAGGATCAGGGTTTGCACCTGACCGTCCTTCTCCACCAGGTACACGGTGCTGTAACGCTCACGACGCTTGATCCCGGCGATATCCTCGCTGCCCGGCAGCGCGGTGGACAGCTTGGGATCCTTGGCCGCCTTGAGCGGATCGAAGGTCAGCGGGTCGAATGCATCGGAGAACTTGCCGGTCTGCAGATCCACCAGCTTGGCGGTGATGGTGCTGTTGAACACCTCTTTGACCTTGGCCGAGGACATGCCCGGCTGCCCCAGGCCGGCGATGGCGAGGATGCTGCGCTGCTTGTCCAGCAGACGATTCTCCACCTGGGTCGGCTTCAGTGCGATGGCCGCGCCGGCAACGAACACCGAGCACACCAGACACACCAGCACGGCCACCGTCAGCGTGCGGACGGTGGATTCTTTTTGACTAGACATTACGTGCCAGCCTCCGCTTGATATTGGCTTGAACGACGAAGTGGTCGATCAGCGGTGCGAACAGGTTGGCGAGCAGAATCGCCAGCATCATGCCCTCGGGGAAGGCCGGGTTGACCACACGGATCAGTACCACCATCACGCCGATCAGGGCACCGAAGATCCACTTGCCGGTATTGGTCATGGAAGCCGACACCGGGTCGGTGGCCATGAAGAACATGCCGAAGGCGAAGCCGCCCACCACCAGATGCCAGTACCAGGGCATGGCGAACATGGGGTTGGTGCTCGAACCGATGGCGTTGAGCAGCAGGCTGAAGCCGATCATGCCCAACATCACACCGACGACGATGCGCCAGGACGCGATGCGGGTCAGCAGCAGGATCAGGCCGCCGATGGCGATGGCCAGGGTGCTGGTCTCACCGATCGAACCGTGAATGGTACCGACGAAGGCGTCCATCCAGGTGATGCCGTGGTTGATCACGTTATCGACGCCGCCGGAAGCCGCCAGGCTCAGCGAGGTGGCACCGGCGAAACCGTCCACCGCCGTCCACACCGCGTCACCGGACATCTGCGCCGGGTAGGCGAAGAACAGGAAGGCGCGGCCGGTCAGCGCCGGGTTGAGGAAGTTCTTGCCGGTACCGCCGAACACTTCCTTGCCGATCACCACGCCAAAGCTGATGCCCAGGGCCACCTGCCACAGCGGAATGCTCGGCGGCAGGATCAGGGCGAACAGCACGGAGGTGACGAAGAAGCCTTCGTTGACCTCGTGACGGCGGATCGAGGCGAACAGCACTTCCCAGAAGCCGCCGACGATGAAGGTCACCGCGTAGACCGGCAGGAAGTAGGCCGCGCCCTGGATGAAGTTGTCCCACAGGCTGTTCGGGTCGAAACCGGCCAGCGAGCCGATCAGGGCGAAGCGCCAGCCATCCTGCGCCGCCAGCAGCTCGGGGCTCTGGGCGAAGATCAGGTTGGCCTGGTAGCCAGTGTTCCACATGCCGAAGAACATGGCCGGGAAGGTGCACAGCCACACGGTGATCATCATGCGCTTGAGGTCGATGCCATCACGCACGTGAGCGGTGGTCTTGGTCACGCTGCCAGGACGATAGAAGAAGGTGTCGATGGCCTCGTAGAGGGCGTACCACTTCTCGTACTTGCCGCCCTTCTCGAAGTTGTGCTCGATCTTGTCGAGGAATGCACGAATGCCCACGGATTAACCCTCCTTCTCGATGCGGGTGAGGTTGTCCCGCAGGATCGGGCCATATTCATACTTGCCGGCACAGACGTAGGTGCACAGCGCCAGGTCTTCTTCGTCGAGTTCCAGGCAACCCAGCTTCTGCGCCATCTCGGTGTCACCGACGATCAGGTAACGCAGCAGTTGCGTCGGCAGGATGTCCAGTGGCATTACCGCTTCGTAGTTGCCCACCGGCACCATGGCGCGCGGGCTGCCGTTGGTGGTGGTGGTGAAGTCGAACAGCTTGCCGCTGGCCAGCTTGGACACGAAGATGTTCAGCACCGAGTGCTTGTTCACCCCGGCACGCAGGTAATGCATCATCTCGCGCTCGTTGCCCTCGCTCAGGCAGGACACCTGATTATGGTAACGGCCGAGGAAAGCGAAGGCACCACGGGCGGTACGCCCGCCGAATACCGAGCCGGAAATGACGCGATTGGCGCCCGGCTTGAGCTCACCGGCGGTGAGTTCTTCCAGATTGGCGCCCAGACGGGTGCGCAGCAGACGAGGCTGCTCGGCCACCGGGCCACCCAGGGCGACGACGCGCTCGACGAACAACTGGCCGGTGGTGAACAGCTTGCCCACGGCGATCACGTCCTGATAGCCAATCTGCCACACGCTCTTGCTGGCGCTGACCGGGTCGAGGAAGTGAATGTGAGTGCCCGGCAGGCCCGCCGGGTGCGGGCCGGCGAAGGCTTCGCTGTGTACCTTGGCCAGTTTCTCGCCAGGCAGGCTGGCGCCTTCGGCCTTGCACAGGAAAACCTTGGCCAGGTTGCCAAGCACTTTCAGGCCCTGCTCGAAGGCTTCGGCCTGTTCATTGATGATCAGTGCAGGATCGGCGGCCAGCGGGTGCGTATCGATGGCGGTGACGAAGATCGAGCTGGGCACGGCGTCGATGGCCGGCACCTTGCTGAACGGACGGGTACGCAGGGCCGTCCACAGGCCGGACTGCTGCAGGTTCTCGCGCACCTGCTCGTCGCTCAGCGACTCGAGCTGGTCGGCCGCGTACTGGGCGAAGGTTTCCTGCTCGTCGCCCTCGACATCGATGACCACCGACTGCAGCACACGCCGCTCACCGCGGTGAATGGCGCTGATCACGCCGGCAGCGGGGGCGGTATAGCGCACGCCGGGTGTCTTCTTGTCGGTGAACAGCAGTTGACCGAGCTTGACCCGATCCCCTACTTCCACCTCCATCGTCGGCTTCATCCCGTGATAGTCGAAGCCGATGACGGCGACACTACGTACGGGCCTGCCGGCCTCGATACGCTGCGTCGGCGCACCCGTTATGGGCAGATCGAGCCCATGCTTTAGTTTGATCATAGGTTTGCCTAACCACTGATTTAGAAAGCTTTTTATAGGACAGGGGCAACAGTCGACGACCCCAATAGGGCCACTCACGCCAACGCACCGCTGGCATGAACGAAGGTGCCTAACCTGGGTAAAAAATCCCTTCGATTATAAAGATGCCCCCCAGCACTGACCACCCAAGCGCTTGTTTTTTTGGCGCTTCGGTAACAGTCAGCAACAGACTGCTGACCAGGCGAGCCAGCGGAAAAGAAAAACGGGAGCCGAAGCTCCCGTTCTGTCACCCTGGCCGCTGATCAGCGGGGAAAGGCAGGCGGGTTGACCCCGGCCATGTCTTCCATCACGCGCACCACCTGGCAGCTATAACCGAACTCGTTGTCGTACCAGACGTACAGCACGACGCGGTTATCGTTGGCGATGGTGGCCTCGGCATCGACCACACCGGCATGGCGCGAGCCGACGAAGTCGGTGGACACCACTTCCTGCGAGCTGACGAAGTCGATCTGCTTCTGCAGATCCGAGTGCATGGCCATCTGGCGCAGGTACTCGTTGATCTCTTCGCGGCTGGTGGCCTTTTCCAGGTTCAGGTTGAGGATGGCCATGGACACGTTCGGCGTCGGCACGCGGATGGCGTTGCCGGTCAGCTTGCCCTTGAGCACCGGCAGCGCCTTGGCGGCAGCGGTGGCCGCGCCGGTTTCGGTGATCACCATGTTCAGCGCGGCGCTACGACCACGACGACTGCCCTTGTGGAAGTTGTCGATCAGGTTCTGGTCGTTGGTGTAGGAGTGCACGGTCTCGACGTGACCGTTGACGATGCCGTACTGATCATTGACCGCCTTGAGCACCGGCACGATGGCGTTGGTGGTGCAGGAAGCGGCGGAGATGATCTTGTCCTCGGCAGTGATTTCGCCGTGGTTGATGCCGTGCACGATGTTCTTCAGCGCGCCCTTGCCCGGTGCGGTCAGCACCACGCGGTCGATGCCCGGGCACTTGAGGTGCTGGCCGAGGCCTTCGGCATCACGCCACTTGCCGGTGTTGTCCACCAGCAGGGCATTCTTGATGCCGTACTGGGTGTAGTCGATGGACGCCGGGTCGTTGGAGTAGATCACCTGGATCAGGTTGCCGTTGGCGGTGATGGTGTTGTGCTCTTCGTCGATGGTGATGGTGCCATCGAACTTGCCATGCACCGAATCACGACGCAGCAGGCTGGCGCGCTTGACCAGGTCGTTGTCGGCGCCCTTGCGCACCACCACGGCACGCAGACGCAGGCCGTCGCCGCCGCCGGTCTTCTCGATCAGGATGCGCGCCAGCAGGCGGCCGATACGGCCGAAGCCGTAGAGCACCACGTCGGTGCCTTCACGGGCCGAACCGTTCTGCTTGCCAACCACATCGGCCAGCTCGTCCTTGACGAACTGCTCGACGCTGCGGCCTGCGCCTTCAGCCTTGAACTTGGCGACCAGCTTGCCCAGGTCGACGGAGGCGGCGCCCAGCTTGAGCTCGCTCATGGCCTTGAGCATGGGGAAGGTGTCGTGCACCGACAGCTCGGTTTCGTCGGCCAGGCGGTGACGGGCGAAACGGTGAGCCTTGAGGATGTCGATGACCGAACGGTTGATCAGGCCACGGCCATAGATCGAGGTCACCACATTGTTGTTGCGGTAGAGCTGACCAATCAGCGGAATCATGGCTTCCGCAAGGGCTTCACGATCGATCCATTCACCGAGACACTGGTCGGGCTTCTGAGTCACGGGCAATACCTTCCACATGTAGGGGCTGAAAAAAGGGGCTACATTATGACGGCGCACGCAAGCATGAGCAATGCGCGCCTGTCGCGACTGACATTGACCGCCAAGCCCCGCTACAATTCCCGGCCTTTTCGTCACGACCGTGAGCCGCCCGTGTCCGTACTGCGTCTTCCGTCTCTGCCGGCCAGCGCCGGCAAACAGCAATGGGGCAACCTGCCCGGCGCCGCCCTGTCCCTGGCCATCGCCGAAGCAGCCAGCCATGCCGGGCGTTTCACCCTGGTGCTCAGCGAGGGTAGCCAGAGCGCCGAGCGCCTGCAGGAAGAGCTGGCCTTCTTCGCTCCGGATCTGCCGGTGCTGCATTTCCCGGACTGGGAAACCCTGCCCTACGACGTCTTCTCGCCGCACCAGGACATCATTTCCCAGCGTATCGCCACGCTCTACCGCCTGCCGCAACTGAGCCGCGGCATTCTCGTAGTGCCCATCGCCACCGCCCTACACCGCCTGGCGCCGAAGCGTTTCCTGCTGGGCAGCAGCCTGGTGCTGGACGTCGGCCAGAAGCTGGACGTGGAGCAGATGCGCACGCGCCTGGAAGCCGCCGGCTACCGCTGCGTGGATACCGTCTACGAGCATGGCGAGTTCGCCGTGCGCGGCGCGCTGATCGACCTCTTCCCCATGGGCAGCGAGGTGCCCTACCGCATCGACCTGTTCGATGACGAGATCGAGACCCTGCGCACCTTCGACCCGGAAAACCAGCGCTCGGTGGACAAGGTGGAATCGATCCGCCTGTTGCCGGCGCGCGAGTTTCCCCTGGAGAAAAAGGCCGTCACAGATTTCCGTGGGCGCTTTCGCGAGCGCTTCGACGTGGATTTCCGTCGCTGCCCGATCTACCAGGACTTGTCCTCGGGTATCACCCCGGCCGGCATCGAGTACTACCTGCCGCTGTTCTTCGAGGAAACCGGCACCCTGTTCGACTACCTGCCAGGCGACACCCAGGTGTTCTCCCTGCCGGGCATCGAGAAAGCCGCCGAGCAGTTCTGGCAGGATGCCCGCGCCCGCTACGAAGACCGCCGCGTCGACCCCGAACGCCCGCTGCTGCCGCCGGCCGACATCTTCCTGCCGGTGGAAGACTGCTTCGCCCGCCTGAAGAACTGGCCGCGGGTGGTGGTCAACCAGGACGATATCGAATCCGGCGTCGGCAACACCCGTTTCGAGGCAAGCGCCCTGCCCGACCTGGCGATCCAGGCCAAGGCCGGAGAGCCGCTGGCGGCGCTGCGCCGCTTCATCGAGGAATATCAGGGCCGCGTGCTGTTCTGCGCCGAATCGGCCGGGCGCCGCGAAGTGCTGCTGGAACTGCTCGCCCGCCTCAAGCTCAAGCCCAAGGAAGTCGACGGCTGGCCGGCCTTCGTCGCCAGCACCGAACGCCTGAACATCTGCATCGCCCCGCTGGACGAAGGCCTGCTGCTCGACGATCTGGCGCTACTGCCGGAAAATCCGCTGTTCGGCCAGCGCGTGATGCAACGTCGCCGCCGCGAGAAAGGCCGCGAAGGCGGCGACAACGTGATCAAGAACCTCACCGAGCTGCGCGAAGGCGCGCCGGTGGTGCATATCGATCACGGCGTCGGCCGTTACCTGGGCCTGGTGACCATGGAGTTCGACGGCCAGGCCGCCGAATTTCTCGCCCTGCAGTACGCCGACGAGGCCAAGCTCTACGTGCCTGTGGCCAGCCTGCACCTGATCGCCCGCTACAGCGGCAGCGACGATGCCCTGGCGCCGCTGCACCGGCTTGGCTCGGAAACCTGGCAGAAGGCCAAGCGCAAGGCCGCCGAACAGGTGCGCGACGTGGCCGCCGAGCTGCTCGACATCTACGCCCGCCGCGCCGCCCGCGAAGGTTTCGCCTTCCAGGATCCGGCCCTGGACTACGCCACCTTCAGCGCCGGCTTCCCCTTCGAGGAAACCCCTGATCAGCAGGCCGCCATCGACGCCGTGCGCGCCGACATGCTCGCTGGCAAGCCGATGGATCGCCTGGTCTGCGGCGATGTCGGCTTCGGCAAGACCGAGGTGGCCATGCGCGCCGCCTTCATCGCCGTGCACAGCGGCAAGCAGGTGGCCGTGCTGGTGCCCACCACCCTGCTCGCCCAGCAGCACTACAACAGCTTCCGCGACCGCTTCGCCGACTGGCCGGTGAAGGTGGAGGTGATGAGCCGCTTCAAGAGCGCCAAGGAAGTCGAAGGCGCCGTGCAACAACTGGCCGACGGCAAGGTGGACATCGTCATCGGCACCCACAAGCTGCTGCAGGATGACGTCAAGTTCCACAACCTCGGCCTGGTGATCATCGACGAGGAACACCGCTTCGGTGTGCGCCAGAAGGAACAGCTCAAGGCCCTGCGCAGCGAGGTGGACATCCTCACCCTCACCGCCACGCCGATTCCGCGCACCCTGAACATGGCCGTGGCCGGCATGCGCGACCTGTCGATCATCGCCACGCCGCCGGCGCGGCGCCTGTCGGTACGCACCTTCGTCATGGAGGAGAACAAGCCGACCATCAAGGAAGCGCTGCTGCGCGAACTGCTGCGCGGCGGCCAGGTGTACTACCTGCACAACGATGTGAAGACCGTCGAGAAATGCGCTGCCGATCTGGCCGAGCTGGTGCCCGAGGCGCGTATCGGCATCGGCCACGGACAGATGCGCGAGCGTGATCTCGAACAGGTGATGAGCGACTTCTACCACAAGCGTTTCAACGTGCTGGTGGCCTCGACCATCATCGAAACCGGCATCGACGTGCCCAGCGCCAACACCATCATCATCGAACGCGCCGACAAGTTCGGCCTGGCCCAGTTGCACCAGCTGCGCGGCCGCGTCGGTCGTAGCCACCACCAGGCCTATGCCTACCTGCTCACGCCGCCGCGCAAGAGCATGACCGAGGATGCGCAGAAGCGTCTGGAAGCCATCGCCGGCGCGCAGGATCTCGGCGCCGGCTTCATCCTCGCCACCCATGACCTGGAAATCCGTGGCGCCGGCGAACTGCTCGGCGACGGCCAGAGCGGGCAGATCCAGGCTGTGGGCTTCACCCTGTACATGGAAATGCTCGAGCGCGCGGTCAAGGCCATCCAGAAAGGCGAACAACCCAACCTCGAGCAGCCGCTGGGCGGCGGCCCGGAGATCAACCTGCGCGTGCCGGCGCTGATCCCCGAGGACTACCTGCCCGACGTGCATGCCCGCCTGATCCTCTACAAACGCATCGCCTCGGCCAGCGACGAGGACGGCCTGAAGGAACTGCAGGTGGAGATGATCGACCGCTTCGGCCTGCTGCCCGAGCCGACCAAGCACCTGATGCGCCTGACCCTGCTCAAGCTGCAGGCCGACAAGCTGGGCATCACCAAGGTCGACGCCGGCCCGCAGGGCGGTCGTATCGAATTCGCCGCGGAAACCTGCGTCGACCCGCTGACCCTGATCAAGCTGATCCAGGCCCAGCCAAAACGCTACAAGTTCGAAGGCGCCACCGTCTTCAAGATCCAGGTGCCGATGGAGCGCGCGGAAGAACGCTTCAACACCCTGGAAGCCCTGTTCGAGCGCCTCGCGCCCACCACCTGAAGGACTCTCCCATGACGCGCCCATTGCACCTGATTGCCCTGCTGCTCTGCCTGCTCGCCCCCAGCGCCTTCGCCGATCGCCTGTACCAGGTCGAGCTGCTGGTGTTCCGCCAGGGCGGCGAACCCGTGATAGCACCGAAGATCGCCCCGGACGACTGGGCCGGCAACGCCCTGCCGATCGGCGGTAGCGAACGCTCCACCGCGCTGAACGGCGAAGCGGCCAAGCTCAACCCCGGCAATGGCTACCAACTGCTGCTGCACAAGGCCTGGAGCCAGACCCTGGGCAACACCCCGAGTAGCGTCTCCATCACCAGCGGCGATGGCCAGCTCGGCCACTACCCGGTCGAAGGCACGCTGAACTTCGTGCAGGAGCGCTTCACCGACCTGAATCTGGATCTGTGGATCAACCACTTCAGCGCGGACGGCCTGGTCGAGGCCAGCGAACACATGAAGGTGAGCCAGCGCCTGAAAGACAACAGCCTGGCCTACCTCGACCATGGCAGCCTGGGCGCTCTGATTCGCATCAGCCCGCTCTGAGCGCACCACCCGACAGATGAAAGGGCCGCTCAGCGGCCCTTTTCATTCGTTCAAACAACCAATACCCGCGTCAGCACCGACCTGACCGTGCCCATACCCTGCTCCAGCACGCGCTCGATATCGGCCATGGTGATCAGGCCCGGCGCTTTGCCGGCAGCCGGGTTGACCACCAGCGCCAGGCAGGCGTAAGGCAGTTCCAGCTCACGGGCCAAGGCCGCCTCGGGCATGCCGGTCATGCCCACCAGATCGCAGCCATCACGCTCCAGACGCAGGACTTCCGCTGCCGTTTCCAGGCGTGGGCCCTGGGTGCAACCGTAGACGCCATGGTCACTGAAGGCCACGCCCTCGCTGCGCAGGGCAGTGATCAGCGCGGCGCGCAGGTCGGCGTCATAGGGCTCGCTGAAGTCGATATGGGTCACCCGCTCCAGCTCACCCTCGAAGAAGGTATGGCCGCGCCCGTAGGTGTAATCGATGAGCTGCTGCGGCACGCAGAAGTGGCCAGCCGGCATGGCCTGGGCAATGCCGCCGACCGCATTGACCGCGATGATGGCCTCGGCGCCGGCCTGCTTGAGTGCCCAGAGATTGGCGCGGTAGTTGATCTGATGCGGCGGGATACGATGTGGGTGGCCGTGACGCGCCAGGAACAGCACGGCGCGCCCACGCAGCTCACCCCGCAAGATTGGCGCCGATGGCGTGCCATAAGGCGTCTCCATGCTCAGCTCGGCCTCGATGCGCAGCCCTTCGAGCTGGGTCAGCCCACTGCCTCCGATGATGGCGTGCAGGGTCATCGGCGTCAGTCCAGCAACTGTGCGGCGCGCAGCGCGGCCATGGCCTGCGACCAGCGCGGCGCAGCGCGGTAATCGGTGCAGGCGTGACCGCGCCCGCGCATCCGCGCCAGGCGCGGCGGCGCCGTCACCTGCAAACGCTGCAGGGCAATCAGCGCCACCTCGGCGGCGGCCCGATCATTGCACACCAGGCCCATGTCGCACCCGGCACTCAGCGCAGCCTCGATGCGCTGCCCGGCATCACCGGCCACATGGGCACCGGCCATGGACAGGTCATCGCTGAAGATCACCCCGTCGAAACCCAGCTCGCCACGCAGAATCTCCTGCAGCCAACGGCGTGAGAAACCGGCGGGCTGATCATCCACCTCGGGGTAGATGACGTGCGCCGGCATCACCGCATCCAGGGCCCCACCGAGCAAGCGGAACGGCTGCATGTCACAGGCACGAATCTCATCGAGGCTGCGCTCGTCCACCGGAATGGCGACATGGGAGTCGGCCTCGGCCCAGCCATGCCCCGGGAAGTGCTTGCCGGTCGCCGCCATGCCGGCCTGGTGCATGCCACGGATGAAGGCACCGGCCAGCGTGGCGGCACGCTGCGGGTCGCCGTCGAAGGCGCGACTACCGACCACCGCGCTGCGCTGATGATCGAGGTCGAGCACCGGGGCGAAACTCAAGTCCAGCCCCACCGCCAGCACTTCGGTGGCCATCAGCCAGCCACAGTGTTCGGCAAGGGCTTCGGCATTGTCGTTGTCGGCAATGGCACGCATCGCCGGCAAACGCACGAAGCCCTGGCGCAGGCGCTGCACGCGGCCGCCCTCCTGATCCACCGCCAGCAGCAGATCCGGGCGCACGGCACGAATGCTCTGGCACAACTCGCGCACCTGGCGCGGTGATTCGATATTGCGAGCGAAGATGATCAGGCCGCCCACCTCGGGCTGGCGCAGCATCTGGCGATCCTCGGCGGTCAGCCAGGTGCCAGCGACATCCATCATCAAAGAGCCTTGCATAGGGATATTCCTTATTGAAAATCTTGGCCTGCGGCCCACTGCGGGCATGACGCCTCGTCGATGCGCACCGGGCAATGCAGCGGCACGCACTCGAACAGCGTCAACATGTCGGCGTTACGCATGCGCACGCAGCCATGGGACAACGGCTCCCCCATGGGTTCCGTATCCGGTGTGCCGTGCAGGTAGATATAGCGGCGAAAGGTGTCCACCTCGCCCAGACGGTTGCGCCCCAGCTCCAGGCCACTAAGCCAGAGAATGCGGGTCAGTATCCAGTCGCGCCCGGGAAACTGCTGGTGCAACTCGGGTGACCAGACCTCCCCCGTCCAGCGTCGCCCTCGCAGCACCGCCGCCAGCGGCAGCCCGGCGCCGATACGCGCACGTACCTGATGCAGGCCGCGCGGTGTGCAGCCACTGCCATTGCGCTCGCCGGGGCCATTGAGCGCTGTGGAAACGGCAAAGCGCACGCGCAGACGCCCGGCAGCAAAGCCATAGAGCATCTGATCGGCCAGGGAAATGTGCAATGAATCGAGATTCGCCATGCCCGCTAGCTTAGCGGATGACTCAAGGCGAGCCCACCGCTCTCACGCCTTGGCGGGCACGCTCACAGGCTTGTTCCGGGGCTTGAGCTGAGCGCCTGCCAGCAGAGGATCGGCAACACCGCTATCAGCGCGCATGCCGGCAGCCAGAAAGGGCACCATCATGCGCATGACCTGCTCGATGGAGGTGTGCACACCGAAATCGGTTTCGGCCATCGCCCGCAGCGCCTTGATCCCGGACATGCTGAACGCCGCCGCACCGAGCATGAAGTGCACGCGCCAGAACAGCTCCAGCGGCGGGATGCGCGGTGCGGCATCGTGCACCAGCAGCATGTAGCGGCGGAATACCTTGCCGTAGACCTCTTCCAGGTACTTGCGCAGGTGCCCCTGGCTCTGGCTGAAGGCCAGGCCGAGCAGGCGCATGAAGATGGACAGATCGTTGCCGCTGCGCGGTTTCACCGCCAGCGCCTGCTCCACCAGCAATTCCAGCAGCTCTTCGAGCGTAGCCGGGGTATCGCTCTTGGCCTGACGGCGGTCGAGCTCCTTTTCCAGGCTGGCGCAGAAGGGGCCGAGAAAGCGCGAGAAGACAGCCTGAATCAGCGCCTTCTTCGAGCCGAAGTGGTAGTTCACCGCCGCCAGGTTGACACCGGCCTTGCTAGTGATCAGGCGCAACGAGGTTTCGGCGAAGCCCTTTTCCGCGAACAGCTGTTCCGCAGCATCGAGAATGCGTTCAACGGTTTCCGACTGAGCCATGAATGATCACCTGACAAACACTTGTTTGAAACATACGTTTCAGCCCATCGAATTGTCAAGCCGCGCGAGCCGGATTTTGTCCGAGCAGTCACAGCATACAACAGGCAATGACGCCCATAGCGGGCGACAAGTTACAGACCCGCGCAAGCACACTGAAATTGATGATTGCCAAGCCACGCTTACTGTATATAATCCCAGTCACTGTATAAAAAGACAGAGCCCAGCCATGCTGAAACTGACGCCACGCCAAGCTGAAATCCTTGCCTTCATCAAGCGCTGCCTGGAAGACAATGGCTACCCCCCTACCCGCGCGGAAATCGCCCAGGAGCTGGGGTTCAAGTCGCCCAACGCGGCAGAAGAGCACCTCAAGGCCCTGGCCCGCAAGGGCGCCATCGAGATGACCCCAGGCGCCTCACGCGGCATCCGCATCCCCGGTTTCGAGCCTGGCGCCGCCAACGAGGACGATGGCCTGCCGGTGATCGGTCGCGTCGCCGCCGGTGCCCCTATCCTCGCCCAGCAGCATGTCGAAGAATCCTGCCAGATCAACCCGGCCTTCTTTCAGCCCAGAGCCGACTATCTGCTGCGTGTGCGCGGCATGAGCATGAAGGACATCGGCATCTTCGACGGCGACCTGCTCGCCGTGCATACCACCCGCGAAGCGCGCAACGGCCAGATCGTCGTCGCCCGCATCGACGACGAGGTGACGGTCAAGCGCTTCAAGCGCGAAGGCAATAAGGTCTGGCTGATTGCCGAGAACCCGGAATTTTCCCCGATCGAAGTGGATCTCGAACATCAGGAACTGGTGATCGAAGGTCTGAGCGTCGGCGTGATTCGCCGCTAAGCGCCACAGGAGGCTCCCATGCACATGCAGCAGTCGTTCGAGCGCCCGCAACTCCCCCTGTTCGATGCCTTTCTCAGCGCTACCCCCAGCGACGCCCTGCTGGGCGATGCAGCAGACGACCAGGGTTTCAGCGAACTGGCATTACGCGGCGCAGCCGGCCACTGCCTGCACCTGCTGGCCCCGATCCTGCGCGAACTGAGCCAGGATCAGGACGCCCGCTGGCTGACCCTGGTAGCGCCACCGGCCAGCCTGACCCAGGCCTGGCTGCGCGACGCCGGCCTCAACCGCGAACGCATTCTGCTGCTGCACCCGCGCCAGGGCCAAAGCGCACTGGAGCTGGCCGAAGAAGCGCTCAAGCTGGGCCGCAGCCATACCGTGATCAGTTGGCTACACCCAGTCGAGCGCAGCACCCGGCTACGCCTGGCCAAAGCCGCGCGAGCCGGCCAGGCACAGAGCCTGAATATCAGCCTGGGCTGACAAGCTGCAAGCTGCAAGCTGCAAGCTGCAAGCTGCAAGCTGCAAGCTGCAAGCTGCAAGAGCCTCAGGCCGGACGACGATTTGTCAAATGATTTGGCCTATGGATCGGTGTTGCAGCCCAAAGAAAAGCCCCTCCTGACGGAGGGGCTTTTTGCTCTTGCTTGTCGCTTGCGGCTTGCGGCTTGCGGCTTGCAACTCGTCACTGCATCAGTGCAGAACGCGCGGCGACTCTTCTTCCTCGGCCACCAACTCACCTTCGGCCATGCGACCGGCCATCTGCACGCCGACATTGAGCATGGCCTTGGCCACCTCGATATGTTGACCCTGCAGAAAAGCCTTGGCATCGGCAGAGAAATCCAGGGTTACCAATGCCTCCTCATCCTCTGCACGGCGCAAGGCGATACGCCCATCGGGCAGTTCGACGATTTCCAGAAAGGATGTAGGCATGGCTCGGTCTCTTTGCAAAAAACATGAAATTGTAACAGCCGGCCCGGCTCAACCCCAGCCCACTCGTCCAGATAACGCGCTCAGCACTCGCTGAGGCCCTCACGAAAACGCAGCACCAGGCCCCTGAGCTGCTGACGCCAGGCCTCGATGTCGTCCAGGCTCAGCTCTGCAGGCTCTTCACCGACGCTGACCGCTGTGATCAACGGCATGGCCGGGTCAACCTTGGCCTTGCGCTCTTCGCGCGGCGGCTGGAACAGCGCGGCATAGGCCGCCAGCAACTGCGCCAACCAGGTTTCGCTCTGCTGAGCCAATTCAACCAGCTCGGCCAGCTCGGGGCTGGGCGTAGCCTCTAGTACCGCCTGCTGCACGAAGACCTCGACACGAGAAGGGGCAGCCTCGCTCATGCGGTAGTAACCGGCAATCTCGTGGCACAGCCCCAGCAGCCCACCGTAGAGATGGAACAACGCGGCCTCGCGCTCGGCCTGCACCAGCGCCTGCAAGTTGAAGGCATTGGAGGTTTCGGCCTTGCGCCAGTTGTCCAGGGCAATACCGGCGAAGAAGATCTTCTGATTGGTGCGGGTGTAGATTTCTTTGGCCATCGCGATGCCCTCCACAGCAGATCGACTCATGATACGCGCACCGGCAGGGGCTGGTGCGCATCTCGTCAGGCATTCGCCATCAATTGCCCCTCAAGCGAGCCGGCAATGAGGCTCGGCAGGCGTTCAGCCAGTGCGGACGCGTGTCAGCGCTTGTCCTCGACCTTCCACTTGCCGCCATCGTAGAAGGCACGCCAGCCAGTCGGCTTGCCGTCCACTTCGGACTGCACGTACTGTTCCTTGGTCTTGCGGCTGTAACGAATCACCGTCGGACGGCCATCCGGATCCTTCTGCGGCGCGTCGCAGAGGAAGTGGTACTTGGGATCGATCTCGTGCTTGTGCGGAACGATCTCCAGCACCAGCGGTGCACGGGTTTCGCGGTTCTTGGGGAACTGGCTGGCGGCGAGGAACAGCCCCGAGGCGCCATCGCGCAGCACGTAGGTGTCATCCACCTTCTCGCACTTGAGCTCCGGCATCTCCACCTTGTCCATCTTCGGCGGCGCGGCTTCACCGTTCTTGAGCAGCTTGCGGGTGTTCTTGCAGCTTGGGTTGGTGCAGCCGAAGAACTTGCCGAAGCGGCCGGTCTTGAGCTGCATCTCGCTGCCGCACTTGTCGCATTCCAGGCTCGGGCCTTCATAACCCTTGATGCGGTACTGACCCTGCTCGATTTCGTAGCCGGTGCAGTCCGGGTTGTTGCCACAGATGTGCAGCTTGCGGGTTTCGTCCAGCAGGTAGGCATCCATGGCGGTGGAGCAGATCGGGCAGCGGTGCTTGCCCAGCAGCACGCGGGATTCGGACTCGCCCTCGTCATCGGCGGCGATCTCGTCACCCGGCACCAGGTTGATGGTGGCCTTGCAGCGTTCCTTCGGCGGCAGCGCATAGCCGGAGCAGCCCAGGAACACGCCAGTGGAGGCGGTACGAATCATCATCGGCCGACCACACTCGCGGCAGGGGATGTCGGTCAGGGTCGGCTGGTTGGCGCGCATGCCGCCCTCACCCGCCTCGGCGGCTTCGAGCTTTTTCTTGAAGTCGGCATAGAACTCGTCGAGCAGGTGCTTCCACTCGCGCTCGCCCTGAGCCACGTCATCGAGGTGCTCTTCCATGGTGGCGGTAAAGCCATAGTCCATGAGGTTGGCGAAGCTTTCGTCGAGACGCTCGGTGACGATGTCACCCATCTTCTCGGCATAGAAACGGCGGTTGTGCACCGTCACGTAGCCACGATCCTGAATGGTGGAGATGATCGCCGCATAGGTGGACGGGCGACCGATGCCGCGCTTTTCCAGTTCCTTGACCAGGCTGGCTTCGGAGTAGCGCGCCGGCGGCTTGGTGAAGTGCTGGCTGGGATCGAGCTTGATCAGCTTGAGGCCCTCGCCCTCCTTCATCTCCGGCAGCACGTCGTCCTCGCCCGGTTTGCTCTGTTGCGGCAGCACACGGGTGTAACCGTCGAACTTGAGGATGCGGCCCTTGGCACGCAGCTCGAAGTCGCCAGCGGCCACGGTGACGCTGGTGGACAGGTATTCGGCCGGCGGCATCTGGCAGGCCACGAACTGGCGCCAGATCAGGTCGTACAGGCGCTCGGCATCGCGCTCCATGCCGGAAAGCTGGGTCGGACGCAGATTGACGTCGGACGGACGAATCGCTTCGTGCGCTTCCTGAGCGCCCTCCTTGCTCGAATACAGGTTGGGCTTGCCCGGCAGGTACTTGTCGCCGTACTCATTGCCGATAAAGCCCCTGACCATGTCAATTGCATCGGCCGACAGGTTGGTCGAGTCGGTACGCATGTAGGTGATGTAGCCGGCCTCGTAGAGACGCTGAGCCATCATCATGGTCTTCTTCACGCCGAAGCCCAGGCGGTTGCTCGCCGCCTGTTGCAGGGTCGAAGTGATGAAAGGCGCCGAGGGCTTGCTGCTGGTCGGGCGGTCTTCGCGCTTGACCACGCTGTAGCTGGACGCCTTGAGCTTGTCCAGCGCGGCCATGGCCTGGGCTTCGTTGACCGGCTTGAAGGCCGCGCCGTTCTCGCGCACCACCTCGAAGCGCACCTTGGCGTTCTTCGCGGTACCCAGGTCGGCGTGCACTTCCCAGTATTCTTCCGGGACGAAGGCGCGGATTTCTTTCTCACGCGCTACGACCAGCTTCACCGCCACCGACTGCACACGACCAGCCGAAAGGCCACGGGCGATCTTGGCCCACAGCAGCGGCGAAACCATGTAGCCCACCACGCGGTCGAGGAAGCGTCGCGCCTGTTGCGCGTTAACACGGTTGATATCGAGATCACCAGGTTTGGAGAAGGCATCCTGAATCGCCTTCTTGGTGATCTCGTTGAACACCACACGCTTGTAGCGGCTGTCGTCGCCACCGATGGACTCGCGCAGGTGCCAGGCGATGGCCTCCCCTTCGCGATCCAAGTCGGTTGCGAGATAGATGGTGTCGGCATCCTTGGCCAGGCGGCGCAGTTCGTCGATCACCTTTTCCTTGCCAGGCAGGATCTCGTACTTGGCCTTCCAGCCATGCTCGGGGTCGACCCCCATGCGCGCGAACAACTGGCGCTTGGCCTTTTCCTTGGGCGACAGCGCAGGGGCCTCGCCGGCCGCCTTGCCGCGCTTGGCCGGCTCCTTGCTGGCGCTTGCCGAGCCGCTGGTAGGCAGGTCACGGATGTGGCCGATGCTCGACTTCACCACGTACTGGCTGCCCAGATACTTGTTGATGGTCTTGGCCTTGGCCGGGGATTCCACGATGACCAGCGATTTGCCCATGGATCAGAAAATTCCTGAATTGCGAAATATAAAAGGCTGGGAGCCTTGAGGCCCCGCTATATATAGTGGCGACCAAGCGTAGGTCAAGCGCAGGGACTGCGCAGTCAGACTTCCGAACTGCCGATAGGGCTGACTTCAGCCTGAATCAAAGCGAAGCGCGGAACGCGCTTGCCGTCCACCTCGATCTCTTCACAGAACATGCTCAGCGGCCGCACCCACAGGCCAAACTCGCCGTACAGGGCCTGGTAAACCACAACCTCTTCCTCGTTCTCGGAATGGCGCGCCACCCCGAATACGCGGTACTGCGGGCCTTTGTAGTGACGATAGAGTCCTGGCTGCAACTGCATGAGCGGTTCCCGAAATAAAAAGCCGTAAAAAGCAAAACCGGGGCACTGGGCCCCGGTTCTTGTCCACTAACGCTTAGATGCGTTCGAAGACGGTGGTGATGCCTTGGCCAAGGCCCACGCACATGGTGGAGACACCGAAAGTGCCGCCGTTCTGCTTCATGACGTTGAGCAGGGTACCGGAGATACGGGCCCCGGAACAACCGAAGGGGTGACCCAGAGCGATCGCGCCGCCGTGCAGGTTGACCTTCTCTTCCATCTTGTCGAGCAGTTTTAGATCCTTCAGCACAGGCAGGGCCTGGGCCGCGAAGGCTTCGTTGAGCTCGACGAAGTCGATGTCGGCCATGCTCAGGCCGGCACGCTTGAGCGCCTTCTGAGTGGACGGCACCGGGCCATAACCCATGATCGCCGGATCGACACCGGCAACGGCCATGGCGCGCACCACGGCCATCGGCTGGATGCCCAGGTCCTGAGCACGCTGGGCGCTCATGACGATCATGCAGGAAGCGCCGTCGGTGATCTGCGAGGAAGTACCTGCAGTCACGGTGCCGCCTTTCGGGTTGAACGCAGGCTTCAATGCAGCCAGGCTTTCCAAGGTGGTTTCCGGACGAATGGTTTCGTCGAAATCGTACATCTTCAGGAAACCGTTCTCGTCGTAGCCTTGCATCGGGATGATTTCATCCTTGAACTTGCCTTCGACGGTGGCCTTGTGCGCCAGGCGGTGCGAACGCTCACCGAAGGCGTCCTGCTGCTCACGGCTGATGCCGTGCATCTTGCCCAGCATCTCGGCGGTCAGGCCCATCATGCCGGACGCCTTGGCGGCGTACAGCGACAGGTGCGGGTTCGGATCGACACCGTGCATCATGCCGACGTGGCCCATGTGCTCCACGCCGCCGACGACGAACACGTCGCCGTTGCCGGTCTGGATCGCCTGCACGGCGGTGTGCAGAGCGCTCATGGACGAACCGCACAGGCGGCTGACGGTCTGGCCGGCGCTGGTGTGCGGAATCTGGGTCATCAGCGACGCCATGCGCGCGATGTTCCAACCCTGCTCCAGGGTCTGGTTGACGCAGCCCCAGATCACATCCTCGACTTCAGCCGGGTCGATCTTGGCGTTGCGCTCCAGCACTTTGCTGATCAGATGCGCGGACATGGTCTCGGCGCGGGTGTTGCGGTGCATGCCGCCCTTGGAACGACCCATCGGGGTACGACCGAAGTCGACGATCACTGCATCTCTAGGATTCAGGCTCATATTTCTACTCTCGCTCTGTTCGCTGCACGGTTAACCGAAGAACTTCTGGCCCTTGGCGGCCATTTCACGAAGTTTTGCGGTCGGGTGGTACAGGGCGCCCAGCTCGGCGTACTTGTCGGCCAGGGCGACGAACTCGGCCACACCGATCGAATCGATGTAGCGCAGCGCACCACCGCGGAAGGGAGGGAAGCCGATACCGTAGATCAGGCCCATGTCGGCCTCTGCTGCGGTCTCGACGATGCCGTCTTCCAGGCAGCGAACGGTTTCCAGGCACAGCGGGATCATCATGAAGTTGATGATGTCCTCGTCGCTGACTTCACGCTCTTCGACCACGATGGACTTGAGCAGCTCGTAGGCGGCCGGGTCGGAGACCTTCTTCGGCTTGCCGCGCTTGTCGGTTTCGTAGGCGTAGAAGCCCTTGCCGTTCTTCTGGCCCAGGCGATTGGCCTCGTACATCACGTCGACGGCGGTCTTGCCTTCCACCGCCATGCGGTCCGGGAAGCCTTCGGCCATCACGTCACGGCCGTGGTGGCCGGTGTCGATGCCCACCACGTCGGAGAGGTAAGCCGGGCCCATGGGCCAGCCGAACTTCTCCATCACCCGGTCGATGCGCACGAAGTCGACACCGAAGCCCAGCAGCTTGGAGAAACCGCCGAAGTACGGGAACAGCACGCGGTTGACCAGGAAGCCCGGGCAGTCGTTGACCACGATCGGGTTCTTGCCCATCTTCTTGGCGTAGGCCACGGTGGTGGACACGGCCACGTCGCTGGACTTCTCGCCACGGATGACTTCCACCAGCGGCATCATGTGCACCGGGTTGAAGAAGTGCATGCCGACGAAGTTCTCGGGGCGCTTGAGGGCCTGAGCCAGGTAGGTGATGGAGATGGTCGAGGTGTTGGAAGCGATGATCGCGTCCTCACGCACATGGCCTTCCACCTCGGCCAGCACGGCGTGCTTGACCTTGGGGTTCTCGACCACGGCCTCGACCACGATGTCGACGTTGCCGAAATCGCCGTAGGACATGGTCGGGCGGATGGCGTTGAGCGCCTCGGCCATCTTCGCCGGGGTCATGCGGCCCTTCTCGACGCGCTTGCCGAGCAGCTTGGAGGCCTCGTCCAAGCCCATCTGGATACCCTCTTCGCGGATATCCTTCATCAGGATCGGGGTGCCCTTGGAGGCCGACTGGTAGGCGATGCCGCCGCCCATGATGCCGGCGCCGAGCACGGCGGCCAGTTTCACGTCACGGGCAATCTCGTCGTGCTGCTTGGCCTTCTTCTTCAGTTCCTGATCGTTGAGGAACAGGCCGATCAGGCTCTCGGCGACCGAGGTCTTGGCCAGCTTGACGAAGCCGGCGGCCTCGACTTCCAGCGCCTTGTCACGACCGAAGTTGGCGGCCTTCTGGATGCTCTTGATGGCTTCGACCGGCGCCGGGTAGTTCGGGCCGGCTTGCCCTGCAACGAAGCCCTTGGCAGTCTCGAAGCACATCATCTGCTCGATGGCATTGAGCTTGAGCTTTTCCAGCTTGGGCTGACGCTTGGCCTTGAAATCCAGCTCGCCGGCGATGGCGCGCTTGAGCAGATCCAGGGCAGCGTCCTTGAGCAGCTCGGGTTTGACCACGACATCCACGGCGCCAACCTTGAGCGCGTCTTCGGCACGGTTTTCCTTGCCGGAGGCGATCCACTCGACGGCGTTGTCGGTACCGATCAGGCGCGGCAGACGCACGGTGCCACCGAAGCCCGGGTAGATGCCCAGCTTGACTTCCGGCAGGCCGATCTTGGCGGTCGCGCTCATCACGCGGTAATCAGCGGCCAGGCACATCTCCAGGCCGCCACCGAGGGCGATGCCGTTGATGGCGACCACGGTCGGCACGCCGAGATCCTCGAAATCGCTGAAAATCTTGTTGGCTTCCAGATTGCCCGCCACCAGCTCTTCGTCGGGCAGCTTGAAGTTGTCGACGAACTCGGTGATATCGGCACCGACGATGAACACGTCCTTGCCACTGGTGACAATCACGCCCTTGATCGAACCGTCGGCCTTGATCGCGTCCACGGAAGCACGCAGATCGTTCAGGGTAAGACGGTTGAATTTGTTGACGGACTCACCCTTGAGGTCGAAATTCAATTCGACGATGCCGCTCTCAAGAGCCTTAACCGTGATGGCTTTACCTTCGTAAATCATCAACTGATCTCCACGGTATGGAAGCTGAACAGTACACATCGGAGCCAACCGCCAGGCCAGCTCGCGGCATGGCCGTTCGAGCATAGCCCCAATCGGTACGACACACCCGCCGACGCGATGTTCGGGCTGTAGCGGCGCGCCTTACCAGGCAAACGCTCAATTCATACGCCCGTTTGATTTGGGTGTGCACACCTTCGGGGAAAAGCCCGAACTTGTCAATTGGCCTCGTTGCAAAGGCCTTTCTGCAGTTTAGACACGCCCCAGACTGGTGCATTCACTGCTTTCAGCACGCCTCGCCCTGCTGGTGCCTAGCCAAACGCCCGGGCTAGCGAGTACAGTCGCTTCTCGTTCGCCCAAGCCGAACCAGTGGCGCGAACCTGAACACAACAAATCGAGCCCCTCGATGGGCCAGACGGAGCTTCACGATGTCGAGCCGCGGTAAGCTTGCATTGCCCTTGAGCGCCCTGCTCACCCTCATCCTCAGCACCTTGCTCGCGACCTCGTCGTTCGCGGGCCCCGCCGATGACCTGCTGCAGATTCAGCAGATGCGCCTGGCCGCGCAGAAGAGCCTGAGCGATTTCTACATGTACAACGCCATGGAAGGGGATCAACGTTACGCGCGTATGATCAACGACGCGGTGCAGCGGGCGCAGAGCCGGCTCGAGGGCTTGCCCACTCAGTCGGGAGAAGCTGCGAAGGCGCAGCAGGACGCGCTGCAACAGCAATGGCAGGACTACCGCGACAGGTTGCAACAATTGATGGCGACCATGAAGAAACAGGGTTTCACCGACCTGCAACCCATCGCCGCCCTGGCCAAGAGCAATGAGCAACTGATGGAACTCAGCCAGGCGCTGTACCAGACGATCCAACAGGACAGTGGCCAGAGCGTACCGGCGCTCACCCAGCGCAGCCGTGAACAGAGCCTGCTGATGCAGAACATCGCCCTGGACTATGCCTCGCGTAGCGCCTCGATCGGTGGCAGTTTCTTCGGCGGTGGCGAAGAGCGCGCCATCGACGAGCAGGTACGGGAGTTCGCCAGTGGCCTCGACGCCCTGGCCCAGGCGCCACAGAATACGCCCGAGATCAACACGGCCATTGGCAATATCGTCACCAAGTTCCGCTATATCGAGAAATCCCTGCTTAACTACAACCAGAACACCGTACCCTTTCTGGTCAACAAGTATTCCGACAGCATCATCGACGGCCTGGAAGAGGTCGCGGCCCTGTATGCCGCGCACCAGCTTTGATGCCCTCCCCGTTTCCGGCCTGCCTGGCCTTACCACCGCCCGATGCTTGCATCGGGCTTTTCTTTGCGCTCTGCACATTTAAGGGGGGGAGAATGCTTGGTTGACATCGGAGGCAGTAGGCCGCTGGTTGGGGGCGTGAGCCGTGGTGCCGAACTGGGCATGGCCCGGCGGGCTGTTCGCTGGCGCTCCTGAGCCCGCCCTACGGCTGCCCCATTCAAGCACTCTACGCTAATTCTGGGTTACCTCGGATTCAGGCGCGTGCAGAGCCCGCCCAGGAGGGCGAACGGAATCGTCGTGGAAGAGGTTGAGCGACATGGATGTCGCGAAAGCCACGATGGGCCAGGGATGGCCCACCGTGGCGGGCCTCTGGAACGGCGATGGAGTGAGCGAACCCTGGCGCAGCCAGGGCCGGATGACCGGGCGGAGGGTTTTGGTTACTTTTGCCCGTCAAAAGTGACTCGCCCGGGAGGGCGAAACCAAAAACATCAGCAGAAACGCGGCAATTCGGAACAGTCACCAGAACAACCCACACCGTATTGCCTGACCGGTATCAAGACTGACTTTCCCGAGATTCCGCAAAGAATCTTTTCTTTGGGACACGAGCAGGCATCCAGGGCCATACTGGATGCGAAGCGGTTTTTATCCTCAGGAGGACTTCACCATGCCCTACCAACATATCCTGGTCGCCGTCGACCTCACCGAGGAATGCGACCCGGTGGTGAGCCGCGCGCGCAAGCTGGCCCAGGCCAGCGGCGCGAAGATGTCCGTGGTGCATATCGTCGAGCCCATGGCCATGGCCTTTGGCGGTGACGTACCGATGGATCTGTCGATGCTGCAACAACAGCAGTTCGAGCAAGCCCGCGAACGCCTGGACGCATTCAGCGGCAAATACCCGGAAATCACAGATGATCGTCGGCACCTGGCCTACGGTCAGCCGCGCCAGGAAATCCACCGCCTGGCCGAGGAACAAGGCTGCGACCTGATCGTGGTCGGCAGCCATGGCCGCCATGGCCTGGCCCTGCTGCTGGGCTCCACCGCCAACGACGTGCTGCATGGTGCCCCCTGCGACGTGCTCGCCGTGCGCCTGAAGAAAACCGACTGATAGCTGCCCAGCCTGCCCGATGCATCAGCGCCTGGCGCATCGGGCAGGCCCTCAGTCGAAGGCTTCGCCCGCGCTCATGACCAGAGGGCGAATCTTCTGCAACTGGGTTTCCAGGGTCACCGTCATGCTCGATGACAGCGAGAAGAAGGTGAGGAAGGCCTTGAGGTTGGAGTCGCCCTCACAGGTATCGTGAATGCGCTGCCAGAACGCCTGGTTGACCAGCTTGAGCTGCTGGAAATGCCGCACCAGCCCCTTGAGTTCCCAGTCCGCCAGACGCCCTTCACGCATGTTGAAGTACTGCCGAGTGAGGTACAGCGACACGGCGCGCAGGATGAATTCCTGATTGCTGGCGAACGGCAGATGGTGCTGCGCCATCGGCCTAAGGCGCCCCAGCACCGGGCAGGCGCTGGTGGCCATGATCACCCCGAGCAGCGCCCGCAGCCCTTCTTCAAGGCCCAGATTCTTGCTGTACTCGCGCTCGGGGGTACGCACCCACACGCCAACCTTCTTGAAGGCGGGCAGGCCATGGAAGTCCTCGATGACGCGATGCAGGTCGACCGCTGCCGGGCAATGGCTGAACTGTTCGCGGCTCAGCGGACAGTTGCTGCACTGCTGATGCTCGAGGCGGGTCCAGGCTGGCGTGCGTTGCGCCAGCTCCGGGTCATACTCGCGGTTCAGCTCGATCCGGTAGCTGAACTGATGTTCGTCATCCAGGGTGATGCGGTATTCGATGGCCATTGCCCGTTCGTTCCTTGGTTAGCTTTCCAGCTCGGCCCAGCGCTCTAGCAACTTGTCCATTTCCTTCTGCAAGTCGTCGAGGCGCGCCAATACCTGCGTGGTGATCTGCACCGGCTGCTGATAGAAGGCAGGATCGGATACCTGCTCCTGCACTGCAGCCATTTCCTGTTCCAGGGCATCGATCTGCCCCGGGATCGCTTCCAGCTCGCGCTGCAGCTTGTAGCTTAGTTTCTTCTTCGCCGGTTCGGCGCTCTCCTGTGCGGGCGTCGCTGCCGTTGGAGTCGGCGACTCGACGATGGCGGTGGCCAGCTCGGCCTTGCCCGACTTGCTCTCTCCCACACCGAGCAGGCGTGGCGACCCGCCCTGGCGCAGCCAGTCCTGGTAACCGCCGACGTACTCGCGCACCTTGCCCTCACCCTCGAACACCAGGGTGCTGGTCACCACGTTGTCGAGGAAGGCACGGTCGTGGCTGACCATCAGCACGGTGCCAGGGAAGTTGAGCAGCACTTCTTCGAGCAGTTCCAGGGTTTCCACATCGAGATCGTTGGTCGGTTCGTCCAGCACCAGCAGGTTGGCCGGTTTGCTGAACAGCTTGGCCAGCAACAGTCGTGCCCGCTCGCCACCGGACAAGGCCTTGACCGGCGTACGCGCGCGTTGCGGGCTGAACAGGAAGTCGCCCAGGTAGCTCAGCACGTGGCGGCTCTGGCCATCGATGCTGATGAAGTCGCGGCCCTCGGCGATGTTGTCGATCACCGTCTTCTCCGGCTCGAGCTGGTGACGCAATTGGTCGAAATACGCCACTTCCAGCTTGGTGCCCACCTCGATGCTGCCGCTGCTGGGTTGCAGGTCACCGAGCAGCAACTTGAGCAAGGTGGTCTTGCCGGTGCCGTTGGCGCCGAGCAGACCGATACGGTCGCCGCGCTGCAGCACCATGGAGAAATCCTTGACCAACCAGGGGCCGCCGGGGTGGGCGAAACTGACGTTCTCGGCCACCATCACCTGCTTGCCGGACTTGTCCGCCGCCTCCAACTGGATGCTCGCCTTGCCCTGGCGCTCGCGGCGCTCGGCACGTTCGGCGCGCATGGCCTTGAGCGCACGCACGCGACCTTCGTTACGGGTGCGGCGGGCCTTGATACCCTGCCGGATCCACACCTCCTCCTGCGCCAGGCGCTTGTCGAACAGCGCATTGGCGGTCTCCTCGGCGGCGAGCTGCTGCTCCTTGTGCACCAGGAAACTGGCGTAGTCGCCGTTCCAGTCGATCAGCCCACCGCGATCCAGTTCGAGGATGCGCGTGGCCAGGTTCTGCAGGAAGGAACGGTCGTGGGTGATGAACAGCACGGCGCCGCCGAAGTCCTTGAGCGCCTCTTCCAGCCAGGCGATGGCACCGATGTCCAGGTGGTTGGTGGGCTCGTCGAGCAACAGCAGATCCGGCTCGGACACCAGCGCCTGGGCCAGCAGCACGCGGCGGCGCCAGCCACCGGAGAGCTCGGCCAGGGTCTTGTCGGCCGGCAACTGCAGGCGGCTCAGGGTGCTGTCCACCAGTTGCTGCAAACGCCAGCCATCCTTCGCCTCCAGCTCCTGCTGCACGTGCATCAGTTGTTCGAGGTCGTCCTCGCCCTGAATGTTCTGCGCCAGATGGTGATAGCGCGCCAGCAGGTCACCGACGCCGGCCAGGCCTTCGGCCACCACGTCGAACACCGTGCGCTCATCGGCACGCGGCAGTTCCTGCGGCAATTCACCGATCTTCAGCCCGGGGGCGCGCCAGATCTCGCCGTCGTCGGGCATCTGGTCACCCTTGACCAGGCGCAGCATGCTCGACTTGCCGGTGCCGTTGCGACCGATGATGCACACCCGCTCGCCCCGGGCGATCTGCCAGGAAACCCCATCGAGCAGGGGCATGGCGCCATAGGCGAGGGAAACATCGGCGAACTTGAGCAGGGTCATGGGCATCTCCAAAAACAGGCCGGGCATTCTACCCGAGTTGGCGAGCGGCTGTTTTCGTTTCGACGAGCGTCTGATCGCCGAGCTGTAGGGGCACTCGTTCAGTGTGTATCTGCTTGCTGCCGGCGCTTTCGCCGATCCGTGGCGAAAGGCTAAGCTAGAGCCTGCAGCCAGATGGAACGGGCTGTCCATTTACCTGCTTGCCCCCTGGAACTGTCATGCGCGGTCGTCTCTTATCTCTCGTTTCCTGCCTGATGCTCGGCACCCTCGGCATCACCTCTGTAGACGCAGCCAACCTGGCGCAACAGCGCCAGTACTACGATGCAGCCAAGCGCGCCCTGGCCAAGGGCGATAGCGGGCCTTATCGCCAGTACGCCAGTGCGCTGCGCGACTACCCCTTGACGCCTTACCTGGCCTATGACGATCTGACCAACCGCCTCAAGTCGGCGAGCAACGCCGAGGTGGAGAGGTTCCTCGCCGAGCATGGTGACCTGCCCCAGGCTAGCTGGATGAAGCTGCGCTGGTTGCGTCTGCTGGCCGAGCGCGGCGAGTGGAAGCCCTTCCTCGCCCATTACGATCCCAAGCTCAACTTCACCGAACTGCACTGCCTGTACGGCCAGTACCAGCTCAGCCATGGCCTGAATGCCGAGGGCAATGCCACCGCCGAGAAGCTCTGGCTGGTGGGCAAATCCCAGCCCGACGCCTGCGACCCGTTGTTCGAGCGCTGGGCCGCCAATGGCCAGTTGACCGAACAACGCCGCTGGCAGCGCACCAAACTGGCGGTAGAGGCCGGCAACTACGGCCTGGCCAACTACCTGGTCAAGGGCCTGACGACCCTTGGCGCGCGCGGCAAGCTGCTGCTGGAAGTGGCGCAGAAACCGCAGATCCTCAAGCAGACGGGTCGTTTCACCCCGGCTGACGAGGCCATGGCCGACGTGGTGGGCCTGGGCCTGCGCCGCCTGGCCCGGCAGAGCCCGGAAGACGCCCTGAGCCTGCTCGATAGCTACGCCCAGCGCATGCAGTTCTCCCAGGACGAACAGGTGGCCATTGCCCGCCAGATCGGCCTGACCCTGGCGCGTCGCTTCGACCCGCGCGGGCTGGCGGTGATGGCCAAGTACGATCCGCAATTGCGTGACAACACCGTCAGCGAATGGCGTGCCCGTCTGCTACTGCGCAGTGGTCGCTGGGACGAGGCTTACCAGTTGACCCAGCGCATGCCCGCCGAGCTGGCCAGCAGCAATCGCTGGCGCTACTGGGCCGCGCGCAGCCTGCAACTGGCCCAGCCCGATAGCCACCAGCCGGCCGTGCTGTTCCAGGCCCTGGCCAAGGAGCGCGACTTCTACGGTTTCATGGCCGCCGATCAGGTCAAGGCTCCCTACAGCCTGAACAACCAGCCCCTGGCGCTCGACCCCAAGGTGGTGCAGAAAGTGCGCAACACCGCCGGCATCAAGCGCGCCCTGGAATTCCACGCCCGCGGGCAGATCGTCGACGGGCGCCGCGAGTGGTACCACGTCAGCCGCCTGTTCAGCCGTGACGAACTGGTGGCCCAGGCGCGCCTGGCCTATGAGATGGGCTGGTACTTCCCGGCCATCCGCACCATCAGCCAGGCGCAATACTGGGATGACCTGGAAGTGCGCTTCCCCATGGCCCATCGCGACGAGCTGGTGCGTGCAGCGCAGCGACGCGACCTGCATTCGAGCTGGGTGTTCGCCATCACCCGCCAGGAAAGCGCCTTCATGGCCGACGCCCGCTCCCACGCCGGCGCCATGGGCCTGATGCAGCTGATGCCGACCACCGCCAAGGAAACCGCGCGCAAGTTCAGCATCCCCCTGGCCTCACCACGCCAAGCGCTCGACCCGGGCGTCAACATCGAGCTGGGGGCGGCTTACCTGAGCCAGGTCTACGGCCAGTTCAACGGCAACCGTGTGCTCGCCTCCGCCGCCTACAACGCCGGCCCCGGCCGCGTGCGCCAGTGGCTACGCGGCGCCGATCATCTGAGCTACGACGTGTGGGTGGAGAACATCCCGTTCGACGAAACTCGCCAGTACGTGCAGAACGTGCTGTCGTACTCGGTGATCTATGGGCAGAAGCTGGGCAACCCGCAGCCGCTGGTGGCCTGGCATGAGCGGTATTTCGATGATCAGTGAGTGTTGCGGGGATATCTCTGCACCATGAAAAACGCCGCGATTCCGAGAGGAATCGCGGCGTTTTTCATGGTTATTCACAGGGGCTGGGGGAATCGGTCTTGATATCGGACTGGCAAGTTTATGCTTTTTTGGTGTTCTGGACGCCGCTTCGGTATGTTCGGAAACTCCTTGTTTCGCCCCCTCGGGCGACTCACTTTTCTTTGAAGTGCGCAAAGAAAAGTAAGCAAAAGAAACGCACCCCCGCCATCCGGCCCCGGCTGCGCCGGGGTTCGTTCGCTCCATCGCTGCTCCGAGGGCCCGCCGCGAAGGGCCATCCCTGGCCAGTCGCGGCTCTCGCGGCATCCATGCCGCTCAACCCTCTACGCAACGATTCCACTCACCCTCCTGAAGGGGGAGTTTCGCGCGCCTGAACGAGCAGGCATTCCATAGGTTGCTCGGCGTGTTCTAGCGCGTAGGGCGAATTCAGGAGCGCCAGCGAACAGTCCGCCAATCCATGTCCGGCACAGCAACCCACTCCTGCAGAACAAAACCCGCCTTACAGCCCGCTGCTGAGTCCCGTGTCCTCGGCCGCGCCGACGATCACGTTCATGCATTGCACGGCAGCGCCAGCGGCACCCTTGCCAAGGTTGTCCAGGCGCGCCACCAGGGTCACCCGCTCGGCATTGCCGAAGACGAACAGATCGGCACGGTTGCTGTCGTTGCAGCCCTGCACGTCAAAGAAGCCTTCATCCAGATTCTCCGCCCCTTCCAGCGGCATCACGCGAATGAAGCGCTCACCGGCATAGTGGCGCTGCAGCGCCTCGTGCAGTTGTTGCGGCGTGGTGCCGGGCGCCAGGCGATCCAGGTGCAGCGGCACGGTCACCGCCAGACCTTTGAGGAAATCACCGACGATGGGGCTGAACACCGGGGCCTGGGCGATGCCGGTCTGCACGCGCATTTCCGGCAGGTGCTTGTGCGCCTGGGGCATGGCGTAAGGGCGCGGGCTCTTCAGGCGAGCGTCACCACCGGCTTCGTACTGGGCGATCATCGCTTTGCCGCCACCGCTGTAGCCGGTCAGGGAGAAGGCACTGAGCGGATAATCCTTGGGCAGCAGGCCGGCATCCACCAGCGGACGCACCAGCAGGATGAAGGCCGTGGCATGGCAGCCAGGGTTGGCGATGCGCTTGCTGGCGCGGATTGCCTCGCGCTGGCCAGCGGCCAGTTCTGGCAGGCCATAGGTCCAGCCAGTGTCGGTACGGAAGGCAGTACTGGCGTCGATGATGCAGGTGTCGGGGTTGTTCACCAGGCTCACCGCCTCACGCGAGGCGGCATCCGGCAGGCAGAGGAAGGCCACGTCGGCGGCATTGAGCAGGCGTGCACGCTCGGCACTGTCCTTGCGCTTGGCCTCGTCGATGCGCAGCAGCTCGATGTCCGGGCGACCGGCCAGGTAATCCAGCAGACGCAGGCCGGTGGTGCCTTCCTGGCCGTCGACGAAAACTTTGAACGACATGACATGACCTCTCGACAGGGGCCGGACCGCAACCGGCCTGAAACGGTGGACGAAACAGCGGGGCCATAGTGTCGGTCATGCGCGCGCTCACGTCACGCGCTTCGACGACATCAGGCTTCACTGCTGCCGTACGCGCACGCTGGCGGTCATCCCGGCACTGAGCTGGACGGACTCGGGCAAGGCGTCGAAGCGGATGCGCACCGGAATGCGTTGCGCCAGGCGCACCCAGTTGAATGTGGGCTCGACATTGGCCAGCAATTGGCCGTCCGGGCTGGCGTTGCGGTCGGTGATGCCGCGGCTGATGCTGTCCACCGTGCCATGCAAGGGCTGATCGCGGCCCATCAGCCAGATTTCCACCGGCGCCCCGACATGAATGCGCGGCAGCTTGGTTTCCTCGAAATAGGCCTGCACGTAGAAGGAGGCCTCGTCCACCAGGGCCAGCACCGGCTCGCCTGCGCGCACGTAATTGCCCTCGGCCAGTTGCAGGTTGGTCACCTGGCCGGCGCGCGGCGCGCGCACCTCGCTGCGCTGCACGTCCAGTTCGGCCAGTTTCACTGCCGCCTGCGCCTGTTGATACTCGCCACGGGCGATCTCGGCATTGATCTGAGCGTTTTCACGCAGCTCGGCGCTGATCGCCTGCGGCCCCAGGCGGTCACGCCGTACCGCTTCGTGCTCGCGCAGCCGTAACTGTTGGCGCCGCGTCTCGGCCACCGCCCGGGCCTGCTCCAGGGCAGCCTGGTAGCGTTCGCGATCCAGGCTCATCAACAGCTCGCCAGCCGCCACCTGCTGGTTGTCATGCACCTTCAGCTCACGCACCCAGCCGGATAGATCCGGCGCGATGGTGACCACGTCGGCGCGGATGCGCGCATCGCGCGTCCAGGGTGAGTACAGGTAGTACTGCCACAGCCAGGTGCCGGCGAGAATCGCCACGATCACCAGGCTCAAGGTAATGCCGACACGCAAAACGGGACGCATGTCTCTCTCCTCGCTCAATGTCCAAGCACGGCCACCACGGCCGCCAATACACAGACGTACAAGGCGCAGTCGAACAGCGCCTCATGCCAGATCCAGCGAGCCACCCCGACACGCTGCAAGCCCAGGCGCAGCAAGCCGGTCAGCAACAGTGCCAACAGTGCATACAGCAGCAGCGGGCTGAGCAGCACACCGCCCAAGGCCCATTCACGCAAGCCCATCGACCTTCTCCTGTAATTGACACCAGCGCCGCCAACCGACCTGCAACTGCAGCAGTGCTGCCTCGGCCAAGCGCCGGTCGATGCTCGACGGCGCCGCCCGCAGCGCCTGCAACAGCTCATTGGCAGCAGCATCGAGCCCCTCTTCGCGTTGCGCCGCCGGCCCCTGCAGCAGTTGCCGGCGCAACGCGTCGAGAAAGCGCTCCTCGGCCTGCCCCAGGGAGCGATCCCCGGCGGCCAGGCAGGCCCGCAGGTGCAGCAGCTCGTCACCCAGATCCAGGCCGGCAATGCCATCATCCCAACGGCTGCGCGTCTGGCTGGGTAACGCTGGGTAATGGCGCGCCAGCAGCATCAGGCGATCGGCCATGCGCCCACCGAACCAACTTTCCGCACCGACCAGTGGCTGTCGGGTCAGACGCGCCAGATCGCGCAAGGTTGCCTGCAACAGGCGACGGCCATGCCAGCGCGGGCTGCGCAGGCCGATCAGGTTGAAAGCCAGCACCGCGCAAGCGACGCCGATGAGCATGGCCTGGGCTTCATTGAAGAAGAAGGCCAGGTCGTAGTTCATGTCGTTCTGAGGGGCGCAAAGCACGATGAAATGCAGGCAGAAGGAGGTTGCCGTCGCTCCCAGTGCCGGCTTGGCCATGCCCAGCGCGCCGAAGAACAACGGCACGCCGAGAGCCAGGCAAAGCATGGTGAAGCCATTGAGCTGAGGCAGCAGAATCTGCCCGACGAAGAAGGCCACCGGCAGCGCATAGAAGATGCCGCGCAGGAACAACAAGCCGATCTGCGCCGCATTCTCGCGACTGGCGAACAGACTGCAGACCACAGTGGCCAGCAGCATCGCGCCGCTGGCAGCCGGCCAGGCAGTGGCCATCCAGAATGCCGCCAGCGCCAGGAAGGCCAGTGCGCTGCGGCTACCGTAGAGCACGGCGGTCTGCCAGTCGCGGTGCCAGGACAGCGCCGGCGGCAGGCTGCCACGTACCTCCCCTTGCTCCACTGCCTGGAGCGATTCAGCGGCGGTTTCCAGACGCAGCACGAGCAGGGCTAGCCGCTCCAGACAGCGCCTTTGCCCCGCGCTCAGCCCCGCTTCCTCGGCCACTTCGCGCATCTGCTGCGCCAGCACCGCACACTGCTGCCCTGGCGTCCCGGCCAGGCAGTCGCGCACACGCTGCATCCAGGGCGCGAGCATCTGGCTCTCGGCCTCGTCGAGCTGCCGCCACTGCCGCCCTCCCCCGCGCGCCAGGCGCAGCACGCTGAGCAGATCACGGCTGAGCAGGCGCAAGGCCGCAGCGCGCTGGCGGCCACGCTGCCCCTCGAACCAGGCATGTTCGCGTTGCGCATCCACCGCCACCATGCGCCCCAACACATCCAGCAAGCCCTGGCGCGCCATGGCCTCGCCCGCCAGCGCCTGGCTCGCCGCACCCACTCCGGCCTGCCACAGGCTGCGCGCCTGCTGCGCCAGTTGCCGCTCCACACGCTGCGGCCAGAGCACGGCACTGACCACCGTGGCGCAGAGGATGCCCAGGGCGATTTCGGTGCCACGCGCAACGGCCTGGTCGAATACCGTCAGTGGATGGCTGATGGCCGGCAGGCCGATGATCGCCACCGTGTAGCCAGCCAGCACGAAGGCGTAGCTCCAGGCGCTGCGCAGCATGGTCGAAGCGGCCGTGCACAGGCCCATCCACAGCGCCACGGCAATCAGGAACAACCAGGGTGCCTGGGCGAATAGCGCCATCATCAGCACCGTCATGCTCGCCCCGATCAGGGTGCCGAGCAGCCGCGCCAGGCCCTTCTGCACCACCATGCCAGACAGCGGCTGGGCGACGATGAAGGCCGTCATCAAGGCCCACTGTGGCTGCTCCAGACCAAAACGGAACGCGCACCACAAGGCCAGGCCGCCGGCCAGCAGGGTCTTGATGGCGAACTGTAGGGCCTGCACGCTGGGTGCAAAGAAGGCCAATAGGGCTTCACGCATGGGCTTGGATTGTGGGGTCAGGACAGAAGCAGAATAAACGCTGGCAGGATGGAACGGCCAAGCGCGACAATTATTAGTCTGCTATCTAATTTTAGTCCAGTGCTGATCTTATGGAGACAGCGTTCAGTCGTCTGGGATCATCGGTTTGCTTTTTATTTGGAACATGAACCAGAACTGCTTGCTGATATCGGACTGGCAAGTTTGTGTGAGTGTTCGGTTGCTTTCGGCGTTCAAGCTGCTTATCGGCGTTCTGCTGATGTTTCCCGTTTCGCCCTCCCGGGCGAGTCACTTTTGGGGCAAAAGTAACCAAAACCTCCGCCCTTTCATCCGGCCCTGGCTGCGCCAGGGTTCGCTCACTCCATCGCCGTTCCAGAGGCCCGCCGCGAAGGGCCATCCCTGGCCCATCGCGGCTCTCGCGACATCCATGTCGCTCAACCTCTTCCACGACGATTGCGTTCGCCCTCCTGGGCGGGCTCTGCACGCGCCTGAACCCTAGGTAACCCAGAATTAGTCGGAGTGCTCGTACATCTGTCAGCCCCAGGGCTGACCGGGATACCGGCTGGAAGCCGGCAAGCTATCCAGGCAAATGAAACTGCGCGAATGAAACTATTGGTTTAATTCGACAGCCACGTCGTGGTTCTACTGCTACCAGATCACGCCGAGCAATCTATGGAGTACCCGTTCGTTCAGGCGCGCAAATGCCCCCTTCAGGAGGCCGAACGTAGGCATTGCGCAGGGGGCGAGTGGCATGGATGCCGCGAGAGGCTTAAAGGGCCAGGGATGGCCCTTGTAAGCCGACCCCGGAGCGATGCCGGAGTGAGGGAAGTCGAGCGAAGCGAGACCCGGATGGCGGGGGTGCGTTTCTTTTGCTTACTTTTCTTTGCGCATTTCAAAGAAAAGTGAGTCGCCCGAGGGGGCGAAACCCGGAATATCTGAACACGCCGTAGCGGCGCCCAGAACACCATCACACACAAACTCGCCAGTCCGGTATCAAGCAAGGCACCCCTCCACCAGCCCGCAAAAAAACCCAAAAAAAAGGGCGACCGAAGTCGCCCGAATTGCCTTGCGTGCCCAGTGAACTGGAAGGATCAGCTCTGCTTGCGCTTGTGCGCATCCTTCCAGATGAAATAACCAACGCCCCCAAAGAACGCGACCATCAGAAGAACGGTGCCGACTCCGGCGAGAACCACTGTATCGACGAACATGGCTGCCTCCTGTTGTGCCTGTCTGTCTGGGATGGCTTCAAGTTATCAGCGCTGGCGGCAGGAAAATTGATCTGGATCAATGGCCAGCGAGCAGGCGCGATCAGGCCTGGGGGAATACTGACCCAGGTCAAGAAATCGAGGGGGTACGAGGCGGGAGGTGCGGCCCAGAGCGGCCGCATGCAGCGGGACGTACAGCCGTACTCAGCGCTTCTTCGGTTTGCTCTTGGACTTCTTCTTGCCCTTGCCCAGCGGCAACACCTGCTCGAATACCTGACGCATCTCGTTGAGGCGCTTGTCGTTGAGGTCGTGAATGCGCTTGTCGCGCTCGGCGGTGAAGTCGATCAGCTTGTCGTCATGGCTCATAGCGGAAACCGGATCAGGCGAAAGGTCAGATTCAGGCGTGGCGCGCAGGCTTGGCGCGTCTTCGCCACTTGATGCTGCCAATGATGCTGGGTTGGCCCGCGCATGACCAGTAGCGAGCCGTGGGTCAGGGTCAACGAATGCTCGATACGCGTGCTGCCCACCCGGCGCAGGTCGAAGCGTCGACTGCCGCCCAGGTTCAGCGAAGCGATCAGCGGGTTGCGACCCAGTTCGGCTTCGGCGTCGCTGTGCCAGCCCATGCTGTCCTGTCCATCGCGGTAGTGGTTGAGCAGCACGGCGTTGAGTCGCTGCCCCACTTCGTGTTCGACACGCTGGCAAATCTCGGCGAGCAAGGGCGTCCAGGGCAAGGGCTGGTGAATGATGCCCGAATATCGATAGCGCGCCTCCGGCTCGCCATACCAGGCGGTCAGCCGTGGCACGCGGTGGTAGCGACCATGAATGAACAGCTCCGGCTGCTGCCAGGGCGTCTGCTCGACCAAGGTGTCGAGCCAAGTATCGGCCAACGCGGCATCGACCCAGCCGGGCAGATAGTCCAGCTCGGCATCGGCCAGTGATGGAAGGATATCGTCGAACAGCACCTTGAGAACCTGTCAGAAAGTACGCAGTGGAAATCGATCAGACTTCCACATCCACCCAAAGCCCTTGCCTGGGCAGATCGCCGAGCGTCTGCTCGACCTCCTCCTGCTCTGCCTCGGCCAGTTGCTCAGGCGTATAACCACGCCGCTGCCGACGCCGCTGCTCTTCGCGCAGCAGCTCCTCGGTTTCCTGCGGGTGGCGCTTGTCCAGGGTCAGGGCGCTCTCCTGCGCACCCGGCTCGGCAGGCGTCACCGGCGGAATATCGGGCCGGGGCTTGACCACGTCCTGCGTGGCAGTGACCGGCACCAGGCTATGAGGAATCGGTGGCAACATGGAATAGCCCCCCTCTTTGGTCAGGCTTTCGGCAGCGCAAAGCCCAACTTTACGGGCGCTCACCAGACTTTCGACCGAATGCTTCGCTGATAGTGCCATAGCCACTTTGGCCTTGGCGCGGCATCCGTTACCATAGCCGGCTTTTTCACGCGGGAGACAGGCATGGCGCAGTATCAACCGGGGCAACGCTGGATCAGTGACAGCGAGGCGGAATTGGGGCTTGGAACCATCCTCACCGAGGACGGCCGTCTGCTCACCGTGCTCTACCCGGCCACCGGCGAAACGCGCCAGTACGCCACCCGCAACGCGCCGCTGACTCGCGTGCGCTTCGCTCCGGGCGACGAAATCACCCACTTCGAGGGCTGGAAGCTCGCCGTGCAGGAAGTCGAGGATGTCGACGGCCTGCTGGTCTACCACGGCCTCGATGCCCAGCATAAGCCGGTGACCATGCCGGAAACCCAGCTATCGAACTTCATCCAGTTCCGCCTGGCCAGCGACCGCCTGTTCGCCGGGCAGATCGACCCGCTGTCCTGGTTCGCTCTGCGTTATCACAGCCTGGAGCACAACAGCCGCCTGCTGCAGTCCTCGCTCTGGGGCCTGGGCGGTGCACGCGCGCAACCCATCGCGCACCAGTTGCACATCGCCCGCAGCGTCGCCGACCGTATCGCCCCGCGCGTGCTGCTGGCCGACGAAGTGGGCCTGGGCAAGACCATCGAAGCCGGCCTGGTCATTCACCGCCAACTGCTCTCCGGCCGCGCCAGCCGGGTGCTGATCCTGGTGCCGGAAAACCTGCAGCACCAGTGGCTGGTGGAAATGCGCCGGCGCTTCAATCTCGATGTCGCTCTGTTCGACGCCGAGCGCTTCATGGAAAGCGACGCCAGCAACCCCTTCGAGGATTGCCAACTGGCGCTGGTGGCTCTGGAGTGGCTGAAGGACGACGAGAAGGCGCAGGACGCCCTGTTCGCCGCCGGCTGGGATCTCTTGGTAGTGGATGAAGCCCATCACCTGGTCTGGCACCCGGAACAGGCCAGCGCCGAGTATTCGTTGGTCGAGCAACTGGCCGAGGTCATTCCCGGCGTGCTGCTGCTCACTGCAACCCCCGAACAGCTTGGCCAGGACAGCCACTTCGCCCGCCTGCGCCTGCTCGACCCCAATCGCTTCCACGATGTCGAGGCCTTCCGCGCCGAAAGCCACCAGTACCGCCCGGTGGCCGAAGCGGTGCAGGAACTGCTCGACCACGGCAGCCTCAGCGCTCAGGCGCGCGAGGCCATCGGCGGCTTCCTCGGCGATGAGGGCCGTGAACTGCTGGACGCCATCGACGCCGGTGACGAAGACGCCCGCGCGCGCCTGGTGCGCGAGCTGCTCGACCGCCATGGCACCGGCCGCCTGCTGTTCCGCAACACCCGCGCCGCCGTGCAGGGCTTCCCCGAGCGCGAACTGCACCCCTACCCGCTGCCCTGCCCGGTGGAATATCTGGAGCTGCCCATCGGCGAACACGCCGAGCTGTACCCGGAAGTCAGCTACCAGGCGCAGGAAGAGGTGGACGAAGAGCAGCGCTGGTGGCGCTTCGACCCGCGCGTCGAGTGGTTGATCGACACCCTGAAGATGCTCAAGAAGTTCAAGGTGCTGGTGATCTGCGCCCACGCCGAGACTGCCCTGGATCTGGAAGACGCCCTGCGCGTGCGTTCCGGCATCCCGGCCACGGTATTCCACGAGGGCATGAGCATCCTCGAGCGCGACCGCGCCGCCGCCTACTTCGCCGACGAGGAATTCGGCGCGCAGGTGCTGATCTGCTCGGAAATCGGCTCCGAGGGCCGCAACTTCCAGTTCGCTCACCATCTGGTGCTGTTCGACCTGCCGGCCCACCCGGATCTGCTCGAACAGCGCATCGGTCGCCTCGACCGCATCGGCCAGAAGCACAAGATCCAGTTGCACGTGCCCTACCTGGAAACCAGCCCGCAGGAGCGCCTGTTCCAGTGGTATCACCAGGCCCTGAACGCCTTCCTCGCCACCTGCCCCACCGGCAATGCCCTGCAGCACCAGTTCGGCCCGCGCCTGTTGCCGCTGCTCGAAGGTGCCGATGATGACCAGTGGCAGGCCCTGATCGACGAAGCCCGCGCCGAGCGTGTGCGCCTGGAAGGCGAACTGCATAACGGCCGCGACCGCCTGCTGGAGCTGAACTCCGGCGGTGCCGGCGAAGGCGAGGCCCTGGTGGAGGCCATCCTCGAACAGGACGACCAGTACACCCTGCCGATCTACATGGAGGAGCTGTTCAACGCCTTCGGCATCGACAGCGAAGACCATTCCGACAACGCCCTGATCCTGCGCCCCAGCGAGAAGATGCTGGACGCCAGCTTCCCGCTGGGCGACGACGAGGCGGTGACCATCACCTACGACCGCGAACAGGCCCTGGCCCGCGAGGACATGCAGTTCATCACCTGGGAACACCCCATGGTGCAGGGCGGCATGGATTTGGTGCTGTCCGGCTCGATGGGCAACACCGCCGTGGCGCTGATCAAGAACAAGGCGCTCAAGCCCGGCACCGTGCTGCTGGAGCTGCTCTACGTCAGTGAAGTGGTAGCGCCGCGCAAACTGCAACTGGGGCGCTTCCTGCCGCCAGCCGCGCTGCGTTGCCTGCTCGATGCCAACGGCAATGACCTGGCAGCGAAAGTCGGCTTCGAGACGCTCAACGACCAGTTGGAAAGCGTGCCGCGCGCCAGTGCCAACAAGTTCATCCAGGCGCAGCGCGACGTGCTGGCCAAGCAGATCGCCGCCGCCGAGGCGAAGATCCTGCCGCGCCACGTCGAGCGCGTGGCACAAGCCAAACGCCGCCTGAGCGCCGAACTGGATGAAGAGCTGGCGCGCCTGGTCGCCCTGCAAGCGGTCAACCCCAGCGTACGCGACAGCGAGATCACCACGCTGCGCGAGCAGCGCGAACAGGGTCTGGCCATGTTCGACAAGGCCGCCCTGCGCCTGGAAGCGATCCGCGTACTGGTCGCAGGCTGACGCCGAGCGCGGTGGGTGCGGCTCACCCACCGCGCAGCGGCACGATACGCCACTCACTTTGACGCCCCTCGCATTGGCAACCGCCCGGCCACTGGCCATAGTTGCGCCATTGCAATAACGAAGGGGTCTTGTCATGCGTTGGTTGCTGCTCGGTCTGGCGGGTGCTGCGGTCTTTCTCTACGGCCGAATCAGCGGCGATGCGCAACTGAGCCTGCTGACCAAGGGCATTCCGGTGCTTGCCCTGCTACTCTGGCTACGCCAGGCACCGGCTGGCATCTACCGGCGCTGGATCGGCGTCGGTCTGCTCTGCTCCCTGGCCGGCGATATCCTGCTGGACTGGCCTGGCGATCTGTTCGTGTTCGGCCTCGGCGCCTTCCTGCTCGCCCACCTGGCCTACCTGCGCGCCTATTGTTCGGACAGCCGCCGTCCGGCCCTGCCCGCCCTGCTGCTGGCACTGGTTGCCGGTGGCGCGATGTTCACCGTGCTGGCCAGCAGCGGCCTGGGCGAACTGCTGATTCCGGTGGCCTGCTATGCCACGGCGATCTGCCTGATGCTCTGGCGCGCCCTGGCGCGGATCGGCCAGCCAGCTCTGCACGCGCGCTCCACCTGGCTCGCCGCGGGCGGCGCGGCGCTGTTCGTGCTGTCCGACAGTTTCATCGGCATCGACCGCTTCGTCGTCAGCTTCGACGCCGCCCCCTACGCCATCATCCTCACCTACTGGCTTGGCCAATGGGGCATCACCGCCTCAGCCTTCGCGCGCCAGGACGCTTGAGGCAGTCGGCGAAGGTTTCCACTTGCAATCGCATAAACCTGTGGCAGCGAATTCATAATGAATATCGCGGATAAATACGCCCCTACAAAAGCGTGCCATCCGCAGTGAAGGTAAAGGATTGCTCTGCACTTGCAACTTGTAGCCTGGGGCTTGCGGCCGTCTTTTTGCTAAGATGCCGGCCTTTTCCGCTACCCGTTGTCATTGCCGTGAGCCAAGAACCTGACCGCCTGTTCGCCCAGCCCCTGGCCGAGGTGCCCGATTTCGTCTTCAACGAGGATGTGGTGCGGGTCTTCCCCGACATGATCAAGCGCTCGGTGCCCGGCTACCCCACCATCGTCGAGAACATCGGCGTGCTCGCCGGCCAGTTCGCCCAGCCCCATACCCGCCTGTATGACCTCGGCGCCTCGCTCGGTGCGGTGACCCAGGCCCTGCGCCGCCACGTGCGCGCCGATGGCTGCCAGGTGATCGCGGTGGACAACTCGCCGGCCATGGTCGAGCGCTGCCGTGAATACCTGCATGCCCAGGACGCCATGTTCCAGGAGCTGCTGCCGGTGCAGGTGATCGAGGCCGATATCCTCGCCCTCGAGCTGCAGCCCGCCTCGCTGGTGACGCTGAATTTCACCCTGCAATTCATACCGCCGGAGCGACGTCTGGAGTTGCTCGGCAACATCCGCCAGGCGCTGCTGCCGGGCGGCGCGCTAATCCTCTCGGAGAAGCTGCGCTTCGAGGACGCTGCCGAGCACGAGCTGCTCACCGAGCTGCACCTCGCCTTCAAGCGCGCCAACGGCTATAGCGAACTGGAAATCGCCCAGAAGCGCAGCGCCATCGAAAAGGTGATGCTGCCCGACAGCCTCGAGCAGCATCGCGAACGACTATTGGCTGCCGGTTTCAGCAAGGTACTGCCCTGGTTCCAGTGCCTGAACTTCGCCTCGCTGGTGGCCCTGCCATGATGCGCGATCTGGATCTCGACGCCCTGCAGGCGCAACTGGCCGGCACTCCGTTGCAGGAGTGGGCGGCCGATCTGCCCGGCCAGCTCGACGCCAAACTGGCCATCGGCCACGGCGACCTAGGGCGCTGGTACGGCGCGGTGCAGGCGTTGCCGCCACTGCCGGTGAGCGAAGTGGAACTGGCCCAGCGCTTTGCCTTTGGCGGCGCCTGCGACGAGGCCACTCGTGCCCAGTTGAAAACGGCCCTGCAGGGGCTGATCCCCTGGCGCAAGGGCCCGTTCGAGCTGTTCGGCGTGCATATCGACACCGAATGGCGCTCGGACTGGAAATGGCAACGCGTCGCCCCGCACCTGGATCTGGCCGGCAAGCGCATCCTCGATGTCGGCTGCGGCAACGGCTACTACATGTGGCGCATGCTCGGCGCGGGTGCCGATAGCGTGGTGGGCATCGACCCCAACTGGCTGTTCCTCTGCCAGTTCCTGGCGATGAAGCGCTACCTGCCGGATCAACCGGTCTGGCACCTGCCGTTGGCCTTCGAGGAGCTGCCGGCCAAGCTGCAGGGCTTCGACACGGTGTTCTCCATGGGCGTGCTCTATCACCGCCGCTCGCCCATCGACCACCTGCTCGACCTCAAGGATGCCTTGGTCAAGGGCGGCGAACTGGTGCTGGAAACCCTGGTAGTGGAAGGCGATGCCGAACAGGTACTGGTGCCCGAGGATCGCTACGCGCAGATGCGCAACGTCTGGTTCCTGCCCTCGGTGCCGGCGCTGGAGCGCTGGCTGCGCCGCGCAGGTTTAGAGGAGGTGCGCTGCGTCGATGTCAGCACCACCTCGGTGGAGGAGCAACGCGCCACCGAGTGGATGCGCTTCCAGTCGCTGCCCGAATTCCTCGACCCGGCCGACCACAGCCGCACCGTCGAAGGCCTGCCAGCCCCGACCCGCGCAGTGCTGGTCGCGCGCAAGCCATAACCCTCAGCGTGGCGGGTTGCACCCGCCCTGCGGCCGCAACCAGCGCGCCCGTCGCTGCGCGATGGAGCGCAGCGGTTCATGCGCCCCCTGCTCCACCACGCCACGGGCGCCACCGAGGCGAATTCGCCCCTCGATGTCCTGTGCCAGCAGCCGCCGCATGCGCCGGCGCCAGAACCAGGCGCCGACCCAGTCGACGATGGCATTCTGCAGATCCAGCAGCCACATGGCCGGCAGGTAGAACTCGGGCATGGCCGGGTGCGATTTGTCGTGCTTGCTCGAGTTGTTCATGGCATTTCCTCCGTTTCGCTACCGGCGTTCGCCGGACTTGCGATCAGGATGAAACGCGCCTATCGTTCAAACAAACGACAAATATCAAACCATAGATTAAATAATACTTAACGATCATGAACGCCACCGCCCCCCTGTCATTGCCACTGTTGGAAAGCGACGTACTGCGCACCTTCGTCGCCATCGCCGATAGCGGCAGCTTCACCCGCACCGCTGCGCAGGTATTTCGCAGCACGGCGGCCGTCAGTTTGCAGATCAAGCGCCTGGAAGAAACGCTCGGCCAACGCCTGTTCACCCGCGAAGCCAGGCGCGTGCAACTGACGCCCGAGGGTGAACTGCTGCTGGGCTACGCCAGGCGCCTGCTCAAGCTCAACGAGGAGGCCGTGGCGCGCTTTCTGACGCCAGCGCTGAGCGGACGCGTGCGTTTCGGTACGCCGAACGACATCGGCGACCGCGTGCTGCCCAGCGTACTGACCCTGTTCGCCCGCAGCCATCCCGCCGTGGAGGTGGAGGTAAACGTAGGGCGCAGCGTGGATCTGGTGGCGAAGCTGGATGCCGGCGAGCTGGATCTGACCCTGATCAACGCCGGCTGCGATGGCCTGGACGACGCGCGTGGCGAAATCATTTACTCCGAAGAACTGGTCTGGGCGGGACGTGACGGTGGCCTGGCCGTGCAACGCTCGCCCTTGCCGCTGGCGCTGGCCAATCCGGGCTGCCCCTGGCGGCGGACGGCGCTCGATGCGCTGGATCGCCAAGGCCTGAACTACCGCATCGCCTATTCCTGCGAGCAGTGTGCTGGCCAGGAAGCGGCGATGGCCGCCGACCTGGCCATCGCCCCCTTCCCACGCAGCCTGGTCAAACCGCCGCTACGTCGACTCGGCGCCGATCAGGGCCTGCCCCCTCTCGGCGAGTACCACATCAAGCTGATTCTCGGTCACCAGCGCAATGACGCTGTCGAGGCACTCGCCAGGCAGATGGTTCAGGCGTTCGCATAAAGCTGAGTAGGGTGCGCTGTGCGCACCGGCAAATATCGCGGAATCTACCTGGTGCGCACGGCGCACCCTACGAGAGGCCGCCCGACAGAACGCTGAGCGACGGCATCACGCCAGGTGGTGCCGCCCTCCCCTGGGTTTAGCCGCGATTGGCCGCCGCGACGATCAACGCCTTCATCTCCGCTACTGCCTGCTTGAAGCCGACGAACAAGGCATGGGAGACCAGTGCATGGCCGATGTTCAGCTCGTTGATGCCCATGATCGCTGCCACGGCCTCGACGTTGTGGTAGTGCAGGCCATGGCCGGCGTTGACGATCAGGCCGTGGTTCAGGCCGCAGATGACGCCATCGCGGATGCGTGCCAGCTCCTGGGCCGCCTCCTCCGCCGTATGGGCATCGGCATAACGTCCGGTGTGCAGTTCGATGGCAGGCGCACCAACGCGCATGGCTGCCTCGATCTGCCGCTCCTCGGCGTCGATGAACAAGGACACCTCGCAGCCGGCCAGGGACAGGCGTTCCACGGCGGCGGCGATGCGCGCCTCCTGCCCGGCCACGTCCAGGCCGCCTTCGGTGGTCAGCTCCTGACGGGTCTCCGGCACCAGGCAGACGTGCGCCGGGCGGATCTGCTCGGCGAAGCCGAGCATGAAGTCGGTGACGCCCATCTCGAAGTTCATCCGCGTCTGCAATACGTCGGCCAGCACGCGCACGTCGCGATCCTGGATATGCCGGCGGTCTTCGCGCAGGTGCACGGTGATGCCGTCGGCGCCCGCCTCTTCGGCATCCAGCGCAGCCTTGACCGGATCCGGGTAGCGCGTGCCGCGCGCCTGACGCAGGGTGGCGACGTGGTCGATGTTGACACCGAGCAGAATACGATTGGCCTCAGTCACGCTTGGGCTCCTTGAGCGTCATGAAAAGTTCGCGGCTGACCAGCGGTCTGCCACCGAGATGGGGGGCCAGCGCCTGGCGCATCAGGCGCTTGGCCGCGGCCAGGGCGCCTGGCGTCTGCCAGTCGGCCTTGGCCATGGCCAGTAGTTCGCGGCCCTGGAAGACGCCGGGCTGCAGTTGTAGCACCGGCACCAGGCCGACATCCTGCTGCCAGCGATACAGGCCGGCGGGGTCGACGGGCTGATCGTGCTGGTCGCGATCCAGGGCGAAACCATAGCCCAGGTCATCCAGCAGGCGCCATTCAAAAGCGCGCAGCAAGGGCTCCAGCGGCCGCCCGGCGGCCAGCGCCTGCAGGGTCAGCGCGTAATGTTCGAGCATTGATGGATGCGGATCTTCGGCCGGCAGCAGGCGGATCAGCAATTCGTTGAGGTAGAGACCGGAAAACAGCGCCTCGCCACTCAGCAATAACGGGATACCAGCGCTTTCCAGACGACCAACAGTCTTCAGCTCGCCACGCCCGCGCAGCTCCAGATCCAGCGGCGCAAATGGCCGGGCGATGCTGCCCACCTTGCCGCGCGCGGCGCGCAAAACCGCCCGCACGCGCCCCTGAGCGGTGAAGAAATCCACCAGCGCGCTGCTTTCTTTGTAGGGGCGGCTGTGCAAAACGTAAGCGGCAAGCTGCAAGCTGCAAGCCTCAAGCAAAAGCTGCAGCGCGCCACAGCTTGCAGCTTGTGGCTTGCAGCTTGTGGCTCAATCCAGATAGCCCAGCGAACGCAGGGCGCGTTCGTCGTCGGACCAGCCGCCCTTGACCTTGACCCAGAGGTTGAGCATCACCTTGGAGTCGAACAGGGTCTCCATGTCCTTGCGGGCTTCCTGGCCGATGCGTTTGATGCGCTCGCCCTTGTCGCCGATGATGATTTTCTTCTGCCCGTCGCGCTCCACCAGAATCAGCCCGTGGATATGCAGGATCGGGCCGTCCTGCTTGAACTCCTCGATCTCCACGGTAATCTGGTACGGCAGCTCGGCACCGAGCTGGCGCATGATCTTCTCGCGGATCAGCTCGGCCGCCAGAAAGCGGCTGGAGCGGTCGGTGATCTGATCTTCCGGGTAGAAGTGCTCGGACTCCGGCAGGCGCTCGCCCACTAGTTTTTCCAGGGTGTCGAGGTTCTGCCCCTGCAGCGCGGAGATCGGCACGATCTCGGCCTGCGGCAATTGCTCGGCCAGCCAGTTCAGGTGCGGCAGCAGCTCGCTCTTGTCTTCCAGGCGATCAGCCTTGTTCACCGCCAGGAGAACCGGGCACCTGACGTGCTGCACCTTCTCCAGCACCAGTTGGTCCTCGTCGGTCCAGCGCATGCGGTCGACCACGAACACCACCACGTCGACGTCCTTCAACGCGGTGGACGCGCTGCGGTTCATGTAACGGTTGAGCGCCTTGTCGTTGTTCTTGTGCAAACCGGGGGTGTCGACGTAGACGGCCTGAACATCCCCCTCGGTCTTGATCCCGAGCATGTTGTGACGGGTGGTCTGCGGCTTGCGCGAGGTGATCGCCAGTTTCTGCCCGAGGATGTGGTTGAGCAGCGTCGACTTGCCCACGTTGGGCCGGCCGACGATGGCGACGTAGCCGCAGCGGGTCACGGGTGCATCAGTCATTGCCATTCTCCACCCCGAGGGCGATCAGCGCCGCAGCCGCAGCGACCTGCTCGGCGATACGCCGGCTGCCGCCCTGGCCCAGGGTCTTTTCATTGAGCAGCGAGACCTGGCACTCGACCATGAAGGTGCGGCAGTGCGGCTCGCCCTGGATGTCCACCACCTCGTAACGAGGCAGTTCACAGGCGCGCGACTGCAGGAACTCCTGCAAGCGCGTCTTGGGATCCTTGTTGGTGTCCACCAGGGTCAGGCCATCGAGCTCGCTGCTCAGCCAGGCCAGCACGCGCTCGCGCGCCGCGTCCATGCCGGCATCCAGGTAGATGGCGCCGATCAGCGCTTCGAGGGCATCGGCGAGGATGGACTCACGGCGGAAGCCGCCGCTTTTCAGCTCGCCGGAGCCCAGGCGCAGGTAATCACCCAGCTCGAAACCACGGGCCAGCACGGCCAGGGTCTCCCCCTTGACCAGACGCGCGCGCAGGCGCGAAAGCTGCCCTTCGCGGGCCTGGGCGAAGCGCTCGAACAGCGCCTCGCCAGCGACGAAATTGAGGATGGCATCACCGAGAAATTCCAGCCGCTCGTTGTTGCGGCCGGCGAAGCTGCGATGGGTCAGGGCCAGGAGCATCAGATCCTGGTCCTTAAAGCTGTAACCGAGCTTGCGCTCGAGACGGGAAAGATCAGGACTCACGGCATTCGTACACGAAATTCTTTATCGAAATTGACCACCAGATCGAGGTTCTCGATCAGCGGCTCACGCTTTTCGTACTTGAGGTGCACCCGGAACTCGTTGTTCTCCAGGGTCACCTTCACGGCGTCGCGCGGGTTCAGGTCGCGGATGTTGTTGACCTGCATGCCCTTGCTCAGGTGATTGTAGAAATCCCCCACGGTACGCACGTCAGCCGCCTTGTCGGTTTCCACCGAGGTGATGATCTTTTCCATGGACATGTAGTCCATGTAATGCGGCAGCACCTTGAACGCGGTGCTGGCGAAGAATGCAACGACGGCCAGGGTCACCAGCCAGCCAAGAATGGAAAGCCCCTGCTGCGAACGCGCGAAAGTCATATGTGTCCCCAATTGATTCCATTGTATGGGAAAGCCTTTACGGCAGCACTAGTTATAGCCTGGCGCGCTGCACACGACAGCGCACCAGTGCTCAATGAATCAGGCCGACGCGGGAGAAGTTGGGCAGATGGCTGGTCTTGGGTTCCGGCCAGCTCATCCAGATGGCGAAGGCCTTGCCGACGATATGGTCGTCCGGAACCATGCCCCACAGCTCCTTGGGAATGTGGCGATCGCGCCAGAAACGGCTGTCGTTGGAGTTGTCGCGGTTGTCGCCCATCATGAAATAGTGCCCCTCCGGCACCACCCACTGACCACCTGGCTCGCGGCGCATGCGGGTCATTTCCTTGCGGATGACGTGCTCCACCTGCCCCAGGCGCTCCTGATACAGGGTCGCACTGCCGAGGCTGCCCGGCTCTTCACCGATCAGTTTCTCCGCCACCGGCTCACCGTTGATCAGCAGACGCTTGCCCTGGGTGTACTCGATGCGATCACCCGGCAGGCCGACCACGCGCTTGATGTAGTTGATGCTCGGGTCGCTGGGGTAGCGGAACACCATGACATCGCCACGCTGCGGATCACCGACCTCGATCACCTTGGTATCGAGCACCGGCAGGCGAATGCCGTAGGCGAACTTGTTGACCAGGATGAAATCGCCCACTTCCAGGGTCGGCTTCATCGACCCGGACGGAATCTGGAACGGTTCGACCAGAAACGAGCGCAGCACCAGGACGATGGCCAGCACCGGGAAGAACGACTTGCCGTACTCGACCAGCACCGGCTCCTTGCTCAGGCGTTCGAGCACCCGCTCATCGGGCTCGTCGACACGGCCCTGATAGGCCGCGATCGCCGAGCGACGCCGAGGCGCCAGCAGGATCAGATCGATCAGCGCAAGAAAGCCGCAAACGGCGACGGCGATAACCAACAGAAGCGGGAAATTGATCGACATAGCGCCTTAACTATCCACTTTCAGTACGGCAAGGAAGGCTTCCTGCGGAATCTCCACACTGCCCACCTGTTTCATACGTTTCTTACCGGCCTTCTGCTTCTCCAGCAGCTTGCGCTTACGGCTGACGTCACCGCCGTAGCACTTGGCCAATACGTTCTTGCGCAGCGCCTTGACCGTGGTACGGGCCACGATCTGGCCGCCGATGGCCGCCTGGATGGCGACATCGAACATCTGCCGGGGAATCAGTTCCTTCATCTTCTCGGTCAGGGCACGGCCCTTGTAGTGCGCCTTGTCACGGTGCACGATCAATGCCAGTGCATCGACCTTCTCGCCGTTGATCAGCACATCGAGCTTGATCAGATTAGCCGACTCGAAACGGTCGAAGCTGTAATCGAGCGACGCATAACCACGGCTTACCGACTTCAGCCGGTCGAAGAAGTCCAGAACCACTTCATTCATCGGCAGGTCGTAGGAAACCTGTACCTGATTGCCGGTGAACTGCATGTCGCGCTGCACACCGCGCTTCTCGATGCACAGGGTGATGACGTTGCCCAGATGCTCCTGCGGCACCAGGATATTGGCGCGCACGATCGGCTCGCGCATGTCGGCGATCGAGGCCAGATCCGGCAGCTTGGACGGGTTGTCGACATAGACCACCTCGCCGCTCTTGAGCTCCACCTCGAACACCACGGTCGGCGCAGTGGTGATCAGGTCCAGGTCGTACTCGCGCTCCAGGCGCTCCTGGATGATCTCCATGTGCAGCATGCCGAGGAAGCCGATGCGGAAGCCGAAGCCCAGGGCGTCGGAACTTTCCGGCTCGTACTGCAGCGCGGCGTCGTTGAGGGTCAGCTTCTGCAGGGCCTCGCGGAAATCCTCGAAATCGTCGGAACTGACCGGGAACAGGCCGGCGTAGACCTGCGGTTTGACCCGCTTGAAGCCGGGCAGCATGTCCACGTCCGGGGTGCTGGACAGGGTCAGGGTATCGCCCACCGGCGCGCCATGAATGTCCTTGATACCGGCGATGATGAAGCCCACCTCACCGGCCTTGAGGTCTTCGGTGGCGGTGTGCTTGGGGGTGAACACGCCGACGCTGTCGACCTGGTGGATCTTGCCGGTGGACTTGACCAGCACCTTGTCGCCCTTCTTGATGCGGCCGTGACGCACGCGCACCAGGGACACCACGCCCAGGTAGTTGTCGAACCAGGAATCGATGATCAGCGCCTGCAGCGGTGCGTCGATCTCGCCCGTGGGCGGCGGGATGACCTTGACCAGTTGCTCCAGCACCTCGTTGACGCCCATGCCGCTCTTGGCGCTGCAGGGCACGGCGTCGGTGGCATCGATGCCGATGATGTGCTCGATCTCGTCCTTGACCCGCTCCGGCTCGGCCTGGGGCAGATCCATCTTGTTCAGCACCGGCATGACCTCCAGGCCCTGCTCGATGGCGGTGTAGCAGTTGGCGACCGATTGCGCCTCGACGCCCTGGCCGGCGTCCACCACCAGCAGCGCGCCTTCGCAGGCCGCCAGGGAACGGCTGACTTCGTAGGTGAAGTCGACGTGGCCGGGGGTGTCGATGAAATTCAGTTGGTAGGTCTTACCGTCCTGCGCCTTGTAGTGCAGGGTGACGCTGTGCGCCTTGATGGTAATGCCACGCTCGCGCTCCAGATCCATGGAGTCCAGCACCTGGGCCGCCATTTCCCGCTCGGACAGGCCGCCACAGATCTGGATGAAACGATCCGCCAGGGTCGATTTGCCGTGGTCGATGTGGGCAATGATGGAAAAGTTACGGATATGACTCAGGTCACTCACAGATCAACACTCGAAGAGGGCACGGGCAATACGCTTGCCGAAAATAGCCGCGGATTGTACCCGATCCCTCACGCCTGCGTCACGCTTGGCGCACCGCCCGGCAGACATGCAAAGGGCGCTCGAAAGCGCCCTTGCTGGGGAGCTGTTGCCGTTTCGACACGAGCCACGCGCGAAACGACAACAACCTGCCGGCTTACTCGGCCAGCTTGAAGGTGATGAAGCTGGCACGGCCCTGACGCAACACGCGCATCGATACCGAGCGGTTCTTCGGCAGAGCTTGAGCCACCTTGTTGAAGGTGCTGGTGGAGTCGATGGTCTGATTGTTCAGATGGGTGATCACATCACCCGGACGCAGACCGATCATCGCGGCCGGACCATCGAGCACCTCCTTGACCACTACACCGCCCTTGAGATCCAGGCCCTTCTTCTGCTCGGCGGTGAGCTCGACCACGGTGACGCCCAGGCGGTTGTTGCTGCGCTCGACTGCCTCGCCGCTGGCAGTCAGCTCCTGGCCCTCTTCCGGCAGCGTGCCGATGGTGACGTTGAGCTTCTTGCGCGAACCGTCACGCACCACGTCGAGCACGGCCTTCTCGCCCGGCTTGAGGCTGCCCACGAGATGCGGCAGATCGGCCGACATGATGATCGGCTCACCATTGAGCGCCAGAATCACGTCACCCACCTGCAAGCCACCCTTGTCAGCCGGGCCGCCTTCCATCACCTGCGCGACCAGGGCACCGGCCGGCTTGTCCAGGCCGAAGGATTCAGCCAGGTCCTTGTTCACTTCCTGAATCACCACACCCAGCCAGCCACGGGTCACCTTGCCGCCAGCCTTGAGCTGATCGGCCACCTGCATGGCCACATCGATTGGGATGGCGAAGGACAGGCCCATGAAACCGCCGGAACGGGTGAAGATCTGCGAGTTGATGCCGACCACTTCCCCCTCGAGATTGAACAGCGGGCCACCGGAGTTGCCCGGGTTGATCGCCACGTCGGTCTGGATGAACGGCACGTAACTGTCGCTCGGCAGGCTACGCCCCTTGGCACTGACGATACCGGCGGTCACCGAGTGATCGAAGCCGAACGGCGAACCGATGGCCAGCACCCACTCGCCGACCTTGAGATCCTCCGACTTGCCCAGACGCACGGTCGGCAGGTTCTTGCCGTCGACCTTGAGCAGGGCCACGTCGCTGCGCGGATCGGCCCCCACCAGCTTGGCCTCCAGCTCACTGCGGTCGGACAGACGCACGATGATCTCGTCGGCATCGGCGACCACATGGTTGTTGGTCATGATGTAGCCATCGGGCGAGATGATGAAGCCCGAGCCCAGCGACTGCGCTTCACGCTGGCGTTCCGGGCGGCGCGGCACCTGCGGAATGCTGCGCTCGAAGAATTCACGGAACATCGGCGGCAGGCCTTCCAGATCGGGCAAGCCAGGCTGCCCTGCCATGGCGCGCTCGGGCACCTTCTGTCGCGTACTGATGTTCACCACCGCCGGCGAGGCCTCCTCCACCAGGGGCGTGAAGTCAGGCAGATCGGCATTCGCCACCAGGCTCTGACCCCAGAGCAAGGCGGCCATTAGCAACGGCACAACGGACTTGATATTTCTCATTGGCTACGACTCCAGCTGCAGAAGAAAATACGCGCGGGGAATCACGGACCAGCGGCCAGCGACGCGCGTAGTACAACAGGTTGCAAAAGCGGATCATCGGCCACGCGGCACGCACGCCAGCGCACCAGTAGCCAGGAAAGGAAGAGGCCGCAAAGGCCAGAGAAGATCACCCAGGGCTCGCTGAACCCAAGATTATCGGCCGCTACGGCAGCAGCCAAAAGCCCCAGCAGGGGCAACAGATAGACCAGCAGTGAACTGCGCACCAGCAGCTCTTCACGGACGCCGATGACCACCGCGTCGCCCACGGCCAGATTGAGGGAAGACAAGGCGCGCACGTAACCGCGCTGACGGCCGACGCCCAGGCGCTCCATCAAGCCCTGGCCGCAAGCGGCATTGGCCGAACAGGCCGAGCAGGTGCTCTTGCGCAGCGTTTCGACCCAGACCACGCCCGGCTCGACCGCTACCACACGCCCCTGCTCTTCGATCATCGTGAAGCCTGTTCGCTCGCTCCGGTACGCATCGACAGGGCAATGCGCTCGGCAGTGCCCAACGGAATCTCTCCCACCACGGTGACCATGACATCACCCTCGCTGGTGGTCATGCGCCGCGACACGGCGACGGTCGGCCCGAGCTGGCTGCGAACGTCGTCAGCAGCCGCGCCCTGCAGTGGCTCGAGGAAAACGGAAAAGCGCGCCAGACCATCGCCGTACATCAGGTAGGCGACCGGCACGTCGGAGAACTCGCTGTGGCGCAACTGCGCCGAGGTCAGGGTGAAGCCTGGCGGTAACCAGTCCGCATGCCAGGCATCACTGGCCATCGCATTCGCCGTCTTGAGGCGCACGGCCTGACAGTCGGCGCTGGCGGCCAGCGCGGCATCGCTCGGTGCTGTGGTGCTCAGTTCGGTGAACTGGAAACGTTCGAGCAACTGCCCCTTCTCACTGAGCAGCAAGGACTTCAGTGGCAGGCCCGTCTCACGATCCAGGTGCAGCTCGAAGCCGTAGCGGTACTGATCCTTTGGCGTCAGCAGCAAGACCACGGCCTTGCGCCCGGCCACGCGCGAGTCACCTACCACGCGCATGTCATACCACTCACCGAGTGAAGCCGCCTGCAGATCACGCGCCGGCCAGGCCTGGCCATCACTGACCTGATCAGCCAGCCCACCACTCATGCACTGGATCTGACCATCGACCTTGTAAACTTCCTGCATCGGCCCATCGAGCTGCACCAGATGCTCGCGAATCGAGCCCCCAGGCTCTGCCCGATGCCAGACCCGATGGGTGGAGAAGCTGCCGTTGCGCTCATAAACGAACGTGCCTTGAAAGCTTTGCTGCTCCACCTCGGTGAGGCGCTTGAGCCAGTCTTGTACCTCGGAAGCCTGTACCGGCAGTGCCAACAGGCCACTGAGCAGGTAAAGAGGGATCGCGCGCATGTGATTCCTTAGCGGTTAGCGATTTTCCAGACTGGCAGCGCGTGCATAGGGCAGTGCAGTTTCACCCGCGCCCATTGCCGCTTGTTGCGCATGTTGACGCAGGTAGGACGGCAGACGCTGCTCATGCCAGCTGGCAGAGCCCATCTCGCTGCTCTCGACCACAGGTTCCTCGGTGGTGTAACCGGCCAGCAGCGCAGGGCCTTGCACTTGCGGCTGAACCAGCGCAGGCGCAGCGCTCTGCTGAGCCACCTGATCACCAGTCAACTCGTCCTGATTGTACAGACGCACGCCCGCCAACACAGCGACGGTCACCGAGGCCGCGACCGCGACACGGCCGACGTTACGCCACAGGGACGACTTGCGCACCGGCACAGCTTCATCGGCCAGAGCGGCAGACACGGCTGCGGCGATGTCCAGTTGCGGAACCAGTAGCTCCTTGTGCATGGCGGCACGCGCTACCTGATAACGCGCCCAGGTACCGCGCAGCTCGCCGTCCTCACTGGCGGCGAGCACGCGCCGAAGTTCCAATTCATCCGCTTCGTTATCCATCACTGCGGACAGCGATTGCTGCAGGGTTTCACGACTCATGGTGTTCCTCTCTTGGCTGTCGCCGCTGCCTCAAGCTTCCTGCAACAAGGGTTGCAGGGACTTATCGATGGCTTCGCGCGCCCGGAAAATCCGCGACCGCACGGTACCGACCGGACACTGCATGACACTAGCAATGTCCTCATAACTAAGACCTTCAAATTCACGTAAAGTCAGTGCCGTTCGCAAATCATCCGGTAGCTGGGCAATGGTTCGATGCACGGTGGCTTCGATCTCGTCGCGCAGCATGGCCCGCTCAGGTGACTCGATATCCTTGAGGGCATGGTCGCCGTCGTAGAATTCCGCGTCATCACTGCTCACATCGCTATCTGGCGGCCGCCGACCGCGGGACACCAGGTAGTTCTTCGCCGTATTGATGGCGATGCGGTACAGCCATGTATAGAACGCGCTGTCACCGCGAAAGTTTCCAAGCGCTCGGTACGCCTTTACAAAGGCCTCCTGAGCGACATCCTGAGCCTCGTGAGTGTCGTGCACGAAACGCACGATCAAGCCAAGGATCTTGTGCTGATACTTCAACACCAACAGATCGAAGGCACGCTTGTCACCACGCTGCACTCGTTCGACCAGTTGCTGATCATCTTCCTGGGTTAGCATGCACTCTCCTCATGAAGCTCAGAGGGGGCTGGCACCCGCAAGCGAATCAGCTTGTCTCCATAGACTCGGGCCTTAGACAAAAGTTCTCCCCTCCAAGCAAGCTTCCCGCAGAGTGAGTTGCTCTCTGCGCGGAAAGGCGCAAGCGGAACCCTTTTCCGGCTGCGCAAATAATCATATCGCTGCTAATTTCTGCATCCATCCAGCTAGCCGATGCAGGCACACGCAAACGCGTCCTTTGTTCTATGAGCGACCTGGTTTGGAACCTTAGCGACTAAAAAAGTTCCCGACCCCAGCAGTCGGTCATAAGCCGGCTATTGTGCCGCTGCCCTGCTCTATATACTAGGCCCCGCTTCCACGCGGAATGGATCCATGAGCCAACACTTCCAGCATGACGTTCTGGTCATCGGCAGCGGTGCCGCCGGCCTTACCCTCGCCCTCACCCTGCCTGCCGAGTTGCGCATCGCCGTGCTGAGCAAAGGCCCTCTGGCCAATGGTTCGACCTACTGGGCGCAGGGCGGTGTGGCCGCCGTACTGGATGACACCGACACGGTCGAATCCCATGTCGCCGACACCCTCAACGCCGGCGCAGGCCTGTGCCGTGAGGAAGCCGTGCGTTTCACCGTGGAGCGCAGTCGCGAAGCCATCCAGTGGCTGATCGACCAGGGCGTGCCTTTCACTCGCGACGATGAGACCGCACGCGAGGACGGTGGTTTCGAGTTTCACCTGACCCGCGAGGGCGGCCACAGCCACCGGCGCATCATTCATGCCGCCGATGCCACCGGCGCAGCCATCTTCAACACCCTGCTGGAACAGGCGCGTCAGCGCCCAAACATCGAGCTGCTGGAGCAGCGGGTCGCGGTGGATCTGATCACCGAACGCAAGCTCGGCCTGGATGGCGACCGCTGCCTGGGCGCTTACGTGCTGGATCGCGCCTGCGGCGAAGTGGACACCTTCGCCGCCCGCTTCGTGATCCTCGCCACTGGCGGCGCGGCCAAGGTCTACCTCTATACCAGCAACCCCGACGGTGCCTGCGGCGATGGCATCGCCATGGCCTGGCGCGCCGGCTGCCGAGTGGGCAATCTGGAGTTCAATCAGTTCCATCCCACCTGCCTCTACCATCCGCAGGCCAAGAGTTTTCTGGTCACCGAAGCGGTACGTGGCGAAGGCGGCCTGCTCAGGCTGCCCAACGGCGAGCGCTTCATGCAGCGCTTCGATGCCCGCGCCGAACTGGCGCCACGGGATATCGTCGCCCGCGCCATCGACCACGAGATGAAGCGCCTAGGGATCGACTGCGTCTATCTGGACATCAGTCACAAGCCGGCCGAATTCATCAAGAGCCACTTCCCCACTGTTTATGAGCGCTGCCTGGGCTTCGGCATCGACATCACCCGCCAGCCCATCCCAGTGGTGCCGGCCGCACACTACACCTGCGGCGGCGTGGTGGTGGATCAGCATGGCCGCACCGACGTGCCCGGCCTCTATGCCATCGGCGAAACCAGCTTCACCGGCCTGCATGGCGCCAATCGCATGGCCAGCAACTCCCTGCTCGAGTGCTTCGTCTATGCCCGCTCGGCCTGCGCCGACATAGCCCAGCAACTGACCACCATCGCCATGCCCAGCAACCTGCCCTGCTGGGACGCCAGCCAGGTGACCGATTCCGACGAGGACGTGATCATCGCCCACAACTGGGACGAGCTGCGCCGCTTCATGTGGGACTACGTGGGCATCGTGCGCACCAACAAGCGCCTGCAGCGCGCCCAGCACCGCGTGCGCCTGCTGCTGGACGAGATCGACGAGTTCTACAGTAACTACAAGGTCAGCCGCGACCTGATCGAGCTGCGCAACCTGGCTCAGGTCGCCGAGCTGATGATCCGCTCGGCCATGGAGCGCAAGGAATCGCGGGGGCTGCACTACACCCTGGATTACCCGGAGCTGCTGCCCGAAGCGCGCGATACCATCCTCACCCCACCTGCGGGGCAGCCCAGCGCCGACGGCTGAACTTCAGGCGCAGACGCAGGCGCCGATGCTGCTCGGACGCCAGGGCGTCGAAAGGGATGCACAGGCTGCGCGTGACACGCTCGCCGGCCAGGCGAAAACGCAGCACCACCACCAGCGGCAAGGCCAGGCTATCGGGGCGCAACTGCACCGCCTGCCAGCCGGCGCCGGGCGACCAGAGCTGCCAGCCCTCGGCATCGCGGCGCAAACCGCGAAAGGCAATGGGAGAGGACAACAGGATCTGCCGCGGCAAGACCCAGGCGGCGTGGGCCAGACAGGCCATGCTGACCAGCAGCTTGCACCAGAGGGCCACGGCCGCCAACCAGGGCGCCAGCACAGCCAGCGCCAGGACGAGCAGGTAGAGCCTCAGCAGCACACGGGATGGCTGCCAACGACACTCGAAGGCATCACTTGGGTTGGACACGATCCAGGATCATGCGCACGATGTGGCGCAGGTCGGCATCCTCGGGCTCGCCGCGCTGCATGAACCAGCCGAACATGTCCTGATCCTCGCACTCCAGCAGCTTGCGGTAGCGCGCCTGATTCTCGGCATCCAGGCCCGGATAGACCTCCTGAACGAAAGGCACCAGCAACACATCCAGCTCCAGCATGCCGCGACGGCTATGCCAGAACAGGCGATTCAATTCACTTTGCTCGATCATGCAACGCACTCCTAGAACGAGGGCGCAGTATAACAGTAGCTGCAAGCTGCAAGCTGCAAGACGGATGGCCGCCCCCTGCAAGCTGCAAGAGGATGGCAGCCCCCTTATGGCGGTACGACAAAGCAATGCCGGGCTTTTTCCACGCTTTTGCTTGAAGCTTGTAGCTTGAGGCTTGCGGCTGCTCTTATGATGAGCCCCCTGTTTCTCTCCAGCGATTCGATGTACACCATGGCCGATAGCGCGTATTTCACCCTCCTCGACCACGAAGGCCTGCTGGCCGTGCGCGGCATGGATGCCGCCAAGTTCCTGCAAGGCCAGTTGACCTGCAACCTAAACTACCTGTCCGCCAGCCAGTCCGGCCTCGGCGCCCGCTGCACGCCGAAAGGCCGCATGCTGTCGAGTTTTCGCATCGTCCCGGTGGAAGACGGCTACCTGCTGGCCATGGCTCGTGAGCTGATCGAGCCGCAGCAAGCCGATCTGCAGAAGTACGCCGTGTTCTCCAAATCCAAGCTCAGCGATGAAAGCGCCGCCTGGGTTCGCTTTGGCCTGGCCGGCGCTGACACCGCGCTGAGCGAGCTCGGCCTGCACCTGGGCACTGCCAGTGACTCGCTGGCCGGCGCCGGGCAATTTCTCGGGATACGCCTGAGCGATGGCCGCGCCGAACTCTGGGCCCCGGCCGACGCCGCAGCGCAGGTACAGGCCCACCTCGCCGCCCATCTGCCACAGGCGCCGCTCAACGCCTGGCTGCTGGCGCAGATTCGCGCCGGCATCGGCCAGGTCTTCGGCGCCACCCGCGAGCTGTTCATTCCGCAGATGATCAACCTGCAGGCGCTGGGCGGAGTAAGCTTCAAGAAAGGCTGCTACACCGGGCAGGAAATCGTCGCGCGCATGCAGTATCTGGGCAAGCTCAAGCGTCGCCTGCAGCGCCTCGCCCTGCCAGGCAGCGAGGTGCCTGCCATCGCCAGCGAGCTGTTCTCGCCGGTGCATGGCTCCAGTGTCGGCGAAGTGGTGCTGGCGGCGCGCAGCGACGACGCAGTGGAACTGCTCGCCGTGCTGCAGGAAGATGCCGTAAACGATGGCCGCATCCACCTCGGTACGAATGGCGGCCCACGCCTGACCCTCCTCGATCTGCCCTACGAGCTGGACGCCGACAAAGAAATCCAGCGCTGACTACACTTCCCTGGCGCCCTACCGGTTTGCCTAAGAGAGCCCGTGAATGAGCAAGCTTGCCGAAAAAGTTCAACAGGAACTGATCAACGCCATCGAGAACGATGAGCTGGTACTGCCCACCTTGCCGGAGGTAGCCCTGAAGGTGCGTGAAGCGGCGGAGGATCCGGACGTGGGCATCCCGCAGATCAGCAAGGTGATCGGCAACGACGCCGCCCTGACCGCACGCATCATCAAGGTGGTCAACAGCCCGCTGCTACGCAGCAGCAAGGAAATCACCGACCTGCAGATGGCGGTCAGCCGCCTGGGCATCAACTACACCTGCAACCTGGCCACCGGCCTGGCCATGGAACAGATGTTCCAGGCCACCAGCGACGTGGTCGACCGCAAGATGCGCGAAGTGTGGAACAAGAGCACCGAGATCGCCGGCATCTGCCACGTGCTGTGCCGCCACTACACCCGCCTGATGCCGGATCAGGCCACCCTGGCCGGCCTGGTGCACCAGATCGGCGTGCTGCCGATCCTCACCTACGCTGAGGAGCACAACGAGTTGCTGGCCGATTCCATCAGCCTCAACCACGTCATCGAGCAGATTCACCCGATCATCGGCGACAAGATCCTGCGTACCTGGGAGTTCCCCGAGCCCATCGCCCTGGTGCCGAGCCAGTATCTGGACTTCAGCCGTGATTCGGCCAAGGTGGATTACGTCGACATCGTCCAGGTCGCCACCCTGCAGAGCTACCTGGGCAGCGAACACCCCTACACCCTGCTGGACTGGAGCAAGATCCCCGCCTTCAGCAAGCTCGGCCTCGACCCGAACGTCGACATGCAGGCCGACGAAGACCTTTCCGCCGCCATGGAAGCAGCCATGGGCATGCTGCAGTAAAGACATTGGCCAGGGATGGCAAAGCACCTCTACACTCGAACGACATCGCTCAGGGATGCAGCGCCATGCACCGTTTGCTCGTTCTGCTCATGCTTCTGTCATTCGCCAGTGCCCAGGCTGCCGAGACTATCCGCCTGACCAACGGCCAATGGCCGCCCTACCTCGGCGTTGAGCTGCCCCACAAGGGCATCGCCTCGCGCATCGTCGCCGAGGCCTTTGCCCTCGAAGGCATCGACGTGCAGTGGGAATTCCACCCCTGGGCACGCTCGCTGAAGATGGCCGCCGACGGCCAGCGTGACGGCAGCGCCATCTGGCTACCAAGCCGGGAGCGCGAAGAACGCTTCTACATCAGCGACCCGGTGATCGAAACCCACTACCAGTTCTTCCACCTCAAGGAACACCCCTTCGACTGGCACGACGTTGAGGATCTGCGCGGGCTGCGCATTGCCGCCACGCGCGGCTACGACTATGGCGAGGCCTTTCGCAACGCCGAGGCGGCCGGTGAGGTGCAGATCAGCCACGTCAACAGTGACGAACAGGGGTTGCGGCAACTGCTGGCCGGGCGCATCGACCTCTTCCCACTGGACAAGGTGGTCGCCTTCGATCTGCTCTACCACCGCTTCGCCAGCGCCGAGGTGCAACGCCTGAGCTTTCACCCGCTACCTCTGCGCAGCGACAGCCTGCACCTGCTGCTCTCGCGCCGCGTGCCTGGCAACGCCGAACGCATGGCGCGCTTCAACCATGGCCTGGCGCAGTTGCGCCGCAGCGGCAAGATTGCCCGCTACCTCATGCAGATCAATCAGCCGCTAACTCTCGGCCCCTGACGGGGGAAACTCGATCCGCACGCGCAGGCCATGCGGTACCACCTGATGCAGGCTGATACGCGCCTGATGGGCGCGGCAGATCTCGCCGACGATGGCCAGGCCCAGGCCAGCACCACCGCCCTGCGGGCCGCGCCGATAGAAGCGCTCGAACACCTTGTCGTGCTCCTCGCTCGGGATCCCCGGGCCGTCGTCCTCCACCTCCAGCACGGCAGGCGCCAGCACGCGCAGGATCAGGTTGCCACCCACGGGGGTATGCGCCAGGGCATTGTCGATGAGGTTGTTGAGCAACTCGTTGAGCAGCATCGGCTCGCCATCGACCCATACCGACTCCTCGGCCTCCAGTGCCAGGGCCACGCCCCGAGCATGCGCCAGCGGCGCCAGGGCCATGCCCAGCTCACGCGCCAGTTGGCTGAGATCGATGCGCTGCGCGCCCCCTTCGGTGATGGCCCGCGCCCCGCTCTCGATGCGCGCCAGGGACAGCAACTGGTTGGCGAGCTGGGTCAGGCGGTCGCTCTGCTCGGCAGCCTGCTCCAGGGTCGCTCGCCAATCCTCTGGTTGCTGCGCACGCAACCCCAGAGCGATGCGCGCCTTGAGCGCAGCCAGCGGCGTGCGCAGCTCATGGGCGGCATCGGCAATGAAGGCCGACTGCCGCTCGAACAGACCACGCAGGCGTTCATTGAACTGATTCAGCGCCTCCACCAGGGGCATCACCTCACGCGGCATGTCGGCATCGGGCAGGGGCCGCAGGTCATCGCTGGCCCGCTCGGCCACCGCGCGGCGCAAGGGCTCCAGCGGACGCAGCGCCAGGTTGATCGCCACCCACACCAGGAGCAGCGCGCTGACCGAGAGCAAGCCCATGCGCCACAGCGTACCGACCAGCAGCTCACGCGCCATGCGCTCGCGCGCGCCCTGGGTTTCGGCTACACGGATCTCGGCGATGCCGCTGATCTGCGGTTCGCTGATGGGTTGCAGCAGGCTCACCACGCGCACCCCCTGGCCGCGATAGACGGCATCGTAGAAGTGCGCGAGCGCCGGATAGTCGTTGGTGCGCGGGGTGTCGGGCGGCGTGGGCGGTAGATCCTCGTAGCCGGAAAGCTGCTGCCCCTGTGGGTCGATCACCTGGTAATAGATGCGCCCGGCACTGTCGTAGGCGAAGGTATCCAGCGCCACGTACGGCACCCTGGCCTTGAGCTTGCCGCCGTCGGCATACAGGCCATCGGCCACGGCGCGCGCCGAGGCCAGCAGGGTGCGGTCATAGGCGGTGTCGGCGGCATGCCGGGCGCTCCAGTAGGCGCTCATGGCGCTGACCAGCATGATCCCCCCGAGCAGCACCGCCAGGCGCCGCAGCAGGCGACCACGCAGGCTGCCACCGCGGATCATGCGTCGACCGCTTCGAGCAGATAGCCCAGGCCGCGGAAGGTGACGATGCGCACCGCGCCGCCCTCGAGCTTCTTGCGCAGGCGGTGCACGTAAATCTCGATGGCATCGGGGCTGGCTTCCTCATCCAGGCCGAACACCTGCGCCGCCAGTTGTTCCTTGCTCATCACCCGCCCCGGCCGGGCGATGAGCGCCTCCAGCACCGCCTGCTCGCGCGCGGTCAGGCTGAGCATCTCGCCATCGAGGGTGAAGCGACGCGCCCCCAGGTCATAGACCAGCGCGCCGCAGCGCTGCAGCTGCTCGCCACCGAGCACGCTGCGCCGCAGCAGCGCCTTGACCCGCGCCTCCAGCTCGGACAGCTCGAAGGGCTTGGCCAGATAGTCGTCGGCGCCCAGGTTGAGGCCATGCACCCTGTCCTTGACCTCGCCACGCGCCGTCAGCATCAGCACCGGCAGGGTCTGGCCACGGTCGCGCAGGCGTGCCAGCACGGCAAAGCCATCGAGACGCGGCAAACCGATGTCGAGGATCGCCAGCGCATAGTCTTCACTGGACAGGGCCAGGTCAGCGGCCACGCCGTCATGCAGCACGTCCACCGTCCAACCGGCCCCTTTCAGCGCCAGGGCGACGCTTTCCGCCAACTGCGGATGGTCTTCGACCAGCAGAATCCGCACGCTTTCTCTCCCACCACTCGCTCGTTCAAGGCGCGCAGTTTAGCGCCAGGCGAGGCGCTGTGAATCGCCGAAATGCCAGAGCACGAAACAAACGGAAAAAACTTGCGCCACTGAAAGGCTGTTGAAAGTTTGCCCTCTTAGCATCGCCAGAAGGTGGCTCGAACCACCTGCCTGAGCGTGATCGCAGTGGTGCGAACACGCAACAAGAACAAGAACCGGAGACACCACACCATGTTGCATGCCTCTCGTCAGGCTCTGCCGCCTGCACGCCTGCTCTGCCTGGCCATTGCCGCCACCACGTCCCCTCTGGCCAGTGCCGCCTTCATCGAAGACAGCAGCGCCAGCCTCACCGCCACCAACATCTACCTCAATCGCGACTTCCGCCAATTCGACGGCCAGAACAAGCGCGAAGAATGGGGTCAGGGTCTGTGGCTGGACATGAAATCCGGCTATACCGAAGGCACCGTAGGCTTCGGCCTGGATGCCATGGGCTTGCTGGGGATCAAGCTCGACTCGGGCAAGGGCCGTACCGGCACCGACCTGCTGCCTGTGCAGGACGATGGTGGCACACCCGACCAGTTCGGTCGCGTGAGCGCCACTGCCAAGGTGAAGATTTCCGCCACCGAACTACGCTACGGCTCGCACGTGCCGGAGCTGCCAGTGGTCAAGGCCAGCGACAGCCGCCTGCTGCCGCAGGTGTTCGAGGGTGGCCTGCTGACCTCCTCCGAACTCGAAGGCCTGACCTTCACTGGTGGTCGCCTGGACAAGGTGATCGACCGCGCCTCGACCAACTCCGAGAAGATGCTGCTCAACAGCAAGAACAGCCGCTTCGCCAAGAACGTCGAAGCCGACCACCTCGACCTGGCCGGCCTGGACTACCAGTTCGCCAAGGGCATCACCGGCCGCTACTACTTCGCCGACCTCGACGACATCTACAACCAGCACTTCTTCGGCCTGCTCACCAGCCACAAGCTCGGCACCGGCACCCTGAGCGCAGACCTGCGTTATATCGTCAGCCGAGACAGCGGTGCGGCGAACGCCGGCAAGGTGGACAACCAGGCCTTCAACGCCATGCTCAGCTACGGTCTGGGCAGCCACAAGTTCGGCCTGGGCTTCCAGAAAATGGACGGCGACACCGGCTACGCCTACATCGACGGCAGCGACCCGTTCCTGGTCAACTTCGTGCAGATCAACGACTTCGCCAACGCCGACGAGCGCTCCTGGCAGGCCCGTTACGACTACAACTTCGCCAGCGTTGGCGTGCCCGGCCTGACCTTCATGACCCGCTACATCCGCGGTGACGATGCGCAGATTGCCGGCAGCGACGACCGTGGTGGCGAATGGGAACGCGACATCGAGTTCAAGTACGTGGTGCAGAACGGCCCACTCAAGGATCTCTACGTGCGCGTGCGCAACGCCAGCTTCCGCTCCGACTTCGCCCGCGACGCGGACGAGAACCGCATCATCGTCGGCTATACCCTGCCGATCTGGTAAACAACAACAAGCCCTGCGAGGACTGAAAACATGAAATCCATGCTGACCCGCGCCGCATTGGCGACTGCCTGCCTGGCCTTCGCCAGCCAACTGCTGGCTGCCGAACCCAAGCGCCCCGAGTGCATCGCCCCGGCCAAGCCCGGTGGTGGTTTCGACCTGACCTGCAAACTGGCCCAGAGCGGCCTGAAGGACACCGGCCTGCTCAAGGCGCCGATGCGTGTCACCTACATGCCGGGCGGCGTCGGCGCCGTGGCCTACAACGCCGTGGTCGCCCAGCGTGCCAAGGATCCAGGCACCATCACCGCCTTCTCCTCCGGCTCGCTGCTCAACCTGGCTCAGGGCAAGTTCGGTCGTTATGACGAGAACGCCGTGCGCTGGCTGGCCGCCATCGGCACCGACTACGGCGCCATCACCGTGCGCGCCGACGCCCCGTGGAAGACGCTCAACGACCTGGTCGACGCGCTGAAGAAAGACCCGAGCAGCGTGGTGTTCGGCGCCGGCGCCACCATCGGCGGCCAGGACTGGATGCAGACCGCACTGATCGCCCGCGCCGCCGGCATCGACCCGAAGAACCTGCGCTACGTCGCCTTCGAGGGCGGTGGTGAAACCCTCACCGCGATGCTCGGCAACCATGTCCAGGTGACCTCCAGCGGCCTCGGCGAAGTGACCCCGCAACTGGATGCCGGCAAGGTGCGCATCCTCGCCGTGCTCTCCGACGAGCGCCTGCCGGGCAAGCTGTCCGACATCCCCACCGCCAAGGAACAGGGCTTCGACATCAGCTGGCCGGTGATCCGTGGCTTCTACATGGGCCCGGAAGTGCCCGACGAAGACTTCAACTGGTGGAAAGGCCAGTTCGACAAGATGCTGGCCCGCGACGACTTCGCCACCCTGCGCGAACAGCGTGATCTGTTCCCGCTGTCGATGACCGGTGAAGAACTGGACGCCTTCGTGCACAAGCAGGTGCAGGACTACAAGGCCCTGGCCGGCGAGTTCGGTCTGATCCAGTAACGCTCAGCGCAATCCGTGCTCGGCCGCCCTTCGGCGGCCGCAGCCCTTGAGGTAAATCTCCATGTACGTCCGCCTGTTCTCCGCGATCTGGTTGCTGCTGTGCGCCTGGCTCGCTGTCGTCGCCTGGGGCTTCCAGGCGCCCTTCGCCTACGACCCGGTCGGCCCGCGCGCTTACCCATTACTGTTGCTGGCCCTGATGGGCGCCGGCAGCCTGTGGCTGGTGATCAAACCCGGCATGCTCGATCAGCGCCTGGATATCCCCACTGCCCTGCGCAGCGCCCTGTGCATCGCCGTGCTGCTGCTCTACGCGCTGACCTTCGAGCCCCTCGGCTTCGTGCTCAGCACGGCCCTGTCGACCTTCCTGCTCGGCCTGCTGTTCACCGGCCGCCCCGTTCCCTGCCTGATCAGCGCCGTGCTGATGGGCGTATTGCTGTACGTACTGTTCGATCTGCTGCTGGACGTGCCCCTGCCGCTCGGCCTGCTTGAAGCCTTCGTGGAGAGCTGAAATGGAAACCCTTAACTTCCTCATGCAGGGCTTTGGTGTCGCCACGCGGCCAGACAACCTGCTGGTGGCCCTGTTCGGCGCCTTCGTCGGCACCGTGGTCGGCCTGCTCCCGGGCCTCGGCCCGATCAATGGCGTGGCCCTGCTGCTGCCGCTGGCCTTCGCCCTCGGCCTGCCGCCGGAAACCGCCCTGATCCTGCTCGCCGCCGTGTACCTGGGCTGCGAATATGGCGGCCGTATCTCCGCCATCCTGCTCAACGTGCCGGGCGACGCCGCGGCCATCATGACCACCCTCGACGGCTACCCGCTGGCGCGTCAGGGCAAGGCTGGCATCGCCCTGTCGCTGTCCGCGGTCAGCTCCTTCATCGGCAGCATCATCGCCACCTGCGGCGTGGTGCTGTTCGCCCCGCTGCTGGCGAAATGGGCGGTGGCCTTCGGCCCGGCGGAATACTTCGTGCTGATGGTCTTCGCCATCGCCTGCCTCGGCGGCATGGTCGGCGACAAGCCGGTCAAAACCCTGATGTCGGCGCTGATCGGCCTGGCCCTGGCCACCGTCGGCGTGGACTCCACCACCGGCGTGTACCGCTTCACCTTCGGCAGCGTCAGCCTGTCCGACGGCATCCAGTTCGTCATCGTGGTGATCGGCCTGTTCAGCGTCAGCGAAATCCTCCTGATGCTGGAGAAGACCCACACCGGCCAGGCGGCGGTGAAGGCCAGCGGCCGTCTGCTGTTCAACTTCAAGGAATTCTGCTTCGCCTTCTGGACCATGATCCGCAGCGCCCTGGCCGGCTTCGTCATCGGCACCCTGCCCGGTGCCGGCGCCACCATCGCCAGCGCCATGACCTACATGACCGAGAAGCGCATGGCTGGCGACAAGGGCCGCTTCGGCGAGGGTGACCTGCGTGGCCTGGCCGCCCCGGAAGCCGCCAACAACGCCTCGGCGTGCGGCTCGCTGATCCCCATGCTGACCCTCGGCGTACCGGGCTCGGGCACCACCGCCGTAATGATCGGCGCCCTGACCCTGTACAACATCACGCCCGGCCCGCTGCTGTTCGAGCAGCAGCCCGACGTGGTCTGGGGCCTGATCGCCTCCCTGTTCATCGGCAACGTCATCCTGCTGGTGATGAACATTCCGCTGGTCGGCCTGTTCTCGCGCATGCTCGCCGTGCCGAACTGGATCCTGGTACCGGCCATCACCGCCGTCAGCCTGGTGGGCGTGTATGCCGTACACAGCACCACCTTCGACCTGGTGCTGATGGTGCTGCTCGGCGTGTTCGGCTACATCCTGCGCAAGCTGGACTTCCCGCTGTCCTCGCTGATCCTCGGCTTCGTCCTCGGCGAGATGATGGAAGACAACCTGCGTCGCGCCCTGTCGATTTCCGCTGGCGAGCTGTCGATCCTCTGGAGCAGCCCGATCACCCTGGCGCTCTGGGGCCTGACCGTGCTGATGCTGGCCCTGCCGGGCATCCGCTGGATGCGTCGACGCAAGCAACGCAAGGCACAGGCTGATGCCGCTGCCGCGTGACCTGTGGGTAACGCCGCTGACTGGTGCGGTCGGCGGCTACCTGGCCAGCCTCGCCGGCTGGCCTTTGCCGTGGATGGTCGGCTCCTTGCTGGCGGTGATCCTCGTGCGTTGCCTGGCCAACCGCGCCTTCAGTGAGCTGCCAGGCGGGCGCAAGGCCGGCCAGTGGCTGGTGGCCAGCGGCATCGGCCTGCACTTCACCAGCGAAGTGCTGGAACAGGTCATCAGCCATTTCCCGGTGATCGTCATGGGTGCCATCGGCACCACCCTGCTCAGCCTGATCGGCATTGCCATCCTGCGCCGCAGCGGCGTCGACCGCGCCACGGCGTTCTTCGCCAGCATGCCCGGTGGCGCCAGCGAGATGGTCAACCTGGCCCTGCGCCACGATGCGCAACCGGCCCGTGTGGCCGCCGCGCACAGCCTGCGTCTGTTGCTGGTGGTGCTACTGATCCCGGCCATCTTCACCTGGAGCCTGCCGGACGTTCCTCGGCCAGCACGCGCGCCCGTGGATTGGGCCTGGCTCGCCGTGTTGCTGGCAGCCGGCGCCGTGCTGGCGATGCTCTGGAGCCGCCTGAAACAGCCTAACCCCTGGATGCTCGGCCCACTGACCGTCTGCGCCGTGGCCAGTGCTGGCTTCGAGCTGCACCTGGGGCTGCCGGCAGGCCTGGGCCAGTTCGGCCAGTGGCTGATCGGCTGCGCCCTGGGTTGCCACTTCGACCGCGCCTTCTTCCGCAGCGCACCGGGCTTTCTCGCCCGCGTGCTGGCTTTCACCCTGCTGGCCATGCTCACCGCCGCCCTGCTCGGCGAAGCGCTGGGCTGGCTGGCCGGCGAAGATCACCTGTCGCTGATGCTGGGCATGATGCCCGGCGGCATTACCGAACTGTGCCTGACCGCCGAAGCCCTGCAACTGTCGGTGGCGCTGGTCACCGCATTGCAGGTGCTACGGCTGTTCCTGGTGATGTTCCTCGCCGAACCGTTATTCAAGCTCTGGTGCAAGAGCCACGCGTAGGGCGGCCTTACGAGCGCCAGCGAGTAGCCCGCCGGGCCATGCCAAGCCTGGCAGCACGGCGATCGCTCGAAACGCCTGCGGCGTTAAGGCTGTTGCCGGTGATCTCCTCGCCGAGCCGTTATTCAAGCTCTGGTGCAAGAACCACGCTTAGCCCGCCTCGTGCGGGCTTTTTTTGCACTGGATGAGCACTCGACGCTTTTCTTCCCAAACCAGACCACTATCCTCGGCACTCCCCAGCGATGACGGACAGGCGATGGAACTCAGACAACTGCGCTATTTCCTCAAGGTGGTCGAACACGGCAGCCTCGGCCGGGCGGCTCTGGAGCTGGGCGTGGGCACCTCGGCGCTGAGCCAGCAGATCAGCAAGCTGGAAAGCGAACTCAGCACCCGCCTGCTGACACGCAGCAGCACCGGGGTTTCGCCCACTCCTGCCGGCATCGCCTTCCAGCACCATGCCCAGCTCACCCTGCGCCAGGCGGAGAACGCCGCCCAGGCCGCACAGCGCGAGCGCATGAGCGGCTACGTGAGCCTGGGCTTTGCACCCAGCACTTCTTCGGTGCTGGCTTTGCCGCTGATCGCGGTGATGCGCCAACGCTACCCGAACATCCAGCTACATCTGGTGGAAATGCTCTCCGGCTACCTGACCAGTCAGTTGCAGGCACGCCAACTGGATCTGGCCATCCTCTTCCACAGCGACCCGGGCCAGCGCTGCCGTGTCCGGCCGCTGCTCGACGAGAAGCTGTTCCTGATCTCACCCACCGAGCTGCCGGATGTGCCCAGCGGCGCTAACGTCACGCTCGCCGAGCTGACGCAGGTGCCACTGGTGCTGCCCAGCGACCAGCACGGTCTGCGCAGTACCATCAACAATGCCTTCGCCCACTCCCGCTGCGAACCCAGCGTGGTGATGAACGTCGACGGCCTGGCGCTGCTGATGGACACGGTCAAGGCCGGTTACGCCGCCACCATTCAGCCAGGAGCAGTGGCCGCCAGAGCCCACGAACAAGGCCTGAACGTGGTGCAGATCGCCGATGCCCATGCCGGCCGGCGCAATCTGCTGGTGTCGCTGCCCGACGATGAATTGTCCCCGGCTGCCCTGGCCGCGCGCGTGGCCATCCTCGACACCACCCGCGAGCTGGTCGCCAATGGCCGCTGGCCAGGCGCTCATCTGCTGGACGAACACGACGCCTGACCTCGCCTGGGTGTTTAGCAATACTGAACACCCCCTACATTTCCTGGCCTTTCGAGCCCGTTGCCCCCCTCTTAAAGTCCCCTCCATTCCGGGGGAGCGGCCATGCCGTGCTCCTCCGCCAACGAGGAGACGAGATGATCGATGTTCTGGTGATAGGCGGCGGCAACGCGGCCTTGTGCGCAGCACTGATGGCCCGTGAGGCAGGCGCCAGCGTCATGCTGCTGGAAGGCGCACCGCGTGCCTGGCGCGGCGGCAACTCGCAGCACACCCGCAACCTGCGCTGCATGCACGAGGCCCCGCAGGATGTACTGGTCGACGCCTACCCCGAAGAAGAATTCTGGCAAGACCTGCTCAAGGTCACCGGTGGGCAGACCGACGAGCACCTGGCACGCCTGGTGATCCGCGCCTCGTCCACCTGCCGCGACTGGATGCGCAGCCATGGCGTGCACTTCCAGCCGCCGCTGTCCGGCGCCCTGCACGTGGCACGCACCAACGCCTTCTTCATGGGCGGCGGCAAGGCGTTGGTCAACGCCTACTACCGCAGCGCCGAACGCCTGGGCGTACAGATCCGCTACGACGCGCCGGTCGATGACATCGAACTGGACGGCGACCGCTTCGTCGCGGCGCATATTCCTGCGCGGGACGTCGAGGGCAAGCACTGGCCAGCCGAGCGTATCGAAGCGCGCGCCTGCGTATTGGCCGCTGGCGGCTTCGAGTCCAACCGTGAATGGCTGCGCGACGCCTGGGGCGTCAACGAACGTGGCGAGTACCCGGCAGACAACTTCCTGATCCGTGGCACCCGCTTCAATAACGGCGTGCTGCTGCGCCGCCTGATCGATGCCGGCGCCGAGACCATTGGTGACCCGACCCAGGCGCACATGGTCGCCATCGACGCCCGTGCGCCGCTCTACGACGGCGGCATCTGCACCCGCATCGACTGCGTATCGCTGGGCGTGGTGGTCAACTGCGAAGGCGAGCGCTTCTACGACGAAGGCGAGGATTTCTGGCCCAAGCGCTACGCCATCTGGGGCCGGCTGGTGGCCCAGCAGCCCCGCCAGGTCGGCTTCTCGATCATCGACCAGAAAGCCATCGGCCGCTTCATGCCGCCGGTGTTTCCCGGCACCACGGCCAACAGCCTGGAAGAACTCGCCAGCAAGCTCGGCCTGCCGGTCGAAGCCTTCGTCAAGACCCTGCAGACCTACAACAACGCCTGCGTGGGCGACGACTTCGACCACACCCGCCTCGACGGCTGCCACACCGAAGGCGTGACGCCGGCCAAGAGCCACTGGGCGCGCCCCATCGACACCCCGCCCTTCTACGGCTACCCGCTCAAGCCGGGAGTGACCTTCACCTACCTCGGCCTGAAGACCGACGACAGCGCCGCCGTGCGCTTTGCCGGCAAACCCAGCGCGAACCTGTTCGTGGCGGGCGAAATGATGGCCGGCAACGTCCTCGGCAAGGGCTATACGGCGGGCGTCGGCATGTCCATCGGCACCGCTTTCGGCCGCATCGCCGGCACCCAGGCTGCCGCAGCAGCCGGCCATGGCCCCACTACAACAAGCGCTGGAGAATCCCGTGCAATCGCCTGAAATCATTCAAATCGCCTCTCAAAGCAAGAGCGCGGAGCAGCAAAGCCTGATTCCCCTGCTGAACGTTCATGAAGCCGAAGTCGACCGGCAGATGCATATCTGCAACGCCTGCCGTTATTGCGAAGGCTTCTGCGCGGTGTTTCCCGCCATGACCCGCCGCCTGGATTTCGCCAAGGCCGACGTGCATTACCTGGCCAACCTCTGCCACAACTGCGGCGCCTGCCTGCATGCCTGCCAGTACGCGCCACCGCACGAGTTCGCCGTGAACGTGCCGCAAGCCATGGCCAAGGTACGCCTCGATACCTATATCGAGTACGCCTGGCCCGGCAAACTCGGCACGCTCTACCAGCGCAACGGCCTGACCCTGTCGCTGGCCCTGGCAGGCTCGCTGGCGTTGTTCCTGCTGCTGACGCTGCTGGTCAAGGGCACGCTGTTTCCCGGGCAGTTGGCCGGCAACTTCTACGCGATCTTCCCGCACAACACCCTGGCCCTGATGTTCGGCGCTGCCTTCGGCTTCGCCATCCTCGCCCTGGCCATTGGCGTCACCCGCTTCTGGCGGGCGATCAGCCCCGCCGATGCACAAGCGCTGGCCAGTGGTGCAGCCATCGCCGAAGCCTCCGGCGCGGTACTCAAACTCAAGTACCTCGACGGCGGCCACGGACAAGGCTGCAACAACGACAGCGACCACTTCACCCTGTGGCGCCGGCGCTTCCACCACTTCACCTTCTACGGCTTCATGCTGTGCCTGGCGTCCACCAGCGTGGCCACGCTCTATCACTACCTGCTCGGCCTGCACGCGCCCTACCCGCTGCTGAGTCTGCCGGTGCTGCTCGGCACCCTGGGCGGTATCGGCCTACTGATCGGCCCTGCCGGCCTGCTCTGGCTCAACCATCGCCGCGCCCCGGAACAGGGCGACCGCGCCCAGGCACCGATGGATCGCGGTTTCATCCTGCTGTTGCTATTGATCAGCCTGACCGGCCTGGCCTTGCTGGCCTGGCGCGACAGCGGCGCGATGGCCGTGCTGCTGGCCCTCCACCTCGGCACGGTGATGGCGTTCTTCCTCACCATGCCCTACGGCAAGTTCGCCCACGGCATCTTCCGCAGCGCGGCGCTGCTCAAGCATGCGATCGAGAAGCGCCAGCCCGACAGGCTCAAGCTCGGCAACGACTGAACCCAGAAACTAGCGGGATGCCTCTGCGCATCCCGCTCGTCGTCCTGACGCCGGCGTCGCCGGGTCAGCCAGCACCACAATAAAACTCCACAGGAGAACAGATGAAAAACCGTGTCCCTCTCGTCGCGCTGATGGCCTCGAGCCTGCTTGGCACCAGCCTTGCGCTGGCCGAACCGAAACGCCCCGAATGCATCGCCCCGGCCAAGCCCGGTGGCGGCTTCGACATCACCTGCAAACTGGCCCAGAGCGGCCTCAAGGACAGCGGCCTGCTCAAGGCGCCAATGCGCGTCACCTACATGCCCGGCGGCATCGGCGCCGTCGCCTACAACACGGTGGTGGCGCAGCGGCCCAAGGAGGCCGGTGTGATCACCGCCTGGTCGAGTGGCTCGCTGTTGAATCTGGCGCAAGGCAAGTTTGGCCGCTACGACGAAAACGACGTGCGCTGGCTGGCGGCCATCGGCACGGACTATGGTGCCGTGATCGTGCGTCGCGACTCGCCCTTGCAAAGCTTCGACGATCTGATCCAGCAACTGAAGAAAGACCCGGCTGGGCTGGTGATCGGCGCTGGCGGCACCGTCGGCAGCCAGGACTGGATGCAAGCGGCACTGATCGCCCGCAGTGCCGAGGTCGTGCCGGAAAACCTGCGCTACGTGGCGTTCGAGGGTGGCGGCGAACCCATGACGGCTCTTCTCGGTGGCCATGTACAGGCGGTAGTCAGCGGTTTTGGTGAGGCGACGGCGCAACTGGAGGCGGGCAAGGTGCGCATCCTTGCAATCCTTGCCGAAGAACGACTGCCCGGCAAATTGGCGCAGATCCCTACCGCCAAGGAACAGGGCTACGACGTCGTCTGGCCCATCGTGCGTGGCTTCTACATGGGGCCAGAGGTCGACAATGCAGACTTCCAGTGGTGGCAGAAGCAGTTTGAAACCCTGCTCACCCAGGAAAGTTTCAACGCCCAACGCGAACACTTCGACCTGCTCCCCCTGGCCATGACAGGCCCGGAACTGGAAGCCTTCGTGCACCAGCAGGTGGCCGAATATCGCAAGCTGGCCGATGAGTTCGGCCTGCTCCGCTGAGCCGCCGCGCAACAACCAATATCGAGGCCAAAAAAAACGGCAGCCCAACAGGACTGCCGTTCTCGAATCTGGAGAAAAAGCCGGTGCAGGGCACCTGCTACAACCTCACCTGCATTCTTTGTGAATGCCGGATGAGTGTGACAAAAAGCGGAACGAACGTCCGTTTATCTTTGTTGCCGCCTGCAAAGAAATGTAAACGGAGGATGACTGGCGAGTTCCCGTCGCGGCACAATGCCGGCCCATGAACGACCATCACCCCGCCTGCTGCAGCGCGCTCGACGCGCATGACCCACTGCCTCGCCCCCTGGCTGGCAGCCACCTGATCAGCACCCGCTTCGATCCCGCCCGGCTGCACGCCGACGACTTCCAGCGCTGCGGCATCACCCCGGTGCCGGGCGTGGCCAAGCGTCAGAGCGAGTATCTGGCAGGCCGGCTGTGCGCGCGCGAGGCCCTGCGCCGGCTGACCGGCCAGGCCAGCGTGCCGGCCGTGGGCAGCGACCGCGCGCCGCAATGGCCGCTGGGTGTGGCCGGCTCCATCACCCACGGCGATGGCTGGGCCGCTGCGCTGGTGGCACACCAGACGCAGTGGCGTGGCATCGGCCTGGACGTGGAGCAGTTGCTGCCGGTCGAGCGAGCGCTGCGCCTGCAAGGCGAAATCCTCACCCCGGACGAGCAACAGCGCCTGCACGGCCTCGACGACGACGCCCGCGCCCTGCGCATCAGCCTGACCTTCTCGTTCAAGGAAAGCCTGTTCAAGGCGCTCTACCCGCTGACCCTGACGCGCTTCTACTTTCACGATGCCGAGCTGCTGGATATCGGTAAGGACAGCGTACGCCTGCGCCTGCTGATGGATCTGCACCACGAATGGCGGCATGGCGCCGAGCTGGACGGCCAGTTCGCCCTGTTCGAGGACAAGGTGTTGAGCCTGGTGGCAGTAGCTGCCGGATAGATAAACGGTGCGCGCGGTGCACCCTACGGCTAGCTGATCATCCGGTGCGCATAGCGCACCCTACGGGTCGTCGGTAGGGTGCGCTATGCGCACCAGGCTCAGCACGCCATCGCGCCCTACTCTCCCTGGCGCCGCGGCCACACCAGGCTGAACCGGGCGCCGCCCAGCGTCTCGCTCTGGCCGATCTGCGCCCGCCCGCCATGCCAGTAGATGATCCGACGCACGATCGAAAGCCCCAGGCCATGCCCGCCCGATGCCCGCGTGCGGCTGTCGTCCAGGCGCAGGAAGGGGCTGAACAGGCGCTCCCAGGCCTCCTGCGGTACCCCTGGGCCATCGTCCTCGACATCGATGCGGCAGCGCTTGTGGCCGAGGCGGCAACTGATCAGCACCCGCCCCTCGGCGTAGCGCATGGCATTGCTCACCAGATTCTGCAACGCCCGGTGCAGGTAGCGAGGCTCGGCCTCGACCCAGCAACTGTCTTGGCCTAGCACGCTGACCAGTGGCGCTCGCTGAACCTGCACGCTGGCCCGCAGCGGCGCCAGCTCCTCGATCACCTGATCGATCAGGCCACAGAGCTCCACCTGCTGGAAGTTCAACGCCGGCGAGCCCTGCTCCAGGCGGGCGTAGGTGAGCATCTCGTCGACCAGCTTGTCGAGGTCCTGGATGTCGCTGTCCATGCCCTCCATGTACTTGCGCCGCGCCTTGTCGCTCTCGGCATCGGCGATCATCTCCAGGCCGAAGCGCAGGCGCGCCACCGGTGTGCGCAGCTCGTGGGACACCGCGCGTACCAGTTCGCGCTGGGTGCTGAGCGAGCTTTGCAGGTGCTCGGCCATGGCGTTGAAGGCGCTGGCCAGGCGCCCCACCGAGTCGGCACCACGGGTCGGCACACGGGCGTCCAGGCGACCACTGGCAATATGCGTGGCGGCGCTCTCCAACGCCCGCAGGCGTTGCTCCAGGGAGCGCACCAGCAGGTAGACGATCAAGCCGATCAGGCTCAGGCCCAGGGCACCGATCAGCACCAGCAATTGCGGTGGATAGGGGTTCATCTGGTACAGCGGGCCGATCTCCAGCACCCAGGGGGTGTCGACGATGCCGGAGAATACATGGATGGAATCACCGCCGCGGCCCAGCGCCATCACCGTATCGCCTTCATCGATACGGCGGCGCTGATCGAGGTCGAGCCGCGCGTCCTCCAGGCGCACCAGATGCAGGTCGAAACCGAACTGCTTGGCCTCCTTCAACTCGGCCAGGCGCTGCGGCTGCTCGTCGACCGGGTAACGGATCAGCTCATCGATCAGCAGGTAATTGGTGGCGCGGGCCAGTTGCTCGCTGATCTGCCGCACTTCGCCGGTCAACAGCAGCGGCGCCTTGTCCTCGAGCACAGCATAGACCTTGGCCGAGTGCGGCCCGGTCTGGCGCACCAGCACGTTACCGCGCTGCAGGTGCTTGCGCTCGCGGCTGTCCAGCCGCGCCTCATCCAGTGTCTGCACGCGCAGGGGGATGCCCAGCAAACGCGACCAGACCACCAGCGCCCGGCGCCGCTCCACCTCGTCCATGCTCTTCAGGTTGTCGGCCATCAGGCGGAAGGTACCGCGCGCCAGCCCCTCACGGTACTGATCGCTGCGCACCTCGTTGACCAGATGCAGCGTGCCCACACCGAGCAGGGCCACCAGCACCAGCGCGGCAAGCATGCCGCCGTAGATGCGCAGGAAGATGGAGTTCATCGCGCCGACCATTGCCGGCTGAGCAGGCCGAAATTGTCCAGGCTGATATAGCGCCCGTCCTGATATTCGCATTCGCGGCGCACGCCCTCATGGCTGAAGCCCAGGCCGCGCAGCAGGGCGCTGCTGGCGACATTGTCGGTGTCGACCATCGCCTCGATACGGTGCAACCCCATGGCCGCGAAACCATGGCTGACGATGGCCTCCACGCACTCGCGCATCACCCCACCATGCCAGTGTTCGGGCATCAGCCAATAGCCCATCTCGGCGCGCCGATGACGCGACTCCCAATCATTGAAGCCGCATGCGCCCAGCAACTCGGCCGGTGCCTGCGCGCGGCAGATGCCCCACCAGATGCCGGTGCCTTCGAGCCACTGCTCACGGTACCAGTCCATCTGCTCCTGGGTCGCCTCCAGCGTGGCGTAGGACACCCCGTAGTAGCGGATCACCTCTGGGTGGGACAGCCCCTGGAAGATGGCGCGGATGTCCTCCTGAACGATCTCCCGCAACTGAAAACGCCGGGTGCTCAGGGTGGGAAAGGCACCTTCTGCCGCCGCTTGGCGGCTGTCCGTCGACGCCTTCACAGCAAACCCTCGGCCGCCTCGCGAACGAACAGATAGCCCTTGCTGCGCACCGTCTTGATCAGCCGAGGATGCATGGGGTCATCACCGATCTTGGGGCGAATACGCGAGATGCGCACGTCGATGGAGCGATCCTGGCCGTCGTACTCGATGCCACGCAGGGCGTTGAAGATTTCCTCACGGGAGAGAATGCGCCCGGCATTGACCGCCAGCAGCCAGAGCAGATCGAACTCAGCGCTGGTCAACTCGATGCCCTGCTCGCCCAGCCAGGCCTCGCGCATCGCCTTGTCGATGGCCAGCGGGCCGAACTGCAGGCGGCGTGGTTCACCCTCGTCACGCTCGGCCTCGCTGCCTTCGCGGCGGCGCAGCAGGGCACGAATGCGCGCCAGCAGCACACGCGGGCGTACCGGCTTGCACACGTAATCGTCCGCGCCCATCTCCAGGCCGAGCACCTGATCCATGTCATCGGTGCGGGCAGTCAGCATCAGGATCGGCCCCTTGTAACCGTCGCGCACCTTGCGACAGATGCTCAGGCCGTCCTCGCCCGGCAGCATCAGGTCGAGCACCACCAGATCCGGCTGCTCGGCCAGAATGCGCGCCGCGGCACGGCCGCCGTCGGCCTCGATGCTCACGCGCAGGCCGTTGCCCTCCAGGTACTCCTGGGTCAACTGCGCCAGGCGCTGGTCATCCTCGACAATGAGGATCTGCCACCCTTCTCGTTCCACACCCCACCTCGCTGCTTGGCGAACGGCGCTCATTCTAGGGCTGTTGCCGTGCTCAGGCGAGCTGCATCACTGCGCCAAATGGCCCCAGGCTCGGCCGTGCGCGAAACGGCAACAGACCCTAGATATAGTGTTAGGCTATGCGCTGAGAAACACCTTCGCCGCCTCGTTGCGCACCGTCCAGCGAGGGCGACGAGCGGTCATAGGCGGCCTGAGCCAGAGCACATGCGGGGTTGGCCGCAGGCACCCACAAGGCACGCACATCTTATCCACAGGTTGTTCTGTTGCGAGCGCCTTGCAATACCTCAAGCAGCGCACTATCTTGTATCCCCATTGCACGGCACCCACCAGATATTGGGTCGCAGGGAAAAACAGGACACAAAAAAAGCACAACGCGCAAGCCCTTGACGCCAGGTTTTTTCTACTGTTTTTGCCAAGTACATTGCATAAGCCCAGCCGTGATGCGGGCTATGCCCACCCAGGTCGCCTTGCAGGCGCCTGAGGCTGATGCAGGCGACGAGCCGAATCGTGCGCCGAACACTATATGTAGTAGGCGAGCTGTGGTAATGCCTCGCTTTGCGTCGAGCGCCAGGACGGCCATCGGACTTCATGCGAACGCAGCCGATGCAGGCGCTTCGCACGCAGCCAGGCAGCGCCCAGCCTGCACGCTCTTGCACCACCCCGTACCGGCCCAAGCCGTGTGCGGCTTAGTTGTTAATGGAATGAACGGCGGACAAGGCACGGTTTCCAATCGTGATGTCCAACCTGAAAATTACAGAACACGGAGATCTCCATGCATACCGACACCACTCGCGAGAACCCGCAGGCCGTGGCGCCGCAGGCCGCCGACTCCTCCCAGGATCTGGCTGCCACCGCCCCCGGCCAACTGCGCGTGATCAAGCGCAACGGCACTGTCGTCCCCTACACCGATGACAAGATCACCGTCGCCATCACCAAGGCCTTTCTCGCCGTGGAGGGCGGCACCGCTGCCGCCTCGTCGCGTATCCATGACACCGTCGCGCGCCTGACCGAGCAGGTCACCGCCACCTTCAAGCGCCGCATGCCCTCCGGCGGCACCATCCATATCGAAGAGATCCAGGATCAGGTCGAACTGGCCCTGATGCGTGCTGGCGAGCAGAAGGTTGCTCGCGACTACGTGATCTACCGCGAAGCCCAGGCCAGCAAGCGCAAGGCCAGTGCCGGCAGCGAAATCGCCCAGCCGCACCCGAGCATCCGCATCACCAACGCCGCTGGCGAACTGCAGCCGCTGGACATGGGCCGCCTGCAAACCATCATCCGCGAGGCCTGCGAAGGCCTGGCCGAAGTCGATGGTGCGCTGATCGAGCGTGAAACCCTGAAGAACCTGTACGACGGCGTGGCCGAAAAAGACGTCAACACCGCCCTGGTGATGACCGCCCGCACCCTGGTCGAGCGCGAGCCGAACTACAGCTACGTCACCGCCCGCCTGCTGATGGACAACATCCGCGCCGAGGCCTTGAGCTTCCTCAGCATCGCCGCCAGCGCCACCCACCACGAGATGGCCGAGCTGTACGCCAAGGCCCTGCCCGCCTACGTCGAAAAAGGCGTGGAGTTCGAGCTGCTGGACGCCAAGCTGAAGACCTTCGACCTGGAGAAACTGGGCGCCGCGATCAACCACGAGCGCGACCAGCAGTTCACCTACCTGGGCCTGCAGACCCTGTACGACCGCTACTTCATCCACAAGGACGGCATCCGCTTCGAGCTGCCGCAGGTGTTCTTCATGCGCGTGGCCATGGGCCTGGCCATCGAAGAACCGAAGAACCGCGAAGAGCGCGCCATCGAGTTCTACAACCTGCTGTCCTCGTTCGACTACATGGCGTCCACCCCGACCCTGTTCAACGCCGGCACCCTGCGTCCGCAGTTGTCCTCCTGCTACCTGACCACCGTGCCGGACGACCTGTCGGGCATCTACGGCGCCATTCACGACAACGCCATGCTGAGCAAATTCGCCGGCGGCCTGGGCAACGACTGGACGCCGGTGCGCGCGCTGGGCTCCTATATCAAGGGCACCAACGGCAAATCCCAGGGCGTCGTGCCCTTCCTCAAAGTGGTCAACGACACCGCTGTCGCGGTCAACCAGGGCGGCAAGCGCAAGGGCGCGGTCTGCGCCTACCTGGAAACCTGGCACATGGACATCGAGGAATTCCTCGAACTGCGCAAGAACACCGGTGACGACCGTCGTCGTACCCACGACATGAACACCGCCAACTGGATCCCCGACCTGTTCATGAAGCGCGTCTTCGAGGACGGCAAGTGGACTCTGTTCTCCCCAAGTGAAGTGCCGGATCTGCACGACCTCACCGGCAAGGCCTTCGAGGAGCGCTACGAGTACTACGAAGCCCTGATCGAGTACGGCAAGATCAAGCTGTACAAGACCATCCAGGCCAAGGATCTGTGGCGCAAGATGCTCTCGATGCTGTTCGAGACCGGCCACCCCTGGCTGACCTTCAAGGATCCGTGCAACCTGCGCAGCCCGCAGCAGCACGTGGGCGTGGTACACAGCTCCAACCTGTGCACCGAGATCACCCTGAACACCAACAAGGACGAGATCGCCGTCTGCAACCTGGGTTCGGTCAACCTGGTCAACCACATCGTCGACGGCAAGCTGGACATCGAGAAACTCGGCCGCACCGTGAAGACCGCTGTGCGCATGCTCGATAACGTCATCGACATCAACTACTACAGCGTCGACCAGGCGCGTAACTCCAACTTCAAGCACCGTCCGGTCGGCCTCGGCCTGATGGGCTTCCAGGATGCCCTGTACCTGCAGCACATCGCCTACGGTTCCGACGCTGCCGTCGAGTTCGCCGACAAGTCGATGGAAGCCATCAGCTACTACGCCATCCAGGCTTCCTGTGACCTGGCCGAAGAGCGCGGCAGCTACAGCACCTTCGAAGGCTCGCTGTGGAGCAAAGGCATCCTGCCGCTGGACTCGCAGCAGATCCTGATCGAATCCCGTGGCCAGAAGTACATCGACGTCGACCTCTCCGAATCGCTGGACTGGGCGCCGCTGCGCGAGCGCGTGAAGAAAGGTATTCGTAACTCGAACATCATGGCCATCGCGCCGACTGCGACCATCTCCAACATCATTGGCGTGTCGCAGTCCATCGAGCCGACCTACCAGAACCTGTACGTGAAATCGAACCTCTCCGGCGAATTCACCGTGATCAACCCCTATCTGGTGCGCGACCTGAAGAACCGCGGCCTGTGGGATCCGGTCATGGTCAACGACCTGAAGTACTACGACGGTTCCGTGCAGCAGATCGAGCGCATCCCGCAGGATCTGAAAGACCTGTACGCCACCGCCTTCGAGGTGGAAACCAAGTGGATCGTCGACGCCGCCAGCCGTCGCCAGAAGTGGATCGACCAGGCTCAGTCGCTGAACCTGTACATCGCCGGCGCCTCGGGCAAGAAGCTGGACGTGACCTACCGCATGGCCTGGTACCGTGGCCTGAAAACCACCTACTACCTCCGTGCCCTGGCCGCCACCAGCACCGAGAAATCCACCATCAACACCGGCAAGCTCAACGCTGTATCCGCTGGTGGAGATGACGGCTTCTCGGCCAAGGCCCAGGCCCCTGCCCAGCAGGCCGCCCCGGCCCCGGCGCCCGTACCCAAAGCCTGCGCCATCGACGAACCCGACTGCGAGGCGTGCCAATAAAGCAGCGGCAAGCTGCAAGCGGTCAGCCTCAAGCTGACCGCACAACATTGCCAAGCGCGTGCCGCTAGCGGGGATGGAGCCGCTCCTCCCCGCCCTCACCCACTACTTGCAGCTTGAAGCTTGCCGCTTGAAGCTGCTCCTGAAAGGAGCCCCACCATGCTGAGCTGGGATGAATTCGACAAGGAAGACGGCGCAGAAGCCGCCGTCGCACAGAAAACCACCGCACAACCGGGCGACATGAGCCTCGACGCGCTGAACCAGGTCGGCGGTGACGCCGCCCTCGAAGCGCGCGCCGTGGAGGCCTCCGACTCCGACGCCGTGGCCCGCGCCAAGAAAGCCCTGAACGACCTCGACATCCAGGAAGGCCTGGACGAACTCGAAGGCGAAGGCGCTCGCGTACACGTCGGCGACAAGCAGATGATCAACGCCCGCGCCGACCTCAACCAGCTCGTACCCTTCAAGTACGACTGGGCCTGGCAGAAGTATCTGGATGGTTGCGCCAACCACTGGATGCCGCAGGAAGTGAACATGAACGCCGACATCGCGCTGTGGAAGAGCACCGATGGCCTGACCGAAGACGAGCGCCGCATCGTCAAGCGTAACCTCGGCTTCTTCTCCACCGCCGACAGCCTGGTCGCCAACAACCTGGTGCTGGCCGTGTACCGCCTGATCACCAACCCCGAGTGCCGCCAGTACATCCTGCGCCAGGCCTTCGAGGAAGCGATCCACACCCACGCCTACCAGTACTGCATCGAATCGCTGGGCATGGATGAAGGCGAAATCTTCAACATGTACCACGAGATCCCGAGCGTCGCGAAGAAAGCCTCCTGGGGCCTCAAGTACACCCGCTCGATCAGCGACCCCACCTTCCAGACCGGCACCCCGGAAACCGATCGCCAGTTCCTCAAGAACCTGATCGCCTACTACTGCGTACTGGAAGGCATCTTCTTCTACTGCGGCTTCACCCAGATCCTCTCCATGGGCCGCCGCAACAAGATGACCGGCACCGCCGAGCAGTTCCAGTACATCCTGCGTGACGAATCCATGCACCTGAACTTCGGCATCGACATGATCAACCAGATCAAGATCGAAAACCCGCACCTGTGGGACGCCGAAATGAAGGACGAAGCGACCCAGATGATCCTGCAGGGCACCCAACTGGAGATCGAATACGCACGTGACACCATGCCGCGCGGCGTACTGGGCATGAACGCCGCGATGATGGAGGACTACCTCAAATTCATCGCCAACCGCCGCCTGACTCAGATCGGCCTGAAGGAAGAGTACCCAGGCACCACCAACCCCTTCCCGTGGATGAGCGAGATCATGGATCTGAAGAAAGAGAAGAACTTCTTCGAGACCCGCGTGATCGAGTATCAGACGGGTGGGGCGTTGAGCTGGGATTGATGGCTCGCTGACATCAGAGTAGATTGACCCTACACCTGCCAGGGATGTTGGGGTTGAAGCTCAATAAAAAGCCCCGCCTAGTGCGTAATGCTGTTCACTTAAGCATTTGAGCCCCCGCGGGGCTTCCACGAAAATCCGATGCCAGGCTTCTGGTATCGG